>CAZNAH010000008.1:0-257 GCA_964570735.1 uncultured Hyphomicrobiaceae bacterium | reverse complement strand
GCATACACTCTTCCCTACACGACGCTCTTCCGAGCGCGGATGCGGAGCGGAAGATGCTGTTCTCCACGACGGGCGTCGAGGAGCGCCGCGTCGAGGCCGTGCTGACCGCGGAGGAGGTGCAGGCCGCACAGCGGCTCATCCGGCAGATCCCCGCGGGCGACAGCGTCGTGGAGGCTATCCTCAAGCTCGTGCGATCCGCCCGCCCCGGCACGCCGGATGCGGGCGAGCGCGTGGATGAACTCGTCGCCTGGGGTCCG
>CAZNAH010000007.1:21880-34425 GCA_964570735.1 uncultured Hyphomicrobiaceae bacterium | reverse complement strand
GGAGCCGAAGCGCGGCCCCTCGCGGTCACGGTCGCGGTCGCGCCCGCCGAAATCACGGCCGCCGCCGCCATCGCGGTCGAATCGGCGCGGCGGGCGTCCGCCGCGATCGCCCCGGTCCCGATCCCGGTCGTCCTGCTTGCGCATCATGGCCGACGGCTTCTCGTCGAGTTCATCGACCCGGATGGTGAGAAAACGGATGATGTCCGGTGAAATCCGCATCTGCCGCTCCATTTCCGCGACCGCGGTGTGCGGAGCATCAATGTTGAACAGCGTGTAATGCGCCTTGCGGTTCTTCTTGATCTTGTACGAGAGGGACTTGACGCCCCAATATTCCTGCTTACCGATGGTGCCGCCATTCTCTTCGATGACGGCTTTGAACGTGTTCATGAGTCCGGTGACTTGCTGCGCCGTAACGTCCTGGCGCGCAAGGAAAACATGCTCGTAAAGCGGCATGGTATCCTGCCTTTCCTAGTCCTTCGCTTCCCTGGCGCATAGCCCCTGTCGAGCCCGGTCTGACAGTCTCAGCGGAAAGGCTCAAAGGTTCTCAGCAGAGCGGAAACACCGAAATTCACCGGGGTCGCCTAAGCGTCCGGTTTGGTCACCCGTCGCACCGTGAGGGATGGCTGGGCTCGCCGAATTCCGTTCAGCCTCCGGCCAAGGCATTTCCGCAAAATAAGCGAAATTGCAGGCATCGCAATAGATTTCTGCGGCGGAAAAGCCTGCGAGGCGGCCCCGCTTGACAGGATCACCCGAAACGTGTCTTTGGCGCAGCAACCAAGAGAGCTTTACAGTCTCGTCAGGAAACGCCAGACGGCCGCGCGTCGATGACATTTGCATTCACATTTCCGGGGCAGGGCAGCCAAGCGGTTGGCATGGGCAAAGATCTCGCCTCATCTTTTACCGCCGCGCGTTCGGTCTTCGATGAAATCGACGATGCGCTTTCGGAAAAATTGTCAGCCCTGATGTGGGATGGCCCCGAAAGCGAGTTGACGCTCACGCAGAACGCGCAGCCTGCGCTGATGGCCGTTTCCCTCGCAGCGATGCGCGTGCTCGAAGCCGAGTTTGGAGCGGAAGCCGGGCGCTTTGCCTTCGCCGCAGGGCACTCCCTCGGGGAATACTCCGCGCTGGCCGCCGTCGGCGCGATCAGCCTGACGGAAACGGCGCGGCTGTTGCGGCTGCGCGGCCAGGCCATGCAGGCCGCCGTACCGCCGGGTGAAGGGGCCATGCTCGCGCTTCTCGGCGTCGAGGTTGACGTGGCGGAGAAGATCGCGGCCGTCGCGGCCGGAGACGAGGTCTGTCAGGTCGCCAACGACAACGCGCCGGGCCAGATCGTGATCAGCGGGAGCGCCGCCGCCATCGAGCGTGCGCTCGCCGTGTCGAAGGATTATGGGGTGCGCAGGGCAGTCCCCTTGAGCGTGAGCGCGCCGTTCCATTGCGCGCTGATGCGGCCTGCCGCCGATCGCATGGCGGAAGCCCTGGCGGAAACGCGGATCGAGGTGCCCCGCCGGAGCGTCATCAGCAATGTCAGCGCGCTGCCCATGTCCGACCCCGCCGAGATCCGCGAAAAACTCGTCGAGCAGGTCACGGGCGTCGTTCGCTGGCGCGAGTCGGTCGCCTATATGGCCGGGCAGGGCGTGTCGACTGTTTTCGAGGTTGGCGCTGGCCGCGTCCTCACCGGGCTCGCGCGCCGCATCGACGCACGGCTCGACGCACGCAGCTTCGGCACGCCGGACGACGTGAAAGCCTTCGGCGAGTGGCTTGCAAGCCGCGCCGCGGCCTGATCAGGAAAGCGGAGAGATCATGTTCGATCTGACGGGCAAGTGCGCGCTGGTGACCGGAGCCACGGGAGGGCTCGGCGAAGCCATCGTGCGCGCTCTGCATGGCCAGGGAGCGACGGTCGCGATCTCAGGCACGCGCCGCGAAAGGCTGGATGCGCTGGCCGCGGCCATCGGGGAGCGCGTGCACGTCCTGCCGTGCGATCTGCGCGACCGCGCTGCGGTGGCGAAACTCATCCCGGAGGCCGAGGCCGCGATGGGCCAGCTCGACATCCTCGTCAACAATGCCGGGATCACGAAAGACAATCTCTTCATGCGCATGAGGGACGAGGAATGGGACGACGTGATCGCCGTCAATCTCACCTCCGTCTTCGTCGCGTGCCGGGCCGCGCTGCGCAACATGATGCGCCGGCGGACGGGCCGGATCGTGAACATTGCCTCGATCAGTGGTGTTGTGGGAAATCCCGGCCAGGGCAACTATGCGGCATCGAAGGCGGGGCTTGTCGGAATGACGAAGTCGCTCGCCCGGGAAGTCGCCTCGCGCGGCATCACGGCGAACTGTATCGCCCCAGGCTTCATCGAAACGCCCATGACCCACGCGCTGACCGACAAGCAGACCGAGGCGATCGCTGCGGCCATCCCGGCGGGCGTGTTCGGAAAGCCCGAGGACGTGGCGGCGGCGGTCGTCTTTCTCGCAAGCGACGAGGCGCGCTATGTAACGGGCGAGACCTTGCATGTGAATGGCGGCATGGCAATGGTATGAGAAGCAGAAATCGTGGGAGGAAAGACTTGCCAGCCAGCCGCTTTTCGGTTCACGTCGAAAGTGAACGCAGGCTAGGGACCGGCGGGCTGTCAGTCTAGAAAAAGCTTTTCCGGATTTGCCTTCGATGCTACCAGCCTCGGCGCGTGAATAACCACATGCAAGCGGTCTGTGGCGTTGGGGCAGGTCGGCGTGGCGTCAAGTGTGCGTAGGGCACTTGATCTTTTGGGAGAACCGTGAGGAACAAACATGAGCGACATCTCTGAACGCGTCAAAAAAATTGTCGTCGAACATCTCGGCGTCGAGCAGGAAAAGGTCACTGAGAACGCCAGCTTCATCGACGATCTTGGCGCGGACAGCCTGGACACGGTCGAGCTGGTGATGGCGTTCGAAGAGGAGTTCGGGGTCGAGATCCCCGACGACGCGGCCGAGACGATCCAGACCGTGGGCGACGCGATCCGGTTCCTCGAGTCGCACGCCGCTTGAAGATCTTCAGATGCGTATGGGCTGGCCGGTTGGTTCAGCCTGCGCGTCTGAGGCGTTCGGTGGCGGACAACGGCCTTCGCCGGCTCTGCGCCCCGATTCATGATGAGACGATTGCCGGGAGTTGACATGCGCCGCGTGGTCATAACAGGCATGGGGCTGGTTTCGCCGCTGGGATGCGGCGTACCCGGATCGTGGTCGCGTCTCGTCGAGGGCAAGAGCGGGGCGCGGCGCATCACCGAGTTCGAGGTGGACGACCTCGCGTGCCAGATCGGCTGCTTCATCCCGCGCGGCAACGACCCCTACGCCTACCATCCCGACGACTGGATGGAGCCGAAAGAGCAGCGCAAGGTCGATGATTTCATCGTCTTCGCCATGGCGGCGGCGGAACAGGCCCTGACGGACGCGGGCTGGAAGCCCACGGACAGCGAAGGCCAGGCGCGCACCGGCGTACTCATCGGCTCCGGCATCGGCGGATTGCAAGGCATCGAGAAGGCCGCGCTTCTGCTCCAGGAAAAGGGGCCGCGGCGGCTGAGCCCATTCTTCATCCCCGGCCGCCTCATCAACCTCGCCTCGGGCTATGTCTCCATCCAGTATGGTCTCAAGGGACCGAACCACTCCGTCGTGACCGCATGCTCGACCGGCGCGCACGCCATCGGCGACGCCTCGCGCCTCATCGCGTTCGGCGATGCTGACGTCATGGTTGCGGGGGGAACGGAAAGCCCGCTGTGCCGCCTCGCGGTCGCGGGTTTCGCAGCCTGCCGGGCGCTTTCCACGCACTTCAATGATGAGCCCGAACGCGCATCCCGGCCTTATGACAAGGATCGCGACGGCTTCGTGATGGGGGAGGGCGCGGGCATCGTCGTGCTGGAGGATTACGAGCACGCGAAGGCCCGTGGGGCGAAAATCTACGCCGAGGTCATCGGCTACGGGCTCTCCGGCGACGCCTACCACATCACGGCGCCCTCCGAGGACGGCGACGGCGCCTATCGCTGCATGAAAGCCGCGCTCGATCGCGCCCGCATCGGCCCGGCTGACATTGATTACATCAACGCGCACGGCACCTCGACGCCGAGGGGCGACGAGATCGGGCTCGCGGCGGTCGAACGGCTTTTCGGCAATGCGGCCGGCCGTCTGTCGATGTCGTCCACGAAGTCCGCGACCGGGCATCTCCTGGGCGCGGCGGGCGCCGTCGAGGCCATTTTCTCCGCACTTTCGATCCAGCACAACGTGGCCCCCCCGACGCTGAACCTGGAAAACCCCTCGGTCGAGACGGCGATCGACCTCGTGCCTTTTGCGGCCAAATCGAAGCCGATCGACACGGTCCTGAGCAATTCGTTCGGCTTCGGTGGAACGAACGCGTCATTAATCCTGCGGCGCGCGGACTGAAGCGCAGGCTTGAACGGCGCCCCGAAAAGCCGCTATGGCATTAAATGCCTCGCCGGGACGGGGGACACACGCTTTCGCCATAATTGATTGGTCGAAAGGCGGAACAGAGGGAAGAGTAGCGTTCACATGCCGGGCGACGTTTACAACTGGGATGGGGACAGCCGGTTCTCGAAGCACAAGGCGGCCTATCGCGGCCAGCGTAATTTCTCCGTTCTGCCCAAAAGCCCTTCCGAGGTTCTGGAGCCGGACCGTGCTCCCGAACCGCCGCGCGGAAGCCGCCAGAGGCCGCAGCACCCGGTCTTCGTCTTCCTCAACAGGCTCCTCACGCTTCTTCTCGTCGGCTCAATCGCCCTCGTCGGCCTGTTCTATTTCCTGCGCCTCCAATTCGACCGGCCCGGTCCCTTGAATTACGCGACCATTTTCGTGGTCCCGCGCGGCGACGGCCTGGAGAGCGTGGCCCGCCGGCTCGAAAAGGAAGGGATCATCGTCGATCGCTGGACCTTCATGATCGCGGCCTACTATTTCAAGGTGCACAGGAAGATCAAGGCGGGCGAATACAACATCAAGGCGACCGCGAGCCTGCGCGACGTGCTCGACACGCTGGTCGAAGGCAAGGCCATTCTCTACAGCGTGACCGTGCCCGAGGGGCTGACGAGCTATCAGGTGGTGGAGCGGCTGAACGAGCATCCGGACCTCACCGGCGAGATCACCGAAATTCCCGCTGAAGGCACGCTCCTGCCGGATACGTACCGCTTCGCGCGCGGCACGTCGCGGCCTGAGCTGATCCGGCGCATGCAGGCCGAGCAGAAGAAGTTCATGGAAAGCGTGTGGGACGGCCGCGCCAAGAACCTGCCCGTGAAAACGCCCGAGGAAGCGATCAATCTCGCCTCCATCGTCGAGAAGGAAGCGGCGCGCGCCGATGAGCGTCCGCGCGTGGCGGCGGTCTACATCAACCGGCTGCGGAAGGGTATGCGGCTCGACGCCGACCCCACCATCATCTACGGCGTGACGGGCGGGCGCGGCGCGCTGGGGCGGCCGATCCTGCGCAGCGAACTCGATGCGCCCAGCCCCTATAACACCTATCGCAATACCGGCCTGCCGCCGACGCCGATCGGCAATCCGGGCCGCGCCGCCATCGAAGCGGTGCTTCGCCCGGCTGAGACGGACGAATTGTTCTTCGTCGCCGACGGGACGGGCGGCCACGCTTTCGCCGTCAGCTATGCCGATCATCAGAAGAACGTGGCCAAATGGCGCGTGATCGAGCGCGAGCGCCGCGAAGAGGAAGCGCGCCAGGAGGCTCTCCAGCAGCAGGCTGCCGCGGCCACGTCAGCCGTTCCCGGCCCCACCCCAGGAGGAGGCGCGGCGGCGGCCGAGGCGGGACCTTCAGCCGCCCAACTGGTCGAGATGCCCCTGCCGAGACGTAATCCCGAGCGTTAGGCGAACCATGTGCGCCTCCATTCGTTTTGGAATTGGACGGAGCGCGCAAGTCTGGCACAAACGGCCTGGCGCAGGATGGCTGCGGGATCCCGACACGATCCGTAAGACGAACGCAAAACCCGAACATGTCGCAGGCAACCACCGGGAATGCTGGCTTCGGCAAAGGCGAAAACCGCGAGACGCGCCGCGGCTTTCTCCTCATTCTGTCCTCACCCTCCGGCGCGGGCAAGACAACCCTGACGCGCCTGCTTCTGGAGGGCGATGAGGGCCTGAGCCTCTCGATCTCGCTCACGACGCGCGCGCCCCGCGAAGGCGAAACAGACGGCGTTCATTATCATTTCGTGAGCAGGGAGCGTTTCGACGCCCTGAAAGAGGAGGGCGCGCTGCTCGAATGGGCCGAGGTCTTCGGCAAGTGCTACGGCACCCCGCGCCGGCCGGTGGAAGAGCGGCTGGCCCGGGGTCTCGACGTTGTGTTCGATGTCGATTGGCAGGGCGCGCGCAGTCTGGCGAGCCTGCTGCCCGATGACTGCGTGCGGGTGTTCATTTTGCCGCCATCCCGCGCCGAACTGGAACGCCGGATCCGGGCGCGGGCGGCGGACCCCCATGATGCGATCGAAACGCGTCTCGCCGCGGCCGACGAGGAAATGTCCCACTGGACCGAGTATGATTACGTCATCGTGAATACGGATCTCGATGAAAGCCTTGATACGCTGCGCGGGATTGTGAAGGCCGAGCGCCACAGGCGTATGCGGCAGACCGGCATGGCGGCGTTCGTGCATGGCTTGCTTCGGGAGCCGCGGAAACCCGCTTAGCCCGGCAGCACTCCCCTCTGATGCAGGCAGGCGGCGAGCCGCCAGAATTCCGCAACCGACAATTCCTCGGCGCGCGCGGTCTCACGGATCTGTGCGCAGGCGAGGAGCCCGCCGACATCGCCGGTGAGCTGGTGGAGGCTCGATCTCAGCATCTTGCGGCGCTGGCCGAATGCGGCCGCGGTCACGCGTTCCAGATTGGTGATGGGGGCCGGAGCCTGCGCCGCGCCGTCCGGCCGGATTTCGACGACTGTTGAGTCGACCTTGGGGCTCGGCGTGAAAGCCCGCGCGGGCAAGTGAAACAGCATCTTCGGCGTCGTGCGGGCTTGCGAGATGACGGACAGCCGGCCGTAAGCCTTGTCACCCACCTTCGCGACGATGCGTTCCGCAACTTCCTTCTGAAACATCAGGATCAGGCGGTCGAACCAGGGTGGCCAGGGATCCTGGGTCAGCCATGCGATCAGCAGAGGGGTGGCGATGGTGTAGGGCAGGTTTGCGGCGAGGCGGGTCGCGCCGGTGTCGCGGGCAAGCGCGGGATAATCGACCGCCAGCGCGTCCGTGTACAGCACTTCCAGCCGGCCGGGCGCATGCGCGCTGAGCATATCGAGCGCCGGGCGGAAGCGCTCGTCGCGCTCGATCGCCACAACTTTGCGGGCGCCTTCCATCAGAAGTGCCCGCGTCAGCCCGCCGGGGCCGGGGCCGACTTCGATCACGGTCAGGCCGGCCAACGGACCGGCGGCGCGTGCAATCCGGCGCGTCACGTTCAAGTCGAGCAGGAAATTCTGGCCCAGCGATTTCCGCGCTGAGAGGCCGCAGCTTCGGATGACCTCGCGCAGCGGGGGGAGGCCGGTCTCCGGATCGTCATCCGGCATGGACGGACGCCCGCGATCGCTCTGCCATTTCGCCCGCGAGCTTCAAGGCGGCGATCAGGCTCGCAGGCGAGGCGCGGCCCGTCCCCGCCAGGCCATAGGCGGTTCCATGGTCCGGCGAGGTGCGGATGAACGGCAGACCGAGCGTTACATTCACCCCGTCGTGGAAGGAAAGGGTCTTGAACGGAATCAGAGCCTGATCGTGGTACATCGCCAGGACGGCATCGTAATGCCGGCGCGCGTCGTCGTGGAACAGGGCGTCGGCGGAATGAGGGCCGGTCACGCGATGCCCCGCGCCGCGCAGCCGATCCAGGGCCGGCGTGATGATCTCGATCTCCTCGCGGCCGAGGTCTCCCTTCTCGCCGGCGTGCGGGTTGAGCCCGCAAACGGCAAGGCGTGGTTCATCCACGCAGAACAACGTCTTGAGGGACGCGAGCGTGATCTCGGCCGTCTCGATCAGCAGGTTTTCGCTGAGAGCGCCAGGCACCGAGCGCAAAGGCTGGTGAATGGTGGCCGGCACGACCCTAAGGATGGGGGATGCGAGCATCATCACGGGGCGCACGACGGGCTGTCCATGGCGCGCGGAAAGATGCGCCAGGAACTCGGTATGGCCGGGAAAGGGGAAGCCGTTGCGCTTGAGTTCGTGCTTGGAAACGGGGTTCGTGACGACAGCGCCTGCTTCGCCCCGGAGAGCCAGAGCGACGGCCGTTTCGATCGAGGCGAGCGTCGAAGCGGTGTTGCGGCCATCGGGTTGGCCCGGCGTGGCGGCGGCGAACTCCGGCTGAAGGGACAGGACGGGGAGTGCCGTCGCGAAGGTCTCGCCAGCTTCGGAGAGAGAGGCAACTTCGGCCAGCGCTGCTGACAGGCCCAGCTGCGCCGCCCGCGATGAAAGAGCTTCGGCCGGTCCGATGAAGCAGAAAGGGGGCACATTGTGTGCGCCGCGCTGCGTCCACGCGAGGAGGGTGATGTCGGGGGCGATTCCCGACAAATCGCCGCAAGTCAGCGCGAGAATTGGCGCGTCGCGTGCCATGAGACGGCCGTGTGTCGGCGTGATCAGCTTCCGCGATAATCGATCGCGGCGGACTGTTTCAAATCCTGCAAATGCCGGCGGGAATAACGCTCGAATTCCTGCTGGCGAAGATTACCCGCTTCATCCTCGCCCTCTTTTGCTTCCGCAACAATGGTTTTCTTGCAGATGGCGTAGGAGATGACGTTCGATCCGGAGACGAGCGGCGGCGTCATCTGTCCGTCATTGGCTTTTACGACGAGAGGCCGCATGTCTTTCGGAAAATCGGAGGCTTTGGCTTTCGATAAGGTCTTGATCGAGCTTGCACTCAACAACTTGATCTGTTTGGCAAGCTCACCGCACGAGGTGAAGCGTTCGCGCAGGTTCTCGGCTTCCATGACGCGCTTTGCGATCGCCTTCTGATCGGTGCTGGACCCGAGCGCCAGACGCACCTCGCGGGCATCGAAAACGGCATCGCCCCCGCTCGGCGCGGCGCTCCCCCTTGCCGGTGCGACAGTGGATTGAATTCGAGCCCCGTATGTCCGCCGGATGAGATCGCGCCACGCCAGTTGCGCCCGGATCACCTCCTGGATGGTGCGGCGATTGATCCCGTCCCCCTCGAACTGGGCATAGAAGCCTTCGAGGTTGACCTTGCCGTCCGGCCCTTTCGCGCGCGCGGAAAGAGCCTGTTCTACCTCGGCGTCGCTGATGGTGATGTTGACTTTCCTGGCGGCCTGGATCTTGAGGCGATCCTCGATGAGGGAGTCGATCGCTTCCTTTCGCGAGCTGCCGCCACCTTGGGCAAGCACGCGGTTTTTCGTTTCCTCGATGAGTTGCTTCTTGACGCGCTCTGCCGCCGCCTCGGCTTCCTCCTTGGTGCGCGGGTTGGCCGCGATCATCAACTCCTTGTAGCGCTCTTTGATGCTGTCGGACTGAAGGGCCGCTTTCATGCGCTCACCGAAGCCGGAGGTTCGCGCGATCCACCTTTGCCTCTGGCTCACATCGAAAGTCGTAATCGGCTCGTCATTGACCAGAACGACGATGTTCTGGCTACGAGCGGGCGATGTCATCAAGGCTGCCAACGCGAAAAACGCGGCATAAAGAAGAGTGAGCGAACGTTGCATCATGAACCTGTTCAACCGAGCCAGCGCCGAATCCACTCGATCCTACACCACACGCAGATGATGCGCAAAATTGCGGCAAGACTAGGCTTGCGAAGCTTCGGGCCAAGGCATAGCAATTCTTCGAACCCGAATTGGCCCGGTGAGCGCTTATTTCGTGACACTCGCCTCTGGAGACAACGGACCGATGGCATCGCTGCCGACAGTTTCTCCAAGATATTTCAGCCCGACGCGCAACAGGACAGTCTGGTCCGGCTTGATGTCATCGTCTTCGATGAAGGTTTCGGCGTAGGTTACGGACAAAGTGAAGCACTCGTCGGAGTATTGAAGTCCGATGCTGTCGCGGATGATGTCATCGTTCGCGATGTCGTAGCGAATATCGCCGAACACTGTCCAGGTTTCGCTCAGCCTGATAGCCGCGAACGCCGCCACTTCCTCACGCTCTTCCTCGAACCCAAGTTCCGGCTGAGCATCCACAGAGACGTAGCTGAGCGCCCCCTGAAGAAGCCGATATTTGTCGAGATTTTAAGATCCTGACGCTCGATGCTCAGGTCGTCCTCGTCGAGACGGAACTGCGATGTCAATCTCAGGTAATTCCGGATGTCGACATAGCCGCCGATCACATAGTCGGAGCGATCGCTGCCCAGACCCGTACTGTCGGAGAGAGACCCGCTTACGTCATACGGGTTGTCACCGTCGATGTGGTAGCTTTGCCCGGCAACGCCGCGGAGGCTAATTCCGCCGTAAGTCTGCAAGGTATATTGAATGCCGACATTTGCGCGCGTGCCCGTCTCCAGGCGGTCATATCCGGAAAACTTGTCGATATCGAACAGCAACGTGTCATCGAAGACAAGACTTTGAGCATCCTCATTCGGCACGTCGTTGAAGTCACCGGTATCCGGGCGCACGATGATCTGCCCGATCGGTTCGAGCACATGGGATGCGCTATTGGTATGCTTCACGAAGGGGTAGCGGTAATCGACGCCGCCCGTAACGAGTTGGCGCGTCAGGAATTCATCGTCGCCGCTCGCGCCGTCAACGTCGGTGAATTCAGCAATCTGGTAGAGATCCCCGCGTGCTCCAAAGAATGGCGTCAGGCGCTGGCCGAGCGGATCGGTCAGAGTGCGCCGCCAGCCGACTTCGGTCACGATGCGGTTCGTGTTCTTCGTTGGGACGAAACTGTCTGTGGGATTGGGATCGGTATCGCGCGACAGGCTTACAGCGCTGATGTCGAAGCTCAATTCGCCCCCGGCGACAGGGCGGTCGAAGATATAGTTGTAATCGATAGCGGGATGAACAACGGAGTCAGCCCCGTCCTGATCGTCACTCGTGAGTCCGCCAAAGTGATACATCGTCGCGGAAAAATAATTCCGCCCGCTCTGGCCGGTGAGGTAAAGCTGCGAGACGCGGTCTGTCGCATAGATGCTATCTAGCTTGTAGAAGCGCCGGAAGGTATCATCACTCTCGATGGTCGCATCCCAGCCCCAATTCCAGTAGGAGCCTAGCGAAAACTCGCCTTTCGTGACAATACTGCCCCGAAACTCTTCGTCTCTCACCCGATCCCGGTTGGGATCATCATCATAAGCGCCCGAAAGCTCGACCCGGTAACCTCCATTGGACAGCTTCTGCCTGTACTCGGTTTCAAGCAGGAAGCCTGCCTTGGTCGTCACCGTTGGCTTCAAGGTCAAGTCGTAATGCGGGGACGGCGCATAGTAATAGGGTACGCCGAAGCTGAAACCGAGTTCCTCTGATGTTCCGAACGAGGGGAGCAAGAAGCCGGAGCGGCGCTTCACCGTCGGGTCGGGGTGGTAGAAATAGGGAATCCAAGACACCGGAACGCCGAAGAACTCGAAGCTGGCGTTCTCATAATAGATGTTCTGCTCGGCCTTGTTATGGATGACCCGGGCGGCTTTCACGCGCCACAGCGGCGGTTTTTCCGGATTGTTCGCGCAGAGTTTGCAGGGTGTGAAGACGCCGTTTTCGAAAACCGTCGTATCGCCGTCCTTGCGATAGGCGTTCGAGGCCGCGATGCGCGCATCTTCCTGGGTGACGACACGCAGCGAACGGATGAAACCATCCCGGAAATTGTCCGTCAGCGTAATGCGGTCCGCGTTGATGAGTGAGCCGTCGGGCTCCTTGATGCGGACATTGCCGATCGCCGTCAGCGTGTTCGCGGTCCGGTCATAAATGATTTCGTCGGCGAGCAAGGTGTAGTTGTTGTAATAAATCTCGACATTGCCGCGCGCCAGCACGCGATTATTCTGGTTGTCGTAGACGAGATCGTCCGCCTGAAGCAGAAGAGGAAGGCTTTTATCCGGGTTGACCTGCTTCGCGATGGTCGTCTCGCCGCCGCCGGGCAACTGTTGCTGTGCGACCGCGCTTCCGCAAGGGAAACCCAGGGCCGCAGCAATCAGAGGCAAGAGCAACCTGTTGAGCATATGCCGTCTCGTCACCGGTTAACTGCAACCCACGGGTTTCGTCGCATGCCAATATGTCCCGGTCACCCATCCTCCTGGTGAAGCAGGAGGGTTATCGCGAGGAGCGAGGCCACCACGGCCGGAGCCCAGGCGGCGAGAGCGATAGAGACAAGCCCGGAGGACCCCACCTTCCTCGACAATTCCGAGAAGATGAAGAAGGCGAACCCCCCCGCCAAACCGGAGATCACCATAGTCTGTATCCCTCCGAAACGAAAGGCTTTCAGAGAGCAGGTTGCAGCGATCAGCACCATGGCAACCATAAGAATTGGTTTGGCGAGATGGAGCTGATACTGAAGTTCATATCGCTCTGTATCAAGTCCTGCGCGCTTTGCAAATTCAATGAAGGCTGGAAGTTGCCAAAAAGAAAGGCTTTCTACTGAGCCCATGCTGTCCATAACCTGCGCGGGGCCGAGATAAGT
>CAZNAH010000007.1:21508-21850 GCA_964570735.1 uncultured Hyphomicrobiaceae bacterium | reverse complement strand
AAGCTTCGCCTGGACTATAAACGTTCGCGTTCTGAAGCAGCCAATATCCTTGCCGCAATTCCGCCTTCTCAGCTTGAATCCGCTCAAGAAATTTTCCTCTGATGTCAAACTGCAACAGGGTTACGCCGGCCAGCGTCAGCCCCCTATTGGCGGAGGTTTTCGCATGCACGATGGAGGGCCCGTCGATCCCGTCCTGACGGAGCCAGGACCCGG
Source organism: uncultured Hyphomicrobiaceae bacterium (assembly GCA_964570735.1). Classification (GTDB taxonomy): domain Bacteria; phylum Pseudomonadota; class Alphaproteobacteria; order Rhizobiales; family Rhodomicrobiaceae; genus CAZNAH01. The sequence goes on along the minus strand of CAZNAH010000007.1, from coordinate 21,637 downwards.
TATCGCTGCGCGACGTGATCGCCTTTTTCGAGCCGAAAAGCTCGGCCTGCATCCGCTCGGACTCCGCCCGGAGCGCCGCCGATGAACAGCAGTGATGATGCAATCATGGCCACATGCACGCCATAGGCT
>CAZNAH010000007.1:9563-21498 GCA_964570735.1 uncultured Hyphomicrobiaceae bacterium | reverse complement strand
GTTGTAGACCGTGAACGAGACGATGCCGAGTATCAGCGCGACCGCGATGCCCGGCTGGAGGAATTGCCAGACCGACAGCCCCGCCGCGCGGATGATGACCAGTTCGGACGTCCGGCTCAACGAGAGAAAGGCCGCGATGGAGCCGATCAGCACCGCGAAGGGCAGCGCGAGTTCGGCGAAAACGGGGATGCGCAAGAGCGTGATGAGACCGAGATCGAGCGCGGTGACATCGTCCTTCTTCGCTCCGTCGCGAAGCACTTCAATGAAGTCGATGAAGAAAATCAGCATAAGACATAGAAAAAAGACGCTCAGAATGGAGATTAGAAAGCGTTTCGCGATGTAAAATCCGATGGTCGTGATCGGGATCATGCCCGGTCCCCTCCGAATGGGCTGGTCGCTCGCCGGCTCATGCGCCCCGGCGTCCGAAACCGAACAGGCGCGGGATGAAAACCGGCAGCCGGATCGCCGGAAGCGTGATCTGCGGCGGATGAATGTTGTAGCGCAGCATGATCAGGCAGATCGCCATGCCCGCGAACGGTACGCCGTAAACAAGCCCTAGTGCCCAGTCGTGCTTGCCCGCGAGGTTGAGCCCCGCGATCCCGACGATACGGCAGGCCGCCGCCACGGCGAAGGCGCCGAGCAAGGCCGAAGCGCGGCCCTCGCGCGTCGTTCTCGGGCGCCCGAGATGCACGACGGCGATCAGCGCGAACAGAATCGGATAAAGTGCTCCCGAAACACGCTCGTGGATCTCCGTCCAAAACCGTCTCTTGTTTTTCTTGTAGTTCTTGTCCGTCTTGTCGGGGTAGAGCAGGTCGATGATGTCGCGTTCGCGCGGTTTCAGATCGCGCGGGCCTTCCTTCGGCGCGAAGTCGCTCAGGTCGAACAGATAGCTCTGGAACACGATGATCTGCACATCATCCGAGCCCTGCGGATGACGGTGGATCTGCCCGTCGCTCAAGACCATCACCGCGCGCTGGCCCTGCTGGACGATCTGGCCGCGGTCGGCGATGACCGTGGTCCGCACCTTGGGGTCGCGCTCGTCATGGACCATGATGCCGAGCAGACCGCCGTCGTCGCTCTTGTCGCGCAGATGGAAGGTAAGCCCGCGTTCGAGATCCGTGAATTCGCCGGACTGCAAAACCTGCGATATGAGATCGGTGCGCACCTGCGTGATGTAGTCGCCGAGCAGCCGCATGGATTTCGGGATCAGGAAGAAGCTCGCGAGCGCGAGAGCAATGGAAAGCGCCGTGGCGAGAACGAGATAAGGCGTCAACACGCGCCAGACGGACGCCCCCGCCGCGGAGAAGACGATGAGCTCGCTGTCGCTGCTGAGGCGGTTCAGCGTGTGCAGCGTGGCGATCAGGAAGGCGACCGGCGCGACGATCACCAGAAGGTTCGGGATCGCGAGCGAGGTGATCTGCAAGAAGGTGATAAAGCCTTGACCCTGCGTCGTGAGCAGCTTGATTTCGCGCAGGATCGTCGTCAGCCAGACGATCAGCGTCAGGGCGATCAGGATCGTGAACAGCGCGGACGCAGTCTGTCGAAAGATATAACGGCTGACGAGACTCATGCGCGGCGTGGCTTTTCTGAAGCTCGGCACCGGCTGCGGCTTGAGGGCTGGCCGGTTCTTTCGGATTTCATTTCATCATGGCGTATTTTCGACCGCCCGGTTTGCAAAGATCAGTCAATGTTATACGTTAGCCGCGTCGGGTCCGGTCTGCCGGGTCTGTGACATGTCCATCCCAATTCTCCGAGAACCATGGCTGATCTTCCTAAAGTGACGTTCGTTGAGCTTGCGGCTCCCGTCGAAAAAACCGTTGTCGTGTTCGCCGAAGAAGGCAAGGGGCTGCTGCCGGCGGGGCGCGGCCTTGACGAGCGTTCGGGCGGCATGTTGAGCCGCGCGCTGGAGGCGGCGGAGTTCAAGGGCAAGAAGAAGAAGGTGGTGGAGGTTCTCGCGCCGCACGGCATCACGGCGGACCGGGTGCTGGTCGTCGGCCTGGGCGATACCGGATTGAGCGCGAAGGATTGGCTCGATCTCGGCGGGATCGTGCGCGGAAAAGCGGGCGGAAAGTCCGCCATGGGAGCCATCCTTGAGGCGCTCGGCGATGACGGCGACCGGAAAGCCGCGGCCTTCGCACAAGGTTTCGTTTTGAGAAGCTATGATTTCAAAAAGTATAAAACAAATCATGGCAAGAAGAGTGAAGATGATTCAGCTTCAAGCAACGGTAGCGACGAATTTGCTGGCGGACAGCCGAACCTGACCGTATACACGGCCTCTCCAGCCGCCGCGCACGCGCAGTTCACCGCGATGGAGGCGGCCTGCCGCGGCGTCTTCCTTGCGCGCGACCTGGTGAACGAGCCGGCGAACATTCTCACGCCATCGGAGTTCGCGGCGCGGCTCAAAGGCTTTGCGAGCGAGGGGCTTGGCGTCGAGGTGCTCGATGAGGCGCGGATGCGCGAGCTTGGCATGGGGGCGCTGCTGGCGGTGGGGCAGGGCAGCGCCGAGCCGAGCTTCGCGGTGATCCTGCGCTGGATGGGCGGCGCTTCCGGCGCTGCGCCTGCCGTGCTGATCGGGAAAGGCGTCTGCTTCGATACGGGCGGCATTTCCATCAAGCCCGCGCAGGGCATGGAAGAGATGAAGGGCGACATGGCGGGTGCGGCGGCCGTGGCCGGCGCCATGCTCACGCTCGCGCGGCGCAAGGCGAAGGCGAACGTGATCGGTGTGATCGGCCTTGTCGAGAACATGCCGAGCGGCACCGCGCAGCGCCCCGGCGACATCGTAACGTCCGCGTCGGGCCAGACGATCGAGGTTCTGAACACGGATGCGGAAGGCCGCCTCGTCCTCGCGGATCTGATCTGGTATGCGCATAAGCACTTGAATCCAAAAGCTTTGGTCACGCTCGCAACCCTGACCGGGGCGATCATCGTCGCGCTGGGCAAGGAATATGCCGGGTTGTTCAGCAACGATGACACGCTCGCGCAGAATCTGGCGTCGGCCGGCGAGGATGTGGGCGAAGGCGCATGGCGGCTGCCGCTCGGCGGCAAATACGACAAGCAGCTCGACTCGAAGATTGCCGATATGAATAACATCGGCGGCCGGGATGCGGGCTCCATCACGGCGGCGCAATTCCTTCAGCGCTTCGTCGAGAAAGGCACGCCCTGGGCGCATCTCGATGTGGCGGGCACCGCGATGGCGTCGCCCGCGACCGATATCAACCAGAGCTGGGGCTCGGGTTATGGCGTGCGGCTGCTCGACCGGTTTGTCGCGCGCTATCATGAAGGCTGAGATTCGCACGGCAGCCGTGATTTTCCATAATGCATCTTATGCGAATCACGCCAAGCCGCCGCGCACAGCCGACAGGATGCCGCGATGACCGATCGCGACGGTGACCCGAAGCAGCGGAGCGATCCGGCCCATGCGCTGAACCGGCTGCTTTCCATCATGGCCGCCTTGCGCGACCCTGACGCCGGCTGCCCGTGGGACGTCAAGCAAACGTTCGCGACCATCGCGCCCTACACGATCGAGGAAGCCTATGAGGTCGCGGATGCGATCGAGCGCGGCGACATGGCCGACCTCAGGGACGAGCTTGGTGATCTCCTGCTACAGGTCGTCTATCACGCGCAAATGGCGGCTGAGCAGACCCTCTTCGATTTCGCCGATGTGGCCGAGGGGGTTGGCGCGAAGCTGATCCGCCGGCATCCCCATGTGTTCGGCGGCGGGCCGTCGGCGGAGGGTGGAAGCGCAGCCCAGTGGGAGGCGATCAAGCGTCAGGAGCGCGAGGAAAAAGCACGCCGTGCGGGCGCCGAGGTCTCCGAGCCGGGGTTGTTCGACGATATCCCTGCTGGCTTGCCCGCCCTTCTGCGCAGCGCGAAGCTGCAAAAGCGGGCCGCCAAAGTCGGGTTCGACTGGCCGGATGTCGCGCTGCTCATGGCGAAGGTCGATGAGGAACTGGCCGAGCTGCGCGCGGAAGTCGGCGCCCTGCCCTCGGACGCAAGCGCGCAGGCTCGTCTGTCGGAAGAGTTCGGCGATCTGCTGTTCGTGCTGGTCAATCTCGGGCTTCATCTCGGCGTTGACGCCGATGCCGCGCTGCGCTCCGCGAACGCGAAATTCACCCGGAGAATGAACGAGATGGAGCGCCTGGCCGCAGCTGAGGGGCGTTCTCTGAGCGCATTGCCGCTGGACGAACTGGAAGCGCTCTGGCAGCGGGCCAAACGAACGGAGCGCGCCGGCGCGGCTTAGCCCCGCTCGCGGTCAGGGGTGCGCGATCCGGTTTTCGAGATGCTGCGCCTTCTGCGGAGGGAGCCTGACAACAAAGCACAGGCAGCCGTCCTCCCGCTCGCGGCGCTCCAGTATTTCGGTGTTCTCGTAGAGCCAGTGGATGAGCGGACCGTTTCCCTGATCGCAGATAACCTCGCGCACGGGAAATGCGCCTTGCAGGCGCTGGCGGATCAGCGTCATCAACGTGTCGAGACCCTCGCCTGAACGCGCGGAGACGAGCACGGCGGAGAGATCGGCGCGCCTGCTCAGATTATCGAGCCGGACCCGGTCATCGGGCGCGAGAAGGTCGGCCTTGTTCCAAACTTCGAGAATGCGGCCGCCCGCTTCCTTCGGCACGATCCCCAACGCGTGCAGAACCTCTTCCACGTCGGCTTTTTGAGCCTCGGTCGAGGGCGAGGCGATGTCGCGGACATGCAGGATCAAGTCCGCCTCGATGATTTCTTCGAGCGTCGCGCGGAAGGCGGCGATCAGCTGCGGCGGCAGATCCGAGATGAAGCCCACCGTATCGGACAGGACGAACGAGCCGCCCGCATCAAAGCTGATCCGGCGCATCGTCGGATCGAGGGTGGCGAACAGCATGTCTTCCGCCAGACGCCCTGCTCCGGTCAACGCATTGAACAAGCTTGATTTTCCAGCGTTGGTATAGCCGACGAGTGCGACCACGGGCTGCACGTTCGCCTTGCGCTGCTTGCGATGCAGCCGCCGCATCCGCGTGACGCCGTCGAGTTCCTGCCGAATGGCGTCGATGCGCTCGGAAATGACCCGGCGGTCGGCCTCGATCTGCGTCTCGCCGGGACCGCCGAGGAAGCCGAAGCCGCCGCGCTGGCGTTCGAGGTGGGTCCAGGATCGCACGAGACGGCTCTTCTGATAAGTCAGGTGGGCAAGCTCGACCTGGAGGCGGCCTTCCTTGGTCTGCGCACGGTCGCCGAAAATTTCGAGGATGAGCCCGGTGCGGTCCAGAACCTTGGCATTCCAGGCTTTTTCCAGGTTCCGCTGCTGGATCGGGGAAAGCGCATGATCGACGATGACGAGGCTGGCGCCTTCGGCATGGATTACGCCTTTCAGCTCCTCCACCTTGCCTGAGCCGAGAAGCGTCGCGGGTCTCGGCCGTGAAAACGGCGCCAGACTGGCGACCGCCACATCCAGCCCGATGGCAGCCGCCAGGCCGACCGCTTCCTTCAGCCGATCCTGTGGCGGAAGGCCCGGGCCGCGGGGATTGCCCAAGGGCGGGCCGCCCGCCGTCCGGGGAACCGGCACGAGTACGATGGCGCGCTGCGCACGGTCATTGCGCGGGCCGTCCATCGCATCGGCCGCAAAGCCGGCGTGGCGGGCCTCATCGAACTGAGACGGGGGAAGTTTGCGCAAATCCGGTCAGGAGCCTCCGTTCTGATCGCCTTCGAGGAAGGAGATGGGACCGCCCGGCATGATTGTCGAGATCGCATGTTTATAGACAAGCTGCGAATGCCCGTCGCGCCTCAGGAGAACACAGAAATTATCGAACCATGTCACGATGCCTTGCAGCTTGACGCCGTTGACCAGAAAAATCGTGAGCGGCGTCTTGTTCTTGCGGACGTGATTGAGAAACGCGTCCTGTAAGCTTTGTGGTCGCTCTGCAGCCATGCTCTGACCTTATTCACTGCGGCACTCCCGGCCGCTTTTGCCTCGCCCAGCTCCTCGCCTTTCGGCGCGGAAGTTCCCGACTTTGGCCCGATACCATTCCGGCTGTATCGAGCCGTTCTCCTTAACTCATAAATATATGATTTATGTTAAAAGGACTTTTGGCGAAGAGATTTCCGCGACCTCATGGAAACGGTTGCGCAATTCCCTGGTGACCGGGCCGGGTTTGCCATCGCCGATTGCGGCGCCGTCGATCGTGACAACCGGCATCACGATGCCTGACGCCGAGGTCTGGAACGCCTCGCGCGCCGCCTTCGCCTCGTTCACGCTGAAGGCGCGTTCTTCGAGCGTCAGCCCGAAGCGCGCGATCGCGTTCAGCACGACCTCCCGGGTGATGCCGCGCAGAATGCCGCCATCGGCGGGGCGCGTGACGAGCCGCCCGTCCGCCGTGACGATCCAGGCATTGCATGACGCGCCCTCGGTGATCATTCCGTTGCGATCGACCATCCACGCCTCATAAGCGCCCGCGTTCTTGGCGGCTTGGCGCGCGAGCGACTGGGCAAGGAGCGATGTCGTCTTGATGTCTACGCGCTGCCATCGGATGTCGGGCACAGTCACGACGGATGCGCCCTTCTCCGCCCTGGCATTCGCCTTGCCCCGGTCCATTGCGCGCGCCAGACAGACGACGCTGGGCCGCACGCCTTCGGGCGGGAAGGCAAAGTCCCGCTTGGCCACGCCGCGGGTCACCTGAAGATAGACGATGCCGTTGCGCACACGATTGCGGCGGACGGTCTCGCGCAGGATGACGCCGAGCGCGCGCGCGCCCATCGGCGCGGCCATGTCCAGTTCACGCATCGAGCGTTCGAGCCGCGCGAGATGGCGGCGTTCATCAACAAGGCGTCCGTTCAGAACCTCGCAGACCTCGTAAACGCCATCGGAAAACTGATATCCGCGGTCTTCCACATGGATGGCCGCATCGGCGTAGGGGCGATATTGCCCATTGACGAACACCACCCGCGCCATCGCCCTGCCCTCTTTCGTCTCTTGTCTCGCCAGAGTTAGGCCGAACCAGCCGATCCGACAATATCGGCTTGTCCGCTTCACGCAAACGTCAGGCCAAACCCGAGCATGGCCCGAACGGGGTCATCAGTGCCGGATATCGTTCGACCGTTCCGACGAATTGACCCCCAGCGCCCGCAGCTTGCGATGCAGGGCGGAGCGTTCCATGCCGACGAATTCCGCCGTGCGCGAGATATTACCACCAAAACGGTTGATCTGCGCCATCAGGTATTCGCGCTCGAAAATTTCGCGGGCATCGCGCAGGGGCAGCGACATGAGATGCTCACCGCCTGATCCGTTGGTGGATAAAGGGAAGTTCGCACCGATATCGTCTGGTAGCATATCAGCGGTGATGACGGTGTCCGGGTCGCCCGTCGTCATGATCATCACCCGCTCGATGATGTTGCGGAGCTGGCGCACATTGCCCGGCCATTCGTGCGATTGCAGAAGCGCCATCGCGTCGTCGCCGATCACGCGGGGCGGAAGCCCCGAGGATATGGAGATCTGGCGCACGAAATGCTCGACGAGTTCAGGGATATCCTCGCGGCGCTCGATGAGGGCGGGCACTCTGAGCGGCACCACGTTGAGGCGGTGATAGAGGTCCTGCCGGAAGCGGCCGGCGGCCATTTCGCGCTCAAGATCACGGCTGGTGGATGAGACGATGCGCACGTCCACACTCACTTTCGGTCCGCCGCCGACGCGCTGGAACTTCTGCTCGACCAGCACGCGCAAGAGCTTGCTCTGCGTGTCGAGCGGCATGTCGGCGATTTCGTCGATATAGAGCGTGCCGTTGTGCGCCTCTTCCAGCGCGCCGACCTTGCGCGCGGTCTGGCCGGTCTCCTCGACGCCGAAAAATTCGACCTCGACGCGGTCCGCCGCCATGGCCGCGGCATTCACCGCGACGAATGGCCCGTTCGCGCGGTGCGAGCAGGCGTGCAGGTAACGGGCGGCGAGTTCCTTGCCGGAACCTTGCGGCCCGGTGATCATGATGCGGCTGTTGGTCGGTGCCACCTTGTTGATCGCCTGCCGCAGGTGGTTGAGAACGCTCGACTTGCCGATCAATTCCGAACTGTACGCGCTTCGCTCTTTCAGCTCCTTGTTTTCGCGGCGCAGTTTCGACGCTTCCAGCGCGCGCGTGGTGACCACGACAAGCCGGTCGGCCTTGAACGGCTTTTCGATGTAGTCGTAGGCCCCGCGCTTGATGGCCGTCACCGCCGTCTCGATATTGCCGTGCCCGCTGATGATGACGATGGGCAGTTCGGGGTGCTGCTTCTTCACGCGGGCGAGCACTTCAAGGCCGTCGAGCTTCGAGCCTTGCAGCCAGATGTCGAGGATGACGAGCGAGGGGCGGCGCTCCTCGATTGCGTGCAGCGCCTCGTCGCTGTCCTTGGCGAGCCGGGTCTTGTGACCTTCGTCCTCCAGGATCCCGGAGACGAGTTCCCGGATGTCGGCTTCGTCATCGACGATGAGGATGTCAGACGCCATGGCTCACTCCTTCCTTGCCGTTCTTCCCGGCGCGTTTCTCGCCCTGGGTCCGGCCTTTGCTTTTCCGCTTCGGATCGGTATGGGGTGGCTTGGCGGGCTCGGCGGACACCGTGACGGGCATGGACAAGCGGACCCATGCGCCGTGCTTATGTCCCTCATCCGCCGGGGCATCCGACAGCTCCGGCACGCCGCCATGCTGCTCCGTGATCCGCTGGACGATGGCGAGGCCGAGCCCCGTGCCCTTCTGCCGCGTGGTGACGTAAGGCTCCACCAGACGGTGACGGTTCTCCTTCGGCAGCCCGCAGCCATTGTCGATCACGTCGATCGAAAGCCGCTGATCGTGAACGCGGAGCCGCACCACGACCCTGCCCTTCTCCGTCTCGCCGCCGGTCAGGGTCTGCTGGTAGGAATCGATCGCCTCGCAGGCGTTCTTGACGAGGTTGGTTATGGCCTGGGTTAAAAGGCGGCGGTCGCAGAGCGCGGTCACGGGTTGCGGCGGAGTCTCAGTCACGAACTCGATGTCCGGCCGGCTCATCTGGAACAGGATGACGGCCTCGCGCACGATATCGCGCACATCCGCATCCTCGAACACGGCCTGCGGCATCCGCGCGAAGGACGAGAACTCGTCGACCATGCGGCCGATATCGCCGACATGGCGGATGATCGTCTCCGTGCAGCGGTCGAAGATTTCGCGATCCGTGGTGATGGCGTCGGCATATTTGCGTCGGATGCGTTCGGCGGAAAGCTGGATGGGCGTCAGCGGGTTCTTGATCTCGTGCGCGATGCGCCGCGCCACGTCGGCCCAGGCGGATGTGCGCTGCGCGATGGTGAGTTCGGTCACGTCGTCGAAGGTCAGGACGATGCCATAGTCCTTCTTGTCGCCCCGCTCGCGGGTGACGCGCACGGCGAAATTGCGCTCGCCCGTTTCGCGCACGAGCGAGACCTGGGTCTGCAACGGCTTGCGCCCCTGGCGGCTGGATTTTTCGAGGAGGCTGCCGAACTCGGGCACCACTTCGTCCAGCGGACGGCCCACCATCTTCTCCTCGCTGAGGCCGAGAAGCTCCTGAGCCGAGCGGTTGACCAGCGTGACGCGGCCCTGCGTATCGAGGCCGATCACGCCCGCTGTCACGCCGGACAGCACCGCCTCGATGAACCGGCGGCGCTCGTCCAGCATCGTGTTGGCGCTCACGAGGTCGTCGCGCTGCGTCTTGAGATCGACCGTCATCTGCTTGAACGTGGCCCCCAGGCGGCCGATGTCGTCGCGGGCCGATCCGTCTTCGAGCTTCACGTTGAGGTTACCCTGGCTGACCTCCTGGGCCGCGGCGATGAGCCGGCGGATGGGCGTCACGAGCCGGTTCGCGAACAATAGGCCGATCCAGATGGCCGACATGAGCAGGGTGAAGGCCAGCGCGCCATACATCGCGGCGAAGACGAACTGCACGATGGCGCGCTTCTGTTCGAGCTGGCCGAACTGGTTCACATTGGCCTGGGTCCGCTGCAAAAGCGCGATCACATCCGGGTTCACGGGACGCACGGCGTAGAAGAAAACGCCCTCGATGTTCGCGAGCTTCTTCAGCGCCGCGACCCCGTTCGCATATTCCGGCCCGATCATGATGACGCGGCCTTCATCGGCCCGGGCGATCGCCTCGGCCGGGGGGAAGCGGTAGGTCTCGCGCGCGCGGTCCGAAGAAGCCGCGATGACCGAGCCGGTCCGGTCGATCAGGTAAGCCGAGGGGATGGCGCGGAGCGCGGCCTGCGCGCTGAAGAAGCGCTGGAACGCTTCCGGATTTTCCCGGTAAAGCTCGGCGTTTTCCTCAAGCTCGCGGGCGGCCCCGATCATCTCGGCGCGGATCACCTGGCCGTGCTCAGCGAGATAGGAGTTCGCGACATCGACCGAGTTCCGCACAATGGTCTTCACGCGCGTCGAGAAGATCTGCTCGAACGTGCGGTCGATGGACACCGTCGCGAAGAAGGCGAGCAGAACGGCGGGGAACAGCGCGACAAGGCTGAAAATGCCGGCGATGCGGAAGTGAAGCCCAGCGCCCGCCGCCTGCCTTTTGCGGGCTTTCAAAAGCTTGACGATCTGATAGCCGACGATGCCGACGATCGCGAGGATGAGGGCCACGTTGACGAGGAGCGTGGTGACCACGACGTTGTGCGTCGGCACGATCGGCGTCAGGCCGCTCAGGATGAAGAAGGTTGCCACGCTGGACAGGAGCGCCGCGATCACGACGGCGAGGCTCGCAGCAAAGGCGTAGCGCGAAAGATGCGCGAAACGCCCGGGCCGAGCCGGGGGCGCTTCCTGCGCGGTTGCGCTGGGGGGCGATGGCCGCGGGATGCGCGGCGTCAGCGCCCTCGCCTGCCCTGCGGCAGACATGGCGACCGCACGCGCCCGCTCGCCAGCCGCTTTCGCCCCATCCCGGAGGCGGGAAAGCATCAGTGCGAGCGTTGCGGTCACAGTATCCACGGCGGAAGGTCAGGCTTTCATCGCGTTTCGGTGAGACCAGCAGACTTAAAAGCATTTCGCGCCCGGTGATACAACCGGGCTGTTGCGGCCACGCACCAGATGCGCGGCAATTTTGCACAGATTGTGGCGCAACCCGCTATGCCACGCTTCCGATTCTCCTTTCCAGGCAAATTTCTGTCGCGCGGCCCGGAGCATCGCGGTGTGGTGGATCAAAGGCTCAGCTTGAGGGTGTACGGATGACCCGGATTTTCTGCTCGCGGACTTTTTTCCTCAGCGTGTTGCGGTTCAGCCCGAGAAGTTCCGCGGCCTTGATCTGATTGCCGCGCGTGGCCGCGAGCGCCGCCGTGATGAGCGGCGTTTCCACATCGCGGATGATCCGCCCGTAGAGCCCCGGCGGCGGCAGATCCTCCCCGAACGACGTGAAATAGTCGGACAGGTAGGCTTCCATCCATTCGGTGAGTCGCGCCTTGCCCGGCGGCTGCGGCTCGAAGGTAGAGAGCGGGCCGGTCGCCAATTCGTTCTCGATGATATCCGAGCCGATGGTCTCCTGCGAATAGAGCGCGCTCAGGCGGCGGACGAGATTTTCAAGCTCGCGCACATTGCCGGGCCAGGAGTGGCGTTTGAGCCGGTCGAAAGCGTCCTGGGTGAGCGTCTTGCGCGGCAGCCCGCTTTTCTCGGCTTGAAACAGGAAATGGCGGACGAGGTCTGGCACATCATCCAGCCGCTCGCGCAAGGGCGGCAGGCGCAACGGAACGACATTGAGGCGGTAATAGAGGTCTTCGCGGAAAAGCCCGAGCGAGATCTGGTTTTCGAGGCTCTTGTTGGTGGCGGCGATGATCCGCACATCTGTCTTGATGGGCGTGCGCCCGCCGACCGTCATGTACTCGCCTTCCTGGAGCACGCGCAGGAGCCGCGTCTGCGCTTCCATCGGCATGTCTCCGATCTCGTCGAGGAAGAGCGTGCCGCTGTCGGCCTGCTCGAAGCGCCCGATGGCCCGGTTCGCCGCGCCTGTGAACGCGCCCTTCTCG
>CAZNAH010000007.1:9316-9553 GCA_964570735.1 uncultured Hyphomicrobiaceae bacterium | reverse complement strand
AACAGCTCCGATTCGATGAGTTCGCGCGGGATGGCCGCCATATTGATGGCGATGAACGGGCCGTTCTTGCGCTGGCCGTAATCATGCAGCGCGCGCGCGACAAGTTCCTTGCCCGTTCCTGATTCGCCCGTGATCATCACGGTCAGGTCCGTGTGCATCAGCCGCGCCATGACGCGGTAGACATCCTGCATCGCGGCGGACCGGCCGATCAGCGGCAGCCCTTCCGTCTCGGGATCG
>CAZNAH010000007.1:968-9306 GCA_964570735.1 uncultured Hyphomicrobiaceae bacterium | reverse complement strand
CCTGTGCGCTCCGCTTCGGATCGCTCAGCGCACGGCCGACGATTGCGATGAGCTCCTTCAGATCGAACGGCTTCGGCAGATATTCATAGGCGCCGCGCTCGGTCGCGGTGATCGCCGTCATGAAGGTGTTCTGCGCGCTCATCACGATGATGGGCAGGTCGGGGCGGATCTTCTTGATGCGCGGGATGAGGTCGAAAGCGTTGTCGTCCGGCATGATGACGTCGGTGATGACGACATCGCCCTCGCCCTGGCTCACCCAGTTCCATAGCGTGGCCGCGTTGCTCGTCGCGCGGGGGCTGTATCCCGCACGTACCAGAGCCTGGTTGACGACCGTCCGGATGGCCGCGTCATCGTCGGCGATGAGTACGTTTCCTCGGCCCAATTATTTGGCTCCATTCTTGCGGGTTGAGGCTTGATACATGGGGAGAAGGGTGCGGAAGGTGGTCAGGCGGGTGGCATTGTCGCATTCGATGACGCCTCCATGGTCGCCGATGATCTTCGCGACGAGGGCAAGGCCCAGACCCGCGCCCTTGGCCTTTGTGGTGACGAACGGCTCGAACAGATGGGGCTTGAGGTCATCGCTGATGCCGCCGCCATTGTCCGAGATCGAGATTTCGAGCGGCAGCCCGACGCGGGAATCGGAGTTGCGCTGCGCGATGCGAAGGCCGGGCCGGAACGCCGTGGACAGCGTGATCTGGCCATCGTGGCGGTCGCCGATCGCCTCCGCGCTGTTCTTGACGAGATTGAGAAACGCCTGAATGAGCTTGTCGCGATTGCCGGGGACGGGCGGCAGAGACGGATCGTAGGTCTGCACGAAAGCGATATGCCGGGCGAAGCCGTTCACCGCGATCTGCTTCACGTGATCGAGCACCGCATGGATGTTGACCTCGTCCGTCGCCATGGGCCGCTCGTCGCCGAACACCTCCATGCGATCGACCAGAGTGCAGATGCGATCCGCCGCGCTCGAGCTACAGCCTTTGAAGCTGCGCCAGATGCGATCCGCCTCGTCGGTGATGAGCTTGGCGAGCGGGCGATCCTCAGGCGCCGCGCCCGCCTCAAGAAGCTGAGCCGCGCCGCGTATGCCCGACAGCGGATTTTTGATCTCATGGGCGAGCACGGCCGCCATGGCCGAGACCGAACGCGCCGCCCCGCGATGGGTGAGCTGGCGCTCCATCATGTTCGCGACCCCGCGCTCCTGGAGGAGCAGGAGAACCTGGCCCGCCTGATCGACGACGGGCGCGGCGAACACGTCCACGGCGCGCTGACCCTGATCATGCATTCCGAGATCGACCGCATATTCGTTCACGGCGCCTTTCGTCTGGCGGACCTGCGCCGCCAGCGCCAGAAGCGGGCTGGTGGGCGGGACCGAGGTTCAGACGCCGCATGGTCTCGCTGACGCGGAAAAACACCTCTGCCGCGAAGTTGACCGACAGGATGCGGTTCTGATCGCCGACCACGATGAGAGCATGCGGCAGGGCATGGAAAAGCCCCTCCAGGTTGACTTTCGGCGCCGGGGTCTTCGTGTCGCTGCGGCGCAATTCGTTCAGTTTCATTGGCTTCCACCCAGACGACGCGGGTTTCCGCCTCCTTCCGCGGCCCGGACCCGCCAGGGTCTTCTCCGCGATTGCCTAATAAATAGGCATTGTAATAAAGAGGCTACGTCTTGGGCATTTTACCAAAAACCTCCCGTCTGTCAGCCGGATTTGTTGCACGCCGAATTTGCAAGGCCCTTGGTGCGGCGGTTGCTTGCGTCTATGGTCGGGTCGGCTCCCGGAAACCCGTGATGCACCTAACCTTATGCGATAATATGCAAGAACAGTACCAAACCGGCATGAGGGCTGTCGCCATCGTCGTCGCGGCAGGCAGCGGCTCGCGCGCACGCGCGCACGAAACCGACCTTCCGAAGCAGTATGCGGAACTCGCGGGCGAACCCGTGCTGCGGCGTACGCTGCGGACCTTTCTCGACCATGGACGCGTCGATCATGCGCTCGCGGTGATCCGCCCCGGCGACGAGGATCTCTATGCCCGCAGCAGCGATGCCCTGCCGCCCGGTCTGCTGGCACCCGTCCATGGCGGCGCGACGCGGCAGCTTTCCGTGCTCGCGGGCTTGCGGGCCGCTGCCGCGCTGAAGCCTGAAGCCGTGCTGATCCACGATGCCGCGCGACCTTTCGTGACGGCGGATTGCATCGCCGCGACGCTCGACGCGCTCAAGGATCGCGACGGCGCCATCGCCGCCGCGCCCCTCTCGGATACGCTGAAACGGGCGAGCGGCGGGCAGATCGGGGAAACAATCGACCGCGCCAATCTCTGGCGCGCCCAGACGCCGCAGACCTTCCGCTTCGGCGCGATCCTCGCGGCCCACGAGGCGGCCTTCGAGAGCGGGCGCAGCGATTTCACCGACGATGCCTCGATTGCGGAGTGGTACGGGCTCGATATCGGGCTTGTAGACAGCGGATCGCACAATATGAAAATCACGACGGCGGAAGACCTGCGGATCGCGAACCTGTTGGCGGGCGCGGCGGATGCGCGTGCGATGCTCGCGGATGTGAGGTCCGGCACGGGGTTCGATGTCCACGCCTTCGAAGCGGGAGATCATGTCACCCTGTGCGGCGTGAACATTCCCCACACCGCCGGTCTCAAAGGCCACTCCGACGCGGATGCCGGCCTGCACGCGCTGACCGACGCACTGCTCGGGACCATCGGCGCGGGCGATATCGGCGACCACTTCCCGCCGTCCGATCCGGCCTGGCGCGGCGCGGATTCGGCCACCTTCCTGTCGCATGCGGCGGTTCTCGTCGCAGAGCGCGGCGGCCGCATCACGAATGTCGATGTCACGCTCATTTGCGAGCAGCCGAGGATCGGCCCGCACCGGGAGGCCATGCGCGCCCGTATCGCCGAGCTTCTGAGGCTCGATAGGGAGCGGGTGAGCGTCAAGGCGACCACGAGCGAGGGTCTCGGCTTCACGGGCCGGCGCGAAGGCATCGCGGCGCTGGCGACCGTGAGCGTGGCTTTCCCTCCGAAAGCCGAAGGAGCGGCCCATGGATGACGAGATTGAAACCCTGGCGCGGCAGGTGCTGGACGAAGCGCGCGCGCGGGGCGTGCGCATCGCCACCGCCGAGTCCTGCACGGGCGGCCTCGTCGCGGCGGCGCTGACCGGGATCGCTGGCTCGTCCGATGTGTTCGACCGGGGCTTTGTCACCTATTCGAACGGCGCGAAGGCCGACCTCCTCGGCGTGGACCCCCTGCTCATCGCGGATTACGGAGCCGTCTCGCCGAAGGTTGCCAGCGCGATGGCTCTCGGCGCGCTCCAGCGTTCCAAGGCGGCCGTTTCCGTTTCCGTGACGGGCATCGCAGGCCCCGGCGGCGGCAGTGCCGAAAAGCCGGTCGGGCTCGTTCACTTCGGCTGCGCGCGGCGCGGTGTGCGGGGCGATCTCAAAGATGCCGCCGTGACGCTCAAGGTGGAGCGGTTCGGCGATATCGGACGGGCGAAAATCCGGGCGAGGTCCGTCGAGGCCGCGCTCGGGCTGCTGCTCGACGGCATCTTCACGGCCGAAATGCGCACGCCAAAGGCCGAGTGAGGCAGGCTCTCAGGTGACCGAGGGCGCGAGCGCTGCGCCGAGCGGCGGCTTGCGTCCGTAAATCTCGTCCGCGCGGGCCTCGAAGGCATCCGCGAAGGTGCGGAAGGCCCGGTCGAACACGGCGCCCATCAGCATCTGCAAGGCCCGCGAGCGGAACTCGTAGACCAGGAAAAAGCCGACCTCGCAGGCATCCGCGGCCAGCGGCTTGAAGGTCCAGCGGTTTTCGAGATGACGGAACGGGCCGTCCAGATAGGTCACGATGATCTCATTGCGCGCGCGCCGCAGCACGATGCGGCTCGTGAAGCTTTCCCGGAACACCTTGTAGGCGACCGTCATCGTTGCGACGACCACATCCGCATCGCCCTCCGCCGCCCGGCTTTTCACTACGAGGCGCTCACATAGCGGCACGAATTCCGGGTAGCTCTCGACGTCGGCGACGAGCGCGAACATGTTTTCGGCGGCGTGCGGCACTCGGCGTGAGGTTTGAAAGGCGGGCATGAGCGCTTGCGGTTAAGGGTTGCGTTTACCGGCCGAGAACCGCCAGACGGGCGGCCTTGAGCCGGGCGAAGTCATCGCCCGCGTGGTAGGACGAACGGGTGAGCGGGCTCGCCGAGACCATCAGGAAGCCCTTCGAATAGGCCAGCGACTTGTAGCTCTCGAACTCCGCCGGCTCAACGAAACGATCCACCGCGGCGTGTTTGCGCGTCGGCTGGAGATACTGGCCGATGGTCAGGAAATCGACGTCCGCCGAACGCAGGTCGTCCATAACCTGCAAGACCTCTGCCCGTTTCTCGCCCAGGCCCACCATGATGCCGGATTTCGTGAACAGCGTGCGGTCCAGTTCCTTCGCGCGTTGCAGCAGCCGCAGCGAGTGAAAGTAGCGCGCGCCGGGCCGGATTCTGAGATAGAGCGACGGCACCGTTTCGAGATTGTGGTTGAACACATCGGGCCGGGCAGCGACCACGGCTTCGAGCGCGCCGTCGCCCTTCTTCAGGAAGTCCGGCGTCAGCACCTCGATGGTGGTGGAGGGCGTCGCCGCGCGGATCGCCCGGATCGTCTGCGCGAAATGCCCTGCCCCGCCGTCGTCGAGGTCGTCGCGATCCACCGATGTGATGACGACATGCTCTAGCCCGAGCGCCGCAACCGCGCGGGCGACATTCTCCGGCTCGGCCGGATCGAGCGCGCCAGGCAGCCCCGTTTTCACATTGCAGAAGGCGCATGCCCGTGTGCAGGTGTCGCCCATGATCATCATGGTCGCGTGCCGCTTCTCCCAGCACTCGCCGATGTTGGGGCAGCCCGCCTCTTCGCACACCGTGTGCAGCCGGTTGTCGCGGACAATCTTCGCCGTGCTGCGATAGCCCTCCGAGCCCGGCGCCTTCACGCGGATCCAGTCCGGCTTGCGCAGCACGGGCGTGTCAGGCCGATGCGCCTTTTCGGGATGACGCGGCTTCGCGTCGCGGGTGTCGAGGACTGTGACCATGTTCTATTTCTGTTCTAGCCTGTCTCGCGTTTCTATACTATATGGACGCAGCGCCACCCTCGGCCAGAGGCAATTACGAGCATGACTGACATGCGATACGGTCCGCTGCGCTATCTGTTCATCGACTTCAACAGCTATTTCGCCAGCGTCGAGCAGCAGGTCAACCCGAGCCTGCGCGGAAAACCTGTCGCCGTCGCGCCCGTGATGACCGACAGCACCTGCACGATCGCCGCGAGCTACGAGGCGAAGGCTTACGGCATCCGCACCGGCACGCCGATCCGCGAGGCGAAGGCCGCCTGCCCCGGCCTTCTCATCGTGCCCGCGCGGCATGAGCTTTATGTGGAGTATCACCACAAGCTGCTGGAGGAGATCGACCGGCATATCCCCGTGCACAAGATCTGGTCGATCGACGAGATGGCCTGCCGGCTCGACCGCACCCAGCAGACGCCGGAGGCGGCCGAAGCGCTCGCCCGCGCCATCAAGGCCGGGATCGCGGCGCGCGTCGGAGAGCATGTGAAAAGCTCGATCGGGCTTGCGCCGTCGAGCCTTCTCGCCAAGATCGCGACCGATCTCAGGAAGCCCGACGGGCTCGTCACCCTGCGCGCGCAGGACCTGCCCGGGCCCCTGCTCGATCTCAACCTCACCGACCTGCCGGGCATCGGCGAGCGCATGCGGCAGCGGCTGCGCGCGGCGGGCGTCGAGACGGTGGAGGCGCTCTGGGCGCTCGCGCCGAAACATGCGCGCGCCATCTGGGGCGGGGTCGGCGGCGAACGCTTCTGGTATGCGCTGCACGGCTTCGACGTGCCCGACCTGCCGTCGAAGAAAAGCGTAATCGGCCATAGCCGCGTGCTCGATCCCAGCTCGCGCCCCGCCCCGGCCGCGCGGCTCGTGGCGCGCACTCTCGTGCTGAAGGCGGCCTACCGGCTGCGCCATTACGGGCTCGCCGCGGGCGGCTTCTTCCTCGCGGGCGACAAGTGGGAAGCGGGCTGGGCCTCGCAGGTGCGGTTCGCGCCGACGCAGGACAGCTTCGTGTTCCTCGACTGGCTCGACCGGCTCTGGCCCGGCCTCGTCCGCCAGGCGGAACGGGCGCGGCGCGGAAAAGCCTGGTTCCGGCATGTGCAGATCGGCCTGTTCGATCTGGTCGAGGACAAGACCCGCCAGCACGACCTCTTTCTGCGGGCGGACGCCGCAAGCTCGGGCGCGCACCGGCAGGAGCGCCTGTGGCACACGCTCGACACCCTGAACGAGCGCTATGGCCGCGACGCCGTGATGCTGGCCTCTCAGATGGGGCAGAACCTGCATTACGCCGGGGCGAAGATCGCCTTCAACCGCGTGCCGGATTTGTGCGAGTTCCGCCAGACCGCGCTTGAGGATGCGGAAGCCCGCCGCGCCGCGCACCAGATGAAGAAATCCATCAGGCCGCGCCGGTCGATCGGCTGGGGCCGCACCCTCGGCCCGGATATGGCCGTCGGTTCAGCGGAACGGGAAACGGCGCAACTCGTCTGAGGCGCCAGGATCTCGTTCGCTTTCCAGTCAACAACAAGGGGGAATTCCATGCGGAGCGTGCTGATCGCGGTGGCCATGATGTTCGGGGCGGCGCCGGGGGAGGCGGCGGACTGCCGCGACCCCGTAACGCAAGCGGAGATGAATGCCTGCGCGGGTGAAGCCTATGAAAAGGCCGATGCGGAACTGAACGCCGCGTATCGCGAGGTGAAAGAGCGCGTAGAAGGGGAAAGTGCAAATCTGCTGGTTGCCGCACAACGCGCCTGGGTCGCGT
Source organism: uncultured Hyphomicrobiaceae bacterium (assembly GCA_964570735.1). Taxonomy (GTDB): domain Bacteria; phylum Pseudomonadota; class Alphaproteobacteria; order Rhizobiales; family Rhodomicrobiaceae; genus CAZNAH01. Next base: position 2,471 of record CAZNAH010000007.1, on the reverse strand, counting down.
TCCGCGACGCGGAATGCGCTTTTGCCGCCTCCGGGAGCGCGGGCGGCTCGATCCATCCGATGGCGGTCTCGAACTGCCTGGAACACATGACGAAACAGCGCACCGCGGAGCTGAAAGCCCATCTCGACTGCGAAGAGGGCGATCTTGCCTGCCCGGTTTCCCGGCCGTAACCCCCGCGCCCGGCCGGCGGGCGGGCGGCCGATTCAGCCTAGAAATGGATGACGCGGCCATAGGCGTCGAGCACGCTCTCATGCATCATCTCGGAGAGCGTGGGATGCGGGAAGATGGCGTGCATCAGTTCGGCTTCCGTCGTCTCCAGCGTCTTGGCGATGCCGAAGCCCTGGATCAGTTCGGTCACCTCCGCGCCGATCATGTGCGCGCCGAGAAGCTCGCCCGTCTTCGCGTCGAAGATGGTCTTGACGAGCCCTTCCGGCTCGCCGAGCGCAATCGCCTTGCCGTTGCCCTGATAGGGGAAGCGGCCCACCTTGATCTCGCGGCCGTTCCCCCTGGCGGCGGCTTCCGTCAGCCCGATGGAGGCCACCTGCGGCTGGGAATACGTGCAGCCCGGCACGTTCTTCACGTTCAGCGGGTGGACATCGTTCAGCCCGGCGATCTTCTCGACGCAGAGAATGCCCTCATGGCTGGCCTTGTGGGCGAGCCACGGCGGGCCGGCCACATCGCCGATGGCGTAGATGCCGGGGGCGCTCGTGCGGCACCACTCGTCGATGACGATGTGCCCCTTCTCGACCGCGGCGCCCGCCTCCTCCAGCCCCAGCCCCTCGACATTGCCGACAATACCGACCGCAAGGATTACGCGGTCGAAGGCCGCCGTCTCGCTTTTCCCGTCCTTGCCGGTGATCGTCGCCTTGACCCCGTCGCCCGCCTTTTCGAGCTTGTCGACCTTCGCGCCGGTCCGGATCGCGATGCCCTGCTTCTCGAAGCTCTTGCGCGCGAGGGCGGAGATTTCCTCGTCCTCCACGGGCAGAATGCGGTCCATGATCTCGACGACCGTCACTTTCGCGCCGAGCGCGTTGTAAAAACTCGCGAATTCGATGCCGATAGCGCCCGAGCCGATCACCAGCAGCGAGCCCGGCATCGCGTCCGGCACCATGGCCTCCTTGTAGGTCCACACCAGCTTGCCGTCGGGCTCAAGGCCGGGCAGCGTGCGCGCCCGCGCGCCGGTCGCGACGATGATGTGCCGCGCGGCGATATCCGGCAGCGCCTTGCCGTCCTTGCCGGTCACCGAAACGACGCCCTTGCCCTTGATGCGCGCGGCGCCGTCCACCACAGCCACCTTGTTCTTCTTGAGAAGATAGGCGACGCCGCCGGACAGCCTGCCCGCCACCTTGCGCGAGCGTGTGATGACCTTCGACAGGTCGAAGCCGATGCCGTCCGCCTTCAGTCCGAATTCGTCGGCGTGGCGGAACAGGCTCAGCACCTCCGCCGTGCGCAGCAGCGCCTTCGTCGGAATGCAGCCCCAGTTGAGGCAGATGCCGCCGAGAT
>CAZNAH010000007.1:0-943 GCA_964570735.1 uncultured Hyphomicrobiaceae bacterium | reverse complement strand
CGAGCTGCGCCGCGCGGATCGCCGCGACATAGCCGCCCGGCCCCGCCCCGATCACCGCGACGTCGTAATGTTCGCCCATGATTTTCTCCCGCCGCCTTGCGCCCGCCCGAGCGCTGGCTTGATTTTCTCGAATATCTGCCGCAAAGTCGAAGCCTTAAACCAGCATCGTCACCGGCTCCTCGATGAAGCCCTTGAAGGCCGCCAGAAGCTCTGCGCCAAGCGCGCCGTCCACCACGCGGTGATCGCAGGAGAGCGTACACGACATCATAGTCGCCACCTCGATTTTGCCGGCCTTCACGATCGCGCGCTCTTCGCCCGCACCCACCGCAAGAATGGTCGCGTGCGGCGGATTGATGACCGCGTCGAAGCGGCGGATACCGTACATGCCGAGATTGGAGATGGCCGTGGTGCCCCCCTGATATTCGTGCGGGGCAAGGCGGCGCTTGCGCGCGCGTTCGGCGAGGTCCTTCATTTCGTTCGATAATTGCGCGAGGCTCTTGTGCTCCACATCGCGCAGAACCGGCGTGAACAGCCCGCCTTCGACCGCGACGGCCACCGCGACATCGGCGCGGCGGTGCAGGAGAATGCCCTGCTCCGTCCACGTCGCGTTCGCCTTGGGCACGCGGGCGAGCGCGAGGCCCATCGCCTTGATGATGAAATCGTTGACCGAGAGCTTATAGGCGCCGGGGCTGTCCTTCGGCGCGCGCTCGTTCAGGCGCTGGCGGGCGGCGAGCAAGGCGTCGAGCCTGCAATCGATGCTGAGATAGAAATGCGGGACCGTGACCTTCGCCTGGGTGAGCCGCTGCGCGATGGTCTTGCGCATGTTGTCGTGCGGCTGGACCGTGTAGGAGCCTTCCTCGTAGAGCGCGAGAATCTGCTCGTCCGCCATCGGCTGCGGCAGGCTCGTGCGGGCGGTGACGAGCGAATTGCCGGGCGCGGCCAT
>CAZNAH010000006.1:34306-37649 GCA_964570735.1 uncultured Hyphomicrobiaceae bacterium | reverse complement strand
TAGCGCGGCTGCCCGCCGCCCCAACCCGGCCCGGCGTCCGCGCGGCGCTGCCCCTGCTCGCCCATCACCCGGTCGATGAGCCGCATCGCGGCCTCCACGCAGTTTTGCAGGCTCTCGTCCGCCGGGCAGCGGATGTCGATCTCGCTGTCGCCGCGCTCGAACTTGAAGCGCGCGCCGCGCTTGCTCCCGCCGTCATCATCGCCGCGGCCTTTGCCCTTACCCATCTCCTTGCCCATCCCCGGATGCATGCCCGGCATGCCCTGCATCCCGCCCATGTCGCCCGGCATGCCGCGCTGATGCGGGGGCTGGGCCACCGCGGCCGTTCCGAAAGCCAGCGCCGCAACAGCCGTGCTCACCGCCATAAATGTCCTGATCCGCATCTCGCTCGCTCCTCCTGCGCTTCTGTGACTGGCGAATACGCGGGAGGGGATGAGGTTAGCGCGTTTATCGAGGGAGCGCAACGCCACGTTGACGGGGCAGCCCATCTGCGCCAAGCTTCGCACGGGCACGAGCGGGAACCTGAAACATGGAACGGCCAGCGATCCTCACGGCGGCGATCTCGCCCACAAACCGCACGCGCGAGCTGCTGGCGGCCGTGAACGAGGCCAGCGCATCGGCCCAGCGGGGCTGGCTCATCTTTCTGCTGCTGACGGCCTATTACATCGTGGCGCTGGGCGGCGTGTCCGACCGCGACCTTCTTCTGAACGCGCCGATCACCCTGCCGATCCTGGGCATCTCGATCAGCCTCAGCCAGTTTTTCCTCTTCGCGCCGCCCATCTACATCCTCGTTCACTTCGGCGTGCTCATCCAGCATGTCATCAAGGTGCGCAAGATCTATGCCTTCATGGCGGCCATCGAGGCGCAGGAGCTGGCGGAGGCCGCCTCCACCGGGCAGCAGGCGGTTCATCCCTTACGCTATGAGCTTCACGCGAACTTCTTCACGCAGTATCTGGCGGGGCCTCCGCAAAGCGTGATGATCCGCTTTTTCCTCCAGGTCGTTGTATGGGGCACGCTGGTTCTGCTGCCGGTCGCGGTGCTGCTTCTCTTCCAGCTCAAATTCCTGCCGTTCCACGATGTCACCGCGACGTGGCTGCATCGGATCTATGTGCTGTCCGACATCATCCTCATCGCGCTGATCGGCGTTTTCCTGCCCTCGCCGCACGAAGGCTTCTGGGCCTCGCTCGGCTCCGGGCTCGTCACCTATCCCGGCTTCTACGTCTTCACGGCTTTGAGTTTCGCAACGTTCTTTCTGTTCTCGGTCACGGTCGCAACGGTTCCGGGCGAGTGGATCGACCGCAAGCTCGCCGAGATCGGCCCTGCGCGCGAAATCCCCATCGCGGGCACGGCGGGCGAAACGCGCCGCGTCTTTACGCCCACCGCCGTTCTGTTCGAGGGAAGCCTCGATCCGGCGACGGGGCGCCCGCAGAGCGCGTTCCACCGCAATATCGTGATGACGGATGAGGATCTCGTGCGCGAGCGCGACCTTTCGCCTGACGACACGAGCATCTCGCTGCGCTTCCGCGACCTGCGCTATGCCCGGCTCGACCGGACCGACCTGCGCCAGGCGGACCTGACCTGCGCGGACCTGACCGGCGCGGTCCTCGACGAAACGCAGACGAGCGGCGCGAAATTCGGCTGTCCCGCCGATCTCGTCAGCGCGCCCGCGGGAGTTGACAGAGCGGCGCCGAGTCCCTAGAACAGAGTAGGAACATGAGCCTGGAAGCGTGGCGACACGTGTGGAAAAGGCCGGTTAGGGCCGACCTCGACCGGCCGACTGCGCTACACTCGCCTCGACTCGAAGCAGTACGAAAGGAGCTCTCATGGCGGGCTCAGTCAATAAAGTGATCCTGGTGGGCAATCTCGGCGCGGACCCCGAAATCCGCAATCTTCAGGACGGTCGCCCCGTGTGCAATCTGCGGATCGCAACGTCCGAAAGCTGGCGCGACAAATCCTCCGGCGAGAAGCGCGAGAAGACCGAATGGCACAGCGTCGTCATCTTCAATGAGGGGCTGTGCCGCGTGGCCGAGCAGTATTTAAAAAAGGGCTCCAAGGTCTATATAGAAGGCCAGCTGCAAACGCGAAAATGGCAGGACTCGAGCGGGCAGGACCGCTACACGACCGAAATCGTGTTGCAGAATTATCGCGGTGAGCTGGCCATGCTCGACGGCCGCGGATCAGGCGGGGGAATGCATGACAGTGCGTCCGGCGAGTATGACCACGGCGGGGGCGGTCCGGCGCGGGGCCGCAACTCGAACAGCGCGCCTCGCGGGCGTGCCGACAACGCCGGATTCAAGGGAAGCTTCGACAAGGAATTGGATGACGAAATTCCGTTCTGATGCGGGACTGCTGAGCGTCTTGTTCATCATGTGCTTCCTGGCTTTCGCTCCCGCGGCTCTATCGGGCGAAGCCGATGTCGTGGACGTGAAGGTCGCAAAAGAAAGCGGCGGCACATACCTCTTCGACGTGACTGTGAAGCACGCGGACGAAGGCTGGCAGCATTATGCCGACAAGTGGGACATCGTAGCCCCTGACGGGACTGTGCTCGGCACGCGCGTTCTGCTTCACCCGCATGAGGATGAGCAGCCCTTCACGCGGTCCCTCGGCGGCGTCACCATTCCTCCGAATGTCGCGGAAGTGACCGTTCGCGCCCACGACAATGTTCACGAATACGGAGGGAAGACCATGCAGGTCGCGGTGCCCCGCTAATCCAGACCGCCCTCCGGGACTTTAGCTTTTCGCTCTATAAGACATCTTACCATAAAACGCCGCAAGTTCATCCGTGTCCGACCCTTCCGACAAGACGCCGCCCGGCAGCGACATCCGCCCGATCCTCATCACGGATGAGATGAAGCGGTCATACCTCGATTACGCCATGAGCGTGATCGTGTCCCGCGCGCTGCCCGACGTGCGCGACGGGTTGAAGCCGGTTCATCGCCGCGTGCTGTTTTCGATGCACGAAAATGGCTATCAGTGGAACCGGCCCTACCGCAAATCCGCGCGCGTGGTCGGCGATGTCATCGGTAAGTACCATCCGCACGGCGACCAGTCCGTCTACGATGCGCTCGTGCGCATGGCGCAGGATTTCTCCATGCGCCTGCCATTGATCGACGGGCAGGCCAATTTCGGCTCCGTGGACGGCGACCCCCCGGCCGCGATGCGATACACCGAGGTCCGCCTCGAAAAGGTGGCCCATACCCTGCTCGAAGACCTGGAACACAACACGGTCGACTTCCAGGACAATTACGATAATTCCGAGCGCGAGCCGACGGTTCTGCCCGCGCGCTTTCCAAACCTGCTCGTCAACGGGGCCGGCGGCATCGCGGTCGGCATGGCGACGAACATC
>CAZNAH010000006.1:29616-34268 GCA_964570735.1 uncultured Hyphomicrobiaceae bacterium | reverse complement strand
CTGCATGGCGTATCTCGACAACCCGGCGATCACCACCGAGGAGCTGATGGACATCATCCCCGGCCCGGACTTCCCGACGGGCGGGATCATCCTCGGCCGCTCAGGCATACGGTCCGCTTATCTGAAGGCGCGCGGTTCGATCACCATGCGCGGGCGGGTGCATACCGAGACCATCCGCAAGGACCGCGAAGCCCTGATCGTCACGGAAATCCCCTATCAGGTCAACAAGGCGGTGATGCAGGAACGCATCGCCGAACTCGTGCGCGAAAAGAAGATCGAGGGCATTTCCGACGTGCGCGACGAATCCGACCGCCACGGCTATCGCGTGGTCATCGAACTGAAGCGCGAAGCCGTCGCCGATGTCGTCCTGAACCAGCTTTACAGGTTCACCGCGCTTCAGACCACCTTCGGCGCGAACATGGTGGCGCTCAACGGCGGGCGGCCGGAGCAACTCGTTCTCAAGGATTTCATCCAGGCGTTCACGAATTTCCGCGAGGTCGTCGTTTCCCGCCGCACGAAGCACCTCCTCGCGAAGGCGCGGGAGCGGGCGCATGTGCTCGTCGGGCTGGTGACGGCGGTCGCGAACATCGACGAGGTCATCCGCATCATCCGCCGCGCGCCCGACCCCGCCACGGCCCGCGCGGAGCTGATGAGCCGCGACTGGCCCGCCGGGGATATCGCCCCGCTGATCATGCTCATCGACGATCCGCGCCACCGCGTGCTGGAGGGCGATGTCTACCGTCTGTCGGAGGATCAGGCGCGCGCGATCCTCGACCTGCGCTTGCAGCGGCTTACGGCGCTCGGCCGCGACGAGATTGGCGATGAACTGAAGGGGCTCGCCGACAAGATCAGCGATTACCTCGATATTCTGCGCTCCCGCGCCCGCATCACGGCCATCGTGAAGGATGAGCTGACCGCGATCCGCGAGGAATTCGGCACCCCGCGCCGCACGGAAATCCTCGACATCGAAGGCGAGGTCGAGGACGAAGACCTGATCCAGCGCGAGGATATGGTCGTCACCGTCAGCCACAAGGGCTACATCAAGCGCGTTCCGCTTTCGACCTATCGCGCCCAGCGCCGCGGCGGCAAGGGCCGCTCCGGCATGACAACCCGCGACGAGGATTTCGTCACGCGGCTTTTCGTGGCGAACACCCACGTCCCGGTGCTGTTCTTCTCGTCTCGCGGCATGGCCTATAAGGTCAAGGTCTGGCGCCTTCCGCTCGCGGCGCCCCAGGCGCGCGGAAAAGCCCTGATCAACCTTCTGCCGCTCCAGCAGGACGAGGTCATCACTTCGATCCTCCCCATCTCCGAAACGGAGCGGAGCGATGGCGAGGCGTTCATCATGTTCGCCACGCGCTCGGGCAGCGTGCGGCGCAATGACATCGCGGATTTCGCGGAGGTTCGCCAGAACGGCAAGATCGCCATGAAGCTCGACGAAGGCGATCAGATCGCCGGCGTGCAGCTCTGCCGCGAGGACGACGACGTGCTGCTCACCACCGCGAAAGGGCAGGCCATCCGCTTCCCCGTTTCCGAGGTCCGGTTGTTCAAGGGGCGTGAGTCGACCGGCGTGCGCGGCATCCGCCTCGACGAAGACGATGACGTGATCTCCATGGCCATCCTCCGGCATGTCGATGCGGAGCCCGCGGAGCGCGCCACCTATCTCAAGCAGGCGAACGCGATGCGGCGCGCGGCGAACGGCGAGCGCCCCCAGGATGAGACGCAACCCGCCGACGACGCCGACGCCGAAACCGCCGCGATCGAGGCAGACGACGCAGAACTCGCGGATGGCGAGGCTGGCGATCTGTCGCCGGCCCGCTATGCCCAGCTGGGGGCGGCCGAACAGTTCGTGCTGACGGTCTCGGAAAAAGGGTTCGGCAAGCGCACCTCGGCTTATGAATACCGCGTGTCCGGTCGCGGCGGGAAAGGCATCATCGCCATGGCCGTGAACGATCGCAATGGCCGCCTCGTCGCATCGTTCCCAGTCGATGAAACGGACCATATCATGCTCGTCACCAATGGCGGGCAGCTGATCCGGTGCCCGGTCGAGGGCGTCTCCATCACCGGCCGCTCGACCCAGGGCGTCACCATATTCCGAACTGGCGCGGACGAGCGCGTCGTGTCCGTCGAGCTCATCAATGACGAAGGCAATGGAAACGGTGTGAGCGATCCCGAGGGCAACGGCCTGTCCGGATCGGCGTCCTCATGAGCGCGCCCGGTCGGAACGCCCCCGCCACGATCGCGTTTTATTCCGGCAGCTTCGACCCCCCGACGCTGGGCCACCTGGATATCGTCCGCCGCGCCGCGCCGCTGTTCCATAGGCTGGTGATCGGGATCGGCGTTCACCACGGCAAGGCGGCCATGTTCACGGGCGATGAGCGGGCGGCGATGCTGCGCGAGGCGCTCGACGCGGAAGGGCTCGGGAGTTCCGTCGAGATCCATCTTTTCGACGGGCTGACCGTTCATGCAGCCCGCGATCACGGCGCGGGCGTCATCCTGCGCGGCTTGCGCGACGGGGTCGACCTCGCTTACGAGATGCAGATGGCGGGCATGAACGCCACGATGGCGCCCGGCATCGAAACGCTTTTCCTGCCCGCCTCGCCGAAATGCGCTCCGATCGCGGCGACCTTCGTTCGCCAGATCGCGGCGATGGGCGGCGATGTGAGCGCCTTCGTGCCGCCCGCCGTCCTGAGCCGCTTGAAAGCCAAATTCCCGCCGCGTTGAGCGCTTAACCCGCCCCCAATCAACGCAAGGAGCCGAAAACCATGTTCATGTTGCGTGACGCCAGATCCGTGAAACAACCGCTTTCCCCCCTCCGTCCGCTCGCCGCCCTCGGCATGGCCATGAGCCTTGCCGCGGCGCTGGTCTTCGGCGCAGGATTTATGACGCCCTCGCATGCGGCGGACCCGGCCAACACGCTTTACCTCGATCTCAAGGGCGGCCGCGTCACCATCGAACTGCGGCCGGACCTCGCGCCCAAGCATGTCGAGCGGGTCAAGAAGCTCGTGCGCGAGGGCTTTTACGATGGCCTGACGTTCCACCGCGTCATTACCGGCTTCATGGCGCAGACCGGCGATCCGACGGGCACCGGCACGGGCGGCTCCAAATATCCCGATCTCCCGGCTGAATTCTCGAAAACGCCCTTCAAGCGAGGCACGGTCGGCGCGGCCCGCACGAGCGACCCCAACTCGGCGAACAGCCAGTTTTTCATCGTGTTCGAGGATTCGCCCCATCTCAATGGCCAATACACTGTTTGGGGAGAGGTCGTGGACGGCATGCAGCACGTTGATAAGATCAAGAAAGGGGCACCCGGGTCCGGCGAGGTGTTCAATCCCGATAAGATCGTAAAGATGCAATTGGCATCGGAAGCCAGCTAGCGGTCCAGCCGTGACGGAGCGGCCCGACCCGATGGAGACGTCATGACCGAGATCAAAGACCCGGAAAACACGCTCGTTATGGAGACCACCAAGGGCCGCGTCATCATCGCGATGCGCCCCGACCTCGCCCCGAACCATGTGGCGCGCATCAAGGAACTCACCCGGCAGGGGTTCTACGACGGCGTGGTCTTCCACCGCGTGATCGAGGACTTCATGGCCCAGACCGGCGATCCGACCGGCCGGGGCACCGGCGGTTCCGGCCAGAAGCTGAAGGCGGAGTTCAACGCGGAAACGCACGATCGCGGCACCGTGTCCATGGCGCGCGCGCAGCACCCGGACAGCGCCGACAGCCAGTTCTTCATCTGCTTCGACGATGCCTCTTTCCTCGACCGGCAGTATACGGTCTGGGGCAAGGTCATTTCCGGCATGGAGAATGTCGACAAGATCAAGCGCGGCGAGCCCGTGATCGATCCGGACAAGATCGTGAGCATGCGGGTGGCCGCCGATGCCATGCCGGCCTGAGCCTGCCGGGCCTGGCAGCGCGTCCGCAGGATGAAGGCATGTCCGCGTCGGTGATCTCGTTGAGCGAGTTCGACTTCGACCTGCCGGCCGAGAGGATCGCCTTGCGGCCCGCCGTGCCGCGCGATGCGGCAAGGCTTCTCCGTGTCGACCCGTCGCAGCCGGACGATCCCGTCAGCGATTGCCGCGTGCGGGATCTGCCCGATCTGCTGCGGCCCGGCGATCTCCTCGTGCTGAACGATACGCGCGTGCTGCCGGCGCAGCTCTTCGGATGGCGCGCCGAGCGCGGCAAGCCGGACCAGCCGTCCGCCATCGCGGTGGGTCTCACCCTCGTGGAACCGGCAGGCGGGGGCCGCTGGCGCGCCTTCGCGAAGCCCGGGCGCCGGCTTGTACCGGGCGACAGCATTCTTTTCGCCGACGGTGAAAGCCGCGCGGCGCTCGTGATCGAGGACAAGGCGGAGGACGGCCTCGTCACGGTGAGATCCGCCGCCGCCGGCCAGGCCGTCGAGCAAGTCATGCTCGCCCATGGCAAGCCGCCGCTGCCCCCCTACATCGCGTCGAAACGGCCCGCCGACGACCGTGACATCGACGACTATCAGACGACTTACGCCGAGCGCGACGGTGCGGTCGCCGCGCCGACGGCGGGGCTTCATTTCACGCCCGAGCTGTTTCGCAGGCTGGAGGACAAAGGCGTCGGGCGCGTCTTCATCACGCTGCATGTGGGGGCCGGCACGTTCCTGCCCGTCAAGACCGAACGCC
>CAZNAH010000006.1:28987-29507 GCA_964570735.1 uncultured Hyphomicrobiaceae bacterium | reverse complement strand
GCACGACGGTTCTGCGGCTTCTCGAGTCGGCGGCCAGGCCGGGCGGGCGCGTCGTGCCGTTCTCCGGCAGCACGGACATTTTCATCCGGCCCGGCGGACCGCCGATCCGCAGCGCCGACCTCCTGCTCACCAACTTCCACCTGCCGAAATCGACGCTCTTCATGCTTGTCTGCGCCTTCGCGGGCACGTCCGTGATGCGGCGCGCCTACGCGCACGCCATCGCCGCGGGCTACCGCTTCTACTCTTATGGCGATGCCTGCCTGCTCCACCGCGCGAAACGGGCGGAGGGCGGCGAGGATGGCTGAGTTTTCCTTCCGCTTGATCGCGCGGGACGGCGCGGCGCGGACCGGCGAAATCTCCACGCCGCGCGGGCTCATCCGCACGCCCGCCTTCATGCCCGTCGGCACCACCGCGACCGTGAAGGCGATGTTCATCGACGACGTGAAGGCGAGCGGCGCGGATGTCATCCTCGGCAACACCTATCACCTGATGCTGCGGCCCGGCGCGGAGCGCATGGCCC
>CAZNAH010000006.1:28714-28927 GCA_964570735.1 uncultured Hyphomicrobiaceae bacterium | reverse complement strand
GTCATGTCGCTGAGCCCGCTCCGGCAGGTGAGCGAGGAGGGCGGCGCCTTCCGCTCGCACATCGATGGCGCGCTGCACATGCTTACGCCGGAGCGCTCGATCGAGGTGCAGAACCTGCTCGGCGCGGACATCCAGATGCAGTTTGACGAATGCGCGGCCTTCCCGTCCTCGCCCGAGGAAGCATCCCGCGCGATGGAGCTTTCGCTGCGCTGG
>CAZNAH010000006.1:28417-28661 GCA_964570735.1 uncultured Hyphomicrobiaceae bacterium | reverse complement strand
CGCGCTGTTCGGCATCGTGCAGGGCGGCGTCTACCCCGCGCTGCGCGAGCGGTCCGCGGCGGCGCTCGTCGCCCTCGACCTGCCCGGCTATGCGGTCGGCGGGCTGGCGGTCGGCGAAGGGCAGCGGCTCATGTTTGACACGCTGGACACGACCGTGCCGCTGTTGCCCGAGCATAAGCCGCGCTACCTGATGGGCGTCGGAACGCCGGCGGATATCGTAGGCGCCGTGGAGCGCGGCATCGAC
>CAZNAH010000006.1:21281-28341 GCA_964570735.1 uncultured Hyphomicrobiaceae bacterium | reverse complement strand
AATGCCGCGCATATCGAGGATGGCCGGCCGCTGGATGAGACGAGCGCCTGCCCCGCCGCGCGCGACTATTCCCGCGCCTACATTCACCACCTGTTCCGCGCGGGCGAGTATCTGGGGCCGATGCTCCTGAGCTGGGCCAACACGCATTTCTATCAGGACCTCATGGCGGAGATCCGTGCTTCCATAAGGGAGGGCCGCTTCCGGGGTCTGGCCGAAAGGGTGCGCGCGGCTTATCCGCCGGGCACTGTCGAAGGGGACGATGCGGCGACCGAGGCCCGCCCCGCCTGACGCTCGCGCCATAAGAGGTAGCCGCCGGACGCAACGATGATCGCGGCGCCGGCCAGCGTCCATGCGCTCGGCACATCCGCGAACACGGCATAGCCGAGCGCGGTCGCCGCGATGAGATTGACATAGCCGAACGGCGCGAGGATCGGCGCAGGCGCCCGCGCGTGGGCGAGGATGAGGAGGTAGTGGCCGAGCCCGCCCGACACGCCCAGCGAGGCCAGCAGCAGCCATGTCTGCCAGGCGAGATCGTCTTGCCATTGCCAGGCCGCGAATGGCGCGAGGATCACCAGCCCGGTGAGCGGGGTATAGACCTGCGTCGTGGTCGAGGTGTCGTAGCGCGCCAGATAGCGCGTCGAGATGTTGTAGAGCGCGTAGCTCAGCGTCGCCGCGAAGGAAAACGCGGCCGCCCAGTGAATGCCGCCGAAGCCCGGCCGGGTCACCAGGATCACGCCCGAAAAGCCGACGCAGATCGCGATGAAGCGCCGCCAGCCGATCCATTCGCCGAGCAGGGGACCGGCCAGACCCGCCACGATGAACGGCGCGAGAAAGAAAATCGTCGCGACCTGATCGAGCTGGAGATATTGCAGCGCCGCGAAGTTGAAGCCCGTGGCCCCCAGCATGAACAAGCCGCGCAGCATCTGATGCCACGGCTTGGCGGAGCGCAAAGCGGTGGCGAACCGGGCTGGTCCGAAATAGGCGATGCTCAGCACCGCATGGCTCACGAAGCGCAGCCAGATGACCTGGAGCACGGGAACCGCTGCCACGGTCGCGAGATATTTCGCCGTCGTATCGAGTGCCGCGAACAGCGAGACGGCTGCGATCATCAGAAGAATCGCGGTCAGGCGCTGGGCCGGGTCGTTGAGGGAGGCGGGGGAGGGCGCGTGCATCGCGGGCTTGTAGCGGCGCGTGCGGGGGCGGTCAATGCGCGCAACGGCCGGCTCGGCGGCCCATAAGCCCTGGCGTTCTTGACCGCCGTCAAGGCATGGCCCGGCATCCTCGCCCATTTTAAGGGTTGGGCAGCACCAAGAACACCTCACCGGCACAAACAAACGTAACCTGGCCCTGCCCATGGCCGCCCTCGGAAAGGGAGACGACCATGAAGATCCTCGTTGCCTCGGACCTGTCGGCGCGCTCGGATCGCGCCATTGCTCGCGGTTTCGCGCTCGCGAAAGACCTCAAGGGCGAACTCCGCATCCTGCATGTCGTGGATGCGGCCTTGCCGCCGGAACTGAGAGCCCATTCCCTCGAATGGGCGAGGACCACGCTGCAACGCGAAACCGACGCTTTCAGCGAGGCGACCGGCATAAAAGCCACGCTCGATGTCGTGACTGGCCGCCCGAAAGCGGAACTGCTCCGCCATTGCCAGCCGGACGTGACCGATCTGATCATTCTCGGCATCCACGATACGGAAGGGGGCAACCGCTCGTTCGCGGAGACGACGGCGGGCCAGATCCTCAAGCGGAGCCTGCCGCCGGTGCTTCTCGTGAAGCGCGACGTGAGGGAGACCTACCGGCACGTGGTTGTAGGCGTCGATTTCTCGCTGTTCTCGCGCGCGGCCGTCAGGCAGGCGTTCCAGATCGCGCCGTCGGCCTGCTTTCACCTCGTGCATGCCTATCATGTGCCGTTCCGAACGCTCCTCAGCGGGACGGGATATGCCCAGGAAGTGGCTTATGAGGAACGGCTTCAGTTCGATGCGTTCCTGAACGAGGAGATGAAGGCGCTGAGCGATCGCGCGCGGTCCTTCGGCCTGTCGCCGGGGTCGATCGACACGATCCTCAAGGAAGGCGATGCTTTCGGCGTCTTGAGGGGCGAGACTGCCCGGCTGGCGGCGGACCTTCTCGTCATCGCAACGCATGGGCGTCCCGGCCTGTCGCGTCTGCTTTGGGGGAGCGTCGCCGAGGATCTGCTGGACGATCCGCCCTGCGATGTGCTGGTCATCCGCCCATATTGACGGCGAGGGTTTGGCGGCGGCGTGAATGGACGCCGCCATCCTCGCTGGCCCTATATCACGACCAGATGGTTTTCGACCCGCTTGACGCCGGACGCCGCCCAGGCGGCGTTTTCAACAGCGAGGCGCTCGCTCCAGTTATCAACATGCCCTTCCAGGGTCACAGTCCCGTCGGAGACAGAAACCCGGATGTTGCGCGCCTCGATCTCCGCGTTTCGCTTCAGGGCATCTTCGATCTTTTTCTTGACGTTCGCCACCATCGGGCGCGCCTTGATCTCGATCTGGTTGTTCACACCGGTGATATGTGAGAGCTTGCGGATGGCGTCTTCCGCCGCCGAACGCTGGAACTGCCAGTCCACTTCGCCTGTAAGCGTTACATAGCCATTCCGGACAGTGATCTTAATCCTGTCTTCGGGGACGAGAGCGTCCCACTTGAGCACATCGGCAGCCCTCTTCGCGATTTCGTCGTCTGCGGTCTTCGGCATTCCGGGGTAACGGATCTCGATCTTGTCCGCGATCGCGCGAACGCCATGAACCCGCTGAACGGCTTGCTGGACAGCGAGCTTTTCCGCATAGCTTGTGACATGGCCAGTGAGCGTGACCACGCCATTTTCTACCGCGACCCCGATATCGGCCGCGTCGATCCGCGGCTCGAACTCCAGTTCATCGAGAACGTCTTGCCTGAGCTCTAGATCATCCATGTTACTCTCCATACAATCTGGTGTTTTGATATCAGCGGTGGTGCGCAGAGACGGCTTTGACCACCTGCGCCGTCAGTTCTTCCGAGACGGCGTGCGAGATGTCGCCGAGGCTCAGCATGCCCACCATGCGCTTGTCGTCGTTGATGACGGGCAAGCGGCGGATCTTCTTCTTTTCCATGAGTTCGAGGGCATCCTCGATATCCTCGTCCTCCTCGCAATAGATGATGCCGGAGGTCATCACGTCGCGGGCCGTCAGCGTCTGCGCATCGCGGCCATCCGCGAGCCCCCGGCAAACGATGTCGCGGTCGGTGACCATCCCGATCAGGCGGTCGTTCTCGCCGACGGGCACCGCGCCGATGTCGTTGTCCCTCATCCGGGCGGCTATGTCCGAGATGGACGTGTCCGGTGAAACCCAAACGACGCCTTCATGCATCGCTTTCCTGACTTTCATGGTTCTCTCCCGGGAGATGAGCGCTGCTCATCGGCAACGCCCGCAAAGTTTTACACGCATAGTGCGAGATAACTTTGACAAAAATCAACGCAAGCGCGCGCCGATAATCTTAATTTCTACAAGCTTGAACGAGAGGGAAACGATGCAATCACGATCTTGGGGTATGGTTATTGCTCTTATGCTCACGATTGGGCCAGTGTCATCAGCCCGTGCCCAGAGCGTGGAGGAGGGGCGGATGCTGGCGCAGAAATATTGCGCGCGCTGCCATGCGACCGGACCGCAAGGCGGAAGCCCCCGCTGGGGCGCGACGCCGTTCCGCGAATTTCCCCTGAAATGGCGCGGGGAGGAACTGAACCGCAACGTCTTCAAGCGCATGGTGATGGGCGCGCACCCGCGCGTGCCGGATTCGGTCGGAGACCCGAACGAGTTCGCGAAGATCATCGCCTACATCAAAACGTTGCAGCCGGAGAGCGGAAAGCACGCGACACCGCCGGAATGACGGACGAAGCGCCGCAGGGGCTCGGCGGCGCCTTGTCACCTGACGCAGAAGCAAGTGAGGGGAGATTTGCCTTTTCCCTTCATAATGCGGTTTTTTGCATCTGTGTTTTGTGCCACTGTGAGGCTCGACAGCTTCGAGGAGGCAGCAATGCACAGCCTCAGCACACGATGCGAGACTTGCCCGGTTCGGAACAAAAGCATCTGCGCGGCGCTCAGTGACGAGGAACTCGCTGGGCTCTCAAAGATGTCCTACCGCAAGCGCGTCAAGGCTCATCAGCTGATCTTTCTCGACGGCGACGATGCCGATCAATATTTCAACGTCGTCGAGGGCATTGTGAAGCTCGTCAAGACTTCACCGGATGGCGAGCAGCACATCATCGGCTTGATCTACCCGTCGGATTTCATCGCGCAGCCGCTGAGCGCGCAACATACCTATTCGGCGGAAGCTGCGACGGATGTGGAGCTTTGCTGCTTCCCGCGCGCGATGTTCGAAGCGGAGATGAAGATCAACCCCACGCTTCAGCAGAGGCTGTTCGAATCGACCGTGCGTGAACTCGACATCTGCCGCAACTGGACATTGCTGCTGGGGCGCAAATCGTCAAGCGAGCGGGTCGCGACCTTTCTTTACAATCTTGCGAAGCGGGTTCCGCTAATGGGCTGCGGCCATGCCGAGCATACGCCCATCCGGTTCCGCCTGCCCTTCACCCGGGGTGAGATCGCCGATTATCTCGGCCTCACGCTGGAAACGGTCAGCCGCCAGCTCAGCCGCCTCAAACAGGAAAAGGTGATCGAACTCCCCACGACGCGGGAGGTCGTCGTGCCCGATCTCGGGCGGCTGGCCGCCATGGGCTCGCTCGACCGGCCTCACGCGGCGGAGCGGGGCGGACCGGGACGGGGCGAGGCGGTTCTCAGGGCACGCGTGTAACGCCGTCGTGGTCGCCGGCGGGCCTTCCAAAGCGACGGTTGACAGACCGGGGAGCAATAAAGTACGGAGGCTGTGGGACACTTCCCCCCACCGGGAAGCAACTATCTGGAAGGGTAGATCACCATGACGGCTCCCATGCCCGCCATGCGGCCCCGCGTGCCGCATTTCTCGTCCGGCCCCTGCGCAAAGCGGCCCGGCTATTCCCTCGAAAACCTGAAAACCGCTGAATTGGGCCGGTCGCACCGCTCCAAACCCGGCAAAGCCAAACTCAAGCTCGCCATCGACAAGACGCGTGCGATCCTCGGCGTGCCTGCGGATTACCTGATCGGCATCACGGCCGCGTCCGATACCGGCGCCTTCGAGATGGCCATGTGGTCGCTGCTCGGCCAGCGTGGCGTGGACGTGCTCGCCTGGGAAAGCTTCGGCAAGGATTGGGTGACGGACATCGTCAAGCAGTTGAAGCTGCCGAATGCCCGCGTCATGGATGCGCCCTACGGCACGCTGCCGGACCTGACGCAGGTGGATTTCCGCAACGATGTCGTGTTCACCTGGAACGGCACCACATCCGGCGTGCGCGTGCCGAGCGGCGACTGGATCGCGGCCAACCGTGATGGCCTGACGCTGTGCGACGCGACATCGGCCGCGTTCGCGCAGGCGCTTGACTGGGACAAGCTCGACGTCACCACCTTCTCCTGGCAGAAGGTGCTCGGCGGCGAGGCGCAGCACGGCATCATCATTCTGAGCCCGCGCGCGGTCGAGCGGCTGGAAAGCTACACTCCGGCCTGGCCGCTGCCCAAAATTTTCCGGATGACCAAGGGCGGGAAGGTCAACCTCGAAATCTTCGAGGGCTCGACCATCAACACGCCGTCCATGCTGTGCGTGGAGGACTATCTCGACGCGCTGGCCTGGGCCGAGAGTATCGGCGGGCTGCCGGCCTTGCAGGCGCGCTCGAACGCCAATTACGCGGTGATCGCGGATTGGGTCTCGCGCACGCCGTGGGTCGGTTTCCTTGCGGCTGCGCCTGCCACGCGCTCGAACACGTCCGTCTGCCTGAAAATCGTCGATCCCGATCTTAGCACGCCGGAAGCGCAGGCAGCGGTCGCCAAAGACATCGCGTCCACGCTCGAAAAGCAAGGTGTCGCCATGGATATCGGCGCTTATCGTGATGCTCCCCCGGGCCTGCGCATCTGGGCCGGCGCGACGATCGAGGCGTCCGATCTCGAAGCGCTGATGCCGTGGCTCGACTGGGCTTTCGCGAACGCCAAATCGAGCCTCGCCAAGGCCGCCTGACAACTCCTTGTTTCCATTTGAGGGCTGAGCGCTTTCGCAGATGCGAGCGCGGCCTATCGCTCACCATTTCGGAGTACACTTCCATGACTGCACCCCGCGTTCTCATCGCAGACAAGCTTTCGCCCGCCGCCGCCGCCATTTTCACCGAGCGCGGCATCATCACCGAAACGAAGGTCGGGCTGGACAAGGACCAGCTCGCCGAGGTGATCGGCGAGTATGACGGTCTGGCCGTGCGTTCGGCCACCAAGGTCACGGAGAAGGTGCTCGCACAGGCAAACGGCCTCAAGGTGATCGGCCGCGCCGGCATCGGCGTGGACAACATCGACGTGCCCGCCGCCACAGCGCGCGGCATCATCGTGATGAATACGCCGTTCGGCAACTCGATCACGACGGCCGAGCATGCGGTCTCGCTCATGCTGGCGCTGGCGCGGCAAATCCCCGAAGCCGACCGCTCGACCCAGGCGGGGAAATGGGAGAAGTCGCGCTTCATGGGCGTGGAGGTCACCTCGAAGACGCTCGGCGTGATCGGCTGCGGCAATATCGGCTCGATCGTGGCCGACCGCGCGCAGGGCCTCAAGATGAAGGTCATCGCCTACGATCCGTTCCTGTCGCCGGAGCGTGCGCTCGACCTCGGCGTCGAGAAGGTGGAACTCGACGAACTCTTCCGCCGGGCGGACTTCATCACGCTGCACACGCCGATGACGGAGAAGACGCGCAACATCATCGACGCGAACGCCATCGCTAAGATGAAGAAGGGCGTGCGCATCGTGAACTGTGCGCGGGGCGGCCTGGTCGTGGAGCAGGCGCTGGCCGATGCGATCAAGTCCGGCCATGTCGCGGGCGCGGCGCTCGATGTGTTCGAGACGGAGCCCGCGAACGAGAACCCGCTGTTCGGGCTGCCGAATGTGATCTGCACGCCGCATCTCGGCGCCTCAACGAGCGAGGCGCAGGAAAACGTGGCG
>CAZNAH010000006.1:13842-21265 GCA_964570735.1 uncultured Hyphomicrobiaceae bacterium | reverse complement strand
GCCGAGCAGATGGCGGACTATCTTCTCAAGGGCGCCATCTCCAACGCGGTCAATTTCCCCTCGATCACGGCGGAGGAAGCGCCGAAGCTGCGCCCGTTCGTGAAGCTCGCCGAACAGCTCGGCTCGTTCGCGGGCCAGCTCACCGAGACGGGGCTCAAGCTCATCCGCCTCGAATATGCGGGCGATGTCGCGGAGATGAATACCCGCGCGCTGACCTCGGCTGCACTCGCGGGCGTGATGCGGCCGCTGTTGCAGGATGTGAACATGGTCTCCGCGCCGATCATCGCTAAGGATCGCGGCATCATGGTCGAGGAAGTGCGCCGCGGCCAGGAAGGCGCGTTCGAGACCTATATGCGCGTGACCGTGCAGACGGAGCGGCAGGAGCGTTCCGTGGCAGGCACCGTGTTCTCCGACGGCAAGCCGCGTATCATCCAGATCAACAAGATCCCGATGGATGCGGAGTTCGCGCCCAACCTGCTCTACACGGAAAACGCGGACAAGCCGGGCCATATCGGCGCGCTCGGCACGCTGCTCGGCAATGAGGGGGTCAATATCGCGACGTTCAACCTCGGCCGCGAGGAGGCGGGCGGCAAGGCCATCGCGCTCGTCAGCGTGGACGAGCCGGTGACGGACGCCGTGCTCACCAAGGTGCGCGCGCTGCCCCATGTGGTGCGCGCCTCGCGCCTGCGCTTCTGATAGGATCCATCGCAGAGACGGCGCGGCGGGAACGGGACCACGGAACGGCCTCGCCCGCCGACTGTTTCAGACTGTGCGCGCCGCGAGCGGGCATCGGCAAGCGAGGATCGATTTGGAGCAGGCTGAACAAAGCATCATCGAGCAGAACCTCGCGCTCGCCCGCCGCTTTATCGAGGACGTTTTCAAAGCGCAGAACCCCAATTCCTTCGACGAGCTTGTGGCCGACGATATTCGCGTGCTGACGGTGCTCAAGCCGGAGGGCGTGATCGAAGGCAAGGCCGAATATGTGCGCGTACTCGGCGAAACGGTGAGCGGCCAGTTCACCGATTTCGAGGTGAGCACGGAGGATATCGTTCCGACCGTAGACGGCCGCGTCGTCGCGCGCCTCATGGTGACCGCGACCCATGTCGGGGAGGTGTTCGGCATGGCGCCCACCCATCGCCGCATCACGCATCATGTGCTGCACGTCATGCGCTTCCGCGATGGAAAGCTCATCGGACTGATCTCGGCCGGCCTTAATCCGCTCGAATTCGAGATGTTATTTGCCCCTGCGATTTCGAAACGGATTTTTGGGGATTAGCCTCGATGTTGCGCGCCGCGCTTTTGGCCTTGTGTCTGTTTATTCCGTCCACGGCTTTCTCTGTGGAAAAACCAATCCCGTCGCGCGTCAGCGCCGTCACGGTTTTCGCGGCGGGAGCGGAAGTGACGCGCACGGCCACGGTTGCTCTGGAGCCCGGCGTCACGACGATCCTCCTGCGCGACCTGCCCGCCAGCACAATCGAGAACTCCGTGCGCGTCGAGGGCAGCGGCGATAAGCCCCTGGAGGTCGGCTCCGTCGATACACGCACGATCTTCGTCAAGGAAGCGGGCGCTGAAGGCGCGTTGAACGAGACGGAGCGCCGCCGGATCGAAACCGAAATCCAAACGCTTCGCGACGAACGGGCGGCTCTGGACGGCGCGATCGAAGCGGCATCCGCCGAGAAGACGCTGGCGCTCAATCTGGCGGAGTTGCCGAAATCCTACGCGAAGGCCGCCGCACCTGCGCCCGCTGCGCCGGATTGGCCTGCCGTGTTCTCGCTCATCGGCGGCAAGGTGGCCGAGATCAACAAAATCATCCTCGACGCGAAGATCAAGCAGCGCAGCCTCGATGAGCGCATCAAGGTGCTCGAAGGCCGCCTCAACGAACAGCCGCCCGAGGAAACGGAGCGCACCGAAGTCGCGATCATGGTGGAGGCGGCGGACGCGCTGACGGCGAACCTCGTGGTGCGCTACCAGGTTCCGGACGCGCAATGGTCGCCCATCTACGACGCGCGGCTCGATACGGGCGGGCAGGGACGCGAACCGGCGCTGACGCTTCATCGCCGCGCGGAAATCTCCCAGGAAACCGGAGAGGATTGGGTCGATGTGGACCTCACGCTGTCCACATCCCGGCCAGGGGGCGAAACGCAAGCGCCGTCTCTGACCCCGATCCTCGTGGACTTCCGGCCGGAGCCCAGACCGTCGCCGATTACGGGCATCCCCCGTTCCATGGCGCCGCTCGCGGAAGCCCCTGCCGCTGCCGTCCCGAGCGGAGCCGCGGCCGACAGCGCAGCGAAGGCGATCGTGAGAGAGCGGGTGGCCACCGTGGAAGCCTCGCCGTTCCAGGCGGTATTCCGCGTGTCCGGCCGTTCGAGCGTCGTCTCGGGGGTCGGCGCGCGCAAGCTTCTGATCGGATCGGAAACCGTGAAGCCCGTGCTCAAAATCGTCACGACCCCAAAGGAGAGTGCGGCCGCGTTCCTCCACGCATCGTTCACCCATGACAGCCCGGCGCCCTTCCTTCCCGGCAAGGTCGCACTCTACCGCGATGGCGTGTTCGCCGGCGTTGCGTCCATGGACCTCGTCCCGGCCGGACAGGATTACGAACTGGGCTTCGGCCTTGACGATGGGGTCAAGGTCTCGCGCGTCAGCGTCCGCCGCGCAAAAGGCGAAACAGGCATCATCAGCGCATCCAACGTGGACGAGCAGCATTACAAGATTACGCTGAACAACCTGCATGATCGCGAGATGCCGATCCTGGTGCTCGATCAGATGCCCTATTCCGAGGATGAAAATATCGCAGTGGAAGTCCTGCCGATCACCGCGCAGCCCTTCGAGGTGAATTACGACGACAAGCGCGGCGTGATCGCGTGGTCGCTCGACCTCAAGCCGAAGGAAGAGCGCGAGCTTGCCTTCTCCTATCAGATCAAGTGGCCCGCCAAGCGCGATGTCATCCTGAGGCCGGGCGGCTGACCGAGGGCGACGCGGTTGCAGCGGTCACGCCCGCGATGATCAGCGTAAACGCGACGATGTGAAAGGCGTAAAGCGTCTCGCCGAGGAAGAGCGTCGCGAGCACGGCCCCGAAAACGGGCATCAGAAACAGGAACATGCCCGATTTCGCCGCGCCGATCAGTTCCACACCGCGATTGTAGAAGATGTAGGCGATCAGGCTGGGGAAGACCGCGACATCGCCGATCGCCGCGATGTTCGGCAGGGTCAAGGCGACCTCACGCCCCGCGGCGAGTTCGTTAAGCGCGAGCGGCATGTTGGCCAGCGCAGCAATGGCGAACATCACCGCATTGAAGCTCTGCCATGCTACGGGAGGGCGCTTTCGCAGAAACGCGGTATAGATGCCCCATGCGGTGATCGCGGCCACCATGAGCAGGTCTCCGGGATTGAGCGTGAGACCGGCGAGCGCGGAAGGCCGTCCCTGCGTCAGAACCAGCAGCACCCCGGCGATGCCGGCCAGAAGCCCGGCGGCCTGCCGCCCCGTAAGCCGGTCGCCGAAGAAGAGATAAGCCGCCACCGCGATGAACATCGGCCCGGCCGCATTGAACACCAGCCCGTTCAGCGCTTCCGTGTAGGCGAGGCCGATATAGGTCAGCGTGTTGTATGAGGCTGGCCCGAGAAGCGCGAGGAACAGGACGATTTTCCAGTGCTGCCTGAGCACGGCACCGTCGCGCCTGAGATGAGGCCAGGCGAATGGCAGCAGGATCAGGAAGGCGATGGCCCAGCGCAGCACGGTCAGCGTGACGGGCGGGATCGAGAACGCCACGGCCCGGCCGACCACGAAATTGCCCGCCCAGAACAGCGCCGTCAGGCTGAGGAGCAGAGCCGGCCGGTTATAGAGCGCTCTCAAGACAGGCTCATTCGGATGCGCCTGCGATTTCGCCCGCAAGACAGGTCAACAGCTTCATTTCAATCTCCGGCTGAGGGCTGTATACCATCGGGCGGCTCGTGCTCCTGTCGCGCAAGCCCACGAACAGGGAGTTTCAAATGGCGAACGTCGCGGTCGTCGGCTCGCAATGGGGCGACGAGGGCAAGGGCAAGGTCGTGGACTGGCTTTCGGAGCGCGCGGATATCGTCGTGCGTTTCCAGGGGGGCCACAATGCCGGCCACACGCTGGTTGTCAACAATCAGACGTACAAATTGTCCCTGCTGCCGTCGGGGCTCGTGCGGGGCAAGCTGTCCGTCATCGGCAATGGCGTGGTCATCGACCCGTGGGCACTCGACAGCGAGATCACCGACCTGGCGGGCCGCGGGGTCGAAGTGTCGCGCAACACGCTGCGCATCGCGGAGAACGCCACGCTGATCCTGCCGTTCCACCGCGAACTCGACGCCCTGCGGGAGGCGGCGGCCGGTGCGGGCCAGATCGGCACGACGAAACGCGGCATCGGCCCGGCCTATGAGGACAAGGTGGGGCGGCGGGCCATCCGTGTGATGGACCTCGTGAACCTGAAAACCCTGCCGGCGAAGCTCGACCGCGCGCTCGTCCACCACAACGCGCTGCGCCGCGGGCTCGGCCAGCCCGAGATCTGCCGCGACACGCTGTTCCAGCAGCTTTCGGATATCCGCCCCAAGATCATACCCTACATGGATACCGTCTGGCAGCTTCTCGACCGCTACAAGCGCGAGGGCAAACGCATCCTGTTCGAGGGCGCACAGGGCGCGCTGCTCGACATCGACCATGACACCTATCCGTTCGTGACCTCGTCGAACACGGTGGCGGCGCAGGCAGCGACGGGCTCAGGGCTCGGGCCGCGCTCCGTCAACTATGTGCTTGGTATCACGAAAGCTTACACGACGCGCGTCGGGATGGGGCCGTTCCCGACCGAGCAGGAGAACGAGGTCGGCCAGCGCCTCGGCGAGCGCGGGCATGAATTCGGCACCGTGACGGGGCGTCCGCGCCGCTGCGGCTGGTTCGATGCCTGCCTCGTGCGGCAGACCATCAAGGTCTCCGGAATGGATGGCATCGCGCTGACGAAGCTCGACGTTCTAGACGGGTTCGATGAGTTGAAAATCTGCGTCGGCTACCGGCTCGACGGGCATGATGTGGACCACCTCCCCGCCGCGCAGGGGGCGCAGGCGCGCGTCGCGCCGATTTACGAGGTTCTGAAAGGCTGGCAGGAATCGACCGCGGGCGCGCGCTCATGGGCCGATCTGCCCGCGCAGGCCATCAAATATGTGAAGCGGCTGGAGGAACTGATCGAGGCCCCCGTCGCGCTTCTGTCCACAAGTCCGAAGCGGGAGGACACGATCCTGGTGCATGATCCTTTCCAGGACTGACGATTGCCGCTAGAGAAAAATGACGTAGCGTCGGGCCGGAGGGCGCGCCATGTCTGATGACGGCTTTGTTTCGGAGCTAAGCCCCTACCTCGTCGAGGTTCAGGAGGGCAAATCCTACTTCTGGTGCACCTGCGGGCGCTCGAAGCGGCAGCCTTTCTGCGACGGGTCGCACAGCGGAACGGAGGCTTCGCCCCGCGCCTTCAAGGCCGAGCGCACGGAAACGCTTCTCCTGTGCGGATGCAAGCAGACGAACGACCCGCCCTTCTGCGACGGCAGCCACAATAATCTTTAAGCGGTCTCCGCGCACCACTCGGTGATGAGGGCGGCGTAGATCGCCTCCGCCTGCTCGATCCGGTGGACGAAGCAATATTCGTCGGTCTGATGCGCGAGATCGGCCTCGCCCGGGCCGAGGATGATGGTGGGCGGATCGCCCATCGCTGGTTTCAGCGCGCCTGCATCGGTGAAATAGGTCGCCCCGCCGATGGGCGCGTGTTCGCCGGTCACCTCGCGCGCCAACTCGGCAGCCCGGGCGACCCAGGGATGGCCGGCGGGCGTCCAAACGGGGTCGGCGGTGCCCTTCACCTCGAAGGCGATCTCATCCGGCATCGCGCGCGTGACCGCGTCGAGCAGCGCCTGCCGATCGAGGCCGGGCACGATGCGCAGATCGACGCCCAGCCGGGCCTCGTCCGGCACGGAATTGACGTTGAGCCCGCCGCGCAGCCAGCCGACATTCGCCGTCGGCCGCCCGAGCGTCGGGTGCGCATAAGCCGAAAAGTCGAACGCCGCCATCGCGAGCGCCGCGCGGGCCGCCTTGTAAACGGCGTTCTCGCCCTTCTCAGGCGTGGAACCGTGCGCCGTCACGCCCGCGGCGCGCCCTTCGAGCCAGAGCACGCCCTTATGGCCCGCGCAGACACGGTTCGAGGTTGGCTCCGCGATGACCGTCGCGCCCGCCCGCGGCAGCACGCCTTGCGCGGCAAGCGCGTTCGCGCCTTCGCAGCCGCGCTCCTCGCCGGCCGTGATAACGAGCACCACGCCGGCAGTGCCCTCCAGCCGGGGCGCAAGCCTCAACGCGGCGGTCACGATGGCGGCCACCCCGCTTTTCATGTCGCTGGCGCCGCGCCCATAGATCTTGCCGTCCATCATGTCCGCGGCAAACGGATCGACGCTCCAGGGTTGCGCGCCGAGCGGCACGACATCGGTATGGCCCGACAGGCAGAGCGGAAGCTTGCCGTCCGCGCCGCCGATGGAGGCGACAAGGCTCGCCCGGTTGTCGCCCAGCGGATGATAGGCGACGCGGAACCCGCCGGACTCGAGCAGGCCGCCCAGATACTGCGCGCATGGCAATTCGTCGCCCGGCGGGTTGATTGTCCGGAACCGTACCAGTTCGCGCGTCAGGTCAACGGCGTTGATCATAAAGTCAGCTTCTCAGTTCCGCGATGCCGCGATAGTAGTCGAGCGCCTCGGGGTTCGCCAGCGCTTCCACATTCTTCACATCGCGGCCGTGAACGAGATCGCGCACGGCGATCTCGGTGATCTTGCCGGATTTGGTGCGCGGGATGTCGGGCACCTGTACGATCACGGAGGGCACATGGCGCGGGCTCGCTCCGGTGCGGATTTGCGTCTTGATCCTGGTTTTGAGCGCATCGTCGAGCGTCACGCCCTCCCGGAGCACGACGAACAGCACGACGCGCACATCGTTGTCCCAATCCTGCCCGATGACGATGGATTCCTTGATTTCGGGGAGTTGCTCGACCTGGCGGTAAATCTCGGCCGTGCCGATCCGCACGCCGCCGGGGTTGAGCGTCGCATCCGAGCGCCCATGGATGATGATGCCGCCATGGGCGGTCCATTCCGCGAAGTCGCCATGGTGCCAGATGTTCTCGAAGCGGGCGAAATAAGCGCTGTGATATTTCATGCCGTCCGGGTCGTTGAAAAAGCCGACCGGCATGGCGGGGAAGGGCTGGGTGCAGACGAGTTCGCCTTTCCCGGACGCAAGCCGTTCGCCGTTTTCGTCCACGATATCGACCGCCATGCCAAGGCCCGGCCCCTGGATTTCGCCGCGCCAGACGGGTTCGAGCGGATTGCCGAGCACGAAGCACGAGCAGATGTCCGTGCCGCCCGAAACGGAGGCGAGATGCACGTCCGG
>CAZNAH010000006.1:0-13826 GCA_964570735.1 uncultured Hyphomicrobiaceae bacterium | reverse complement strand
AGACGAAATCGAAGCTTTCGGCGACGAGCGGCGAGCCCGTCGAGGTGATCATGCGCACGCTCGTGAGGCTGTGGGTGTCGCGCGGGCGCAGACCCGACTTCTTCACCGCGTCGATGTATTTGGCCGAGGTGCCGAACAGGTTGATCTGCTCTTCGTCGGCGTAATCGAAGAGCGCATTACCGTTGGGATAAAAGGGAGAGCCGTCGTAAAGGGTAAGCGTCGCCCCGCTGGCCAGCCCGCTGACGAGCCAGTTCCACATCATCCAGCCGCAGGTCGTGAAATAGAAAAGGCGTTCGCCCTCGCGCAGGTCGCAATGAAGCTGATGCTCCTTCATATGCTGGATGAGCGCGCCGCCCGCGGAGTGGATGATGCATTTCGGGATGCCGGTCGTGCCGGACGAATAGAGGATGTAAAGCGGATGGCTGAAGGGAAGGCGCTCGAACTGCACGGGTTCCGGCGTGTAGGCGTTCAGCGCATCGGGCCACAGGCGGACGCGGTTCGAGCGCTCCGGCAGGCCACCGCTGTCGCCCAGATAGGGGACGAGCAGAACCTGCTCCACGCTCGGCAGATTTTTGAGGATTTCCGAGACCTTGGCGATCGTCGAAATCGGCTTGCCGTTGTAATGATAGCCGTCGCAGGCGATCAGCACCTTCGGTTCGATCTGCCCGAAGCGGTCGAGAACGCCCTGCACGCCGAAATCCGGCGAGGCGGAACTCCACACCGCGCCGAGAGAGGAGGCGGCAAGCAGACCGATGGCTGCTTCCGGCATGTTCGGGATGAGCGCCGCCACGCGGTCGCCCGCCCCAATCCCGCAGCCCTGGAGGAATTGCTGAAGCCTTGAGACTTCCGCGTGGAGTTCGGACCAGCTCAGCGCGCGGCGCACCTTGTCCTCGCCGCGAAAGAGGATGGCGGGTTCACCGCCCGTCCGCCGGAGCATGTTCTCGGCGTAGTTCAGCCGGGCATCGGGGAAAAAGCGGGTGTCCTTGATGTGGGCGGCGCGCTCCATGACGCGCCCGCTTCCGTTCTCGCCCACGATACCCAGGAAGCTCCACAGATGCCCCCAGAACCGTTCCGCCTCGGCGATCGAATAGGCGTGGAGATCGCGGAAGGTTGCGAGATGCGTGCCTTCGGCCTCGTTCAGCAGCGCGGCGAAACGTGACATCCGGGCGTTCGCGATACGATCCGCGGAAGGAGCCCACAGACGTGCAGAATTCATGTTCACGCTCCTGAATGAAGGCTCGCCATCGCTAAAAAAACCTTCTAAACCTTAACGAAGTGAGGCGGGCGGTATGGCGTTTTTGCTGTGTTATCGTCCTAATGCATGGCTCGCAAGTCCAGCCCGCCGTGACCCTGACCACGGATAGTGTACCAAACCCGCATGGTTCTCCGAAAGCTTCTCCCGATGCTTCGTGTCGCGTCCGCATTGGGGGCGACCCTATTCATCCTCGTCGCGGTTGCTGCGCCGTTTCTCGTCGAGGGCGACGCCGTGCGCAAGCAGCTCAAGGACAAACTGGAAGCGTGGAGCGGCGGCAAGGTCGAGCACCTCGGCCGCATCGAACTCGCGAGCTTCCTCGCGTTATCCGTCGAGGTGAGCGACGTCAAGCTGAGCGGCGTCCGGCATCTCGGCCCCGTCAGCGGCATCGACGCGCCCCAGTTGAAGGCGGTCATCGCCTTCTCGGAGCTTCTTTCGGGCAGCCTGCGTTTCGAAAAGCTCCTTATCAAGCGCCCCGATGTGGCCGTGAGCGAGGAGCGCTGGGCCAGTCTGCGCCAAAGCACCGGCCTTGGTGAGGTGAACCGCACGCTCGCGAAGCTTGATGGCGGCGTCTTCGGGGTGATTGTCATCCAGAATGCCCGCTTGCGTAGCGACGGCGCAGTGAATGGCGCCGCCGAGCCCGTGCTGGTGCGAACCTTGACCCTGGAAGGGGCCGCCGCGGCGAAGCGGCTGCTGAAGGGGCAAGCCGAACTCGGCGGGCAGTCCATCAAATTCTCGTTCGCCTCCCGCCCCGTTTCCTCCGGCGAAACCTCCATACAAGCCTCGCTGAAATCGCCGGCTTTCGAAGCCTCCTTCTCCGGGCATTCGCTTTTTGATCTGTCGGGCTTTTCGGGCGAGGTTCGCATGTCCGTCAGGGATGCGGCGGCGCTCTCGCAACTAAGCGGTATGGCGGAGGTTGCGCAATGGCGCGGACCGATTTCGGTTTCCGGAGCATTGGCCTTTGACGGCGCGCACTGGGCTCTCGAACATGCGTCGCTCCAGATCGGACGCTGCCAGGGCACGGGCTTTCTCTCGCTCGCAACCGTCAACGGGCGGATGCTGCTCGAAGGCACGACGAGCTGGTCCAAACTCTATCTCGATGACATCCTCCCCGCAGTCATGCTATCGGGCCTGAACCCCTCACAAACGCAGACCGGCGGGACGGCCCCGCTGGTCACGGCATTCGATGCCGATCTCCGTGTTTCGGCGGATCGCATCTATGGCTTCAAACAGGTTCTGGACGGTTCGGCCGCCGCGATCACGATCAAGCAGGGGCGGCTTTCGGCCGATTTTGCCGAGTTCAACGTCTTCGGCGGGCTTGGCCGGGGGCGGCTGGAGGCGGATCTGCGCACAGGTGTGCCGCTCGCGCTCGGCGCTTCGATCGAGGGGGCCGAACTGGCTCAGGTCACGGCGGCGATCGGTTCGATGCCCATCGCGGGGGACGCCGATATCGCTGTCGATCTGCGCTTCCCGCCGGATGCTGCGCCGTGGGAGCGTAACGTTGAAGGGCGGGTCCGTGTCTCCGTGCCGGAAGGGGCGACGCTCGGGGAGGCCGCTTCCAGGGAGATTCTGGCTTCCCTCGTCGACGATACGCGCCCCATGCAGCCCTTGCGCACGCCTGTCGTTCTCCATGACGTCAAGCTCTCGGCGGAGATGGCGCGAGGCTCCGCGGCCTTAAGCCTCACTGCGATGATCCCCGGCGAGGGCTTGGCGCGCGCTTCCGGTACGCTCGATCTCGCCTCGCAGCAGATCGAAGGGCGCATCGACATCTTGCCGGACGCCTCTGCGCCGGAGACGACAGCCAGCATCGCCTCCGCTGTCACCGCGCGCAGAACGCCTTTGATTTTCAAGGGCACACCCGCTCAACTCCAGCTGACCAGCGAGAAGGCTTCGCGCTTGTCGAATTGACCGCCTCTTCCAGAACCGGATTTGCCAGGGATATTCCTCGCATGCGCATCGTCGGCTCCTCTTGTTTCGCTCTCATCCTGTGTCTCTCGCTCGGAACCGCGATTTCCCAGGCCCAACCGGCTCCGGACGGAGACAAAGCCCCCGGGCAGGCTGCGCCGGTCGCTCCGAAATCCGATGCGGCGGATCAAGGCCCGGCGACCGATCAGCCGAAGTCCGATCAAGGCAAGGCCGAACCGGAACCCGCCCAGCCTGCCGCCAGCACACCGGCCGAACCGCAACAGGTGACGCTCACCATCGCCACCTGGGGCGGAGCCTATCAGCAAAGCCAGGAGCGCGCGTTCTTCGAGCCCTTCGAGAAATCGACCGGCCATGAGGTCTCGGCTGTGGCGCATGGCGGAACGCTTCGCGCCCTGAAGGAGAAGGCGCAGGGCGGCAATCCGGCCTGGGACATCGTCGATCTGTCATCGCGGCTTCTCGACGAAGCCTGTGCGGATGGCCTGCTCGTGAAACTGCCGGGCAGCCTGTCCGGGCCTTCGGGTTCCGAAGACTTCATGCCGGGCGCGCTGCGCGAGTGCGGCATTGGCAGCGTGGCGTGGTCGGCCGTGCCGGTCTATGACACCCGCGCCTATCGCAAACGCGCGCCCGCTTCGGCGAAGGATTTCTTCGACCTCGCCAAATTCCCCGGAAAGCGGTCCCTTCCCAAGGGGCCGCGCTACACGATGGAACTGGCGCTTCTCGCTGACGGCGTGGCCCCGGCCGATGTCTATGCCCGCCTTTCGACGCCGGAAGGTGTCACGCAAGCCTTCGAGATGCTGGAAAAAATCCGCAGCGAGACCCTTTGGTGGGATAAGGCGTCCGAGCCGCTCGCCCATCTTCGGGATGGAAAGGCCGCCATGGCCCTGGCTTTCAACGGGCGGGCCTTCAGTGCCATCGTCGCGGAACGCCAGCCGCTGGCCATCGTCTGGAGCGGACAAATCTATGACATGAACTATTGGGGCATCGTCGCCGGCAGCCGGCGTGAGGAGGAGGCCCGCGACTTCATCGCTTTCGCTACCGAGCCGCGCCAGCTTGCCCAGCAGACGCGCTGGTTTCCCTACGGACCCGTTCGGAAGTCGGCCCTGGCCCATGTCAGCACACACGCCGAGATGCCCTTGGACATGTCAGACTACCTCCCAACCGCCGAGAGCAACATGAAGCTGGCTCTGGCCTACAACCCGACATTCTGGGCGGGAGCCGAAGCCGCCATGACGCAGCGCTTCGAGGCGTGGCTCGCAGGCGAGATCGACGCGGCCGGGTTACGGCGTGAGGTTGCACCCTCGCAAGCTCCCCTGCCCGTTCAAAGCCCGGTCAAGCCGGACCGCGAGACCCGATAGCACGCGCTCGACCCCGCGCCGTGTTGAATGCGGGGACATATCGCTTATCCAGAACGCCCTGCGCTTGCATTGTGACAAACGTGCAACGAAGCAGCCGTTACTACGACAAAACGGTGACAATGCCGCCTGCTTCGCCAGGACGAAGAACCGGCGTATCGGTGGCGCGAGTCCCTCACAAGCCAGCATAAAAATGAAAGGGTTAACGGGCGGCGACCTCAGATTGCACCATGAAGAGGTTCGGCAATCATGCCGCGCAAGCAGGCTCTGCAACCCTGAGGCGAGACGCAAGTTAGAAAAATCGGATGCGCCCGCGCTCCGCTCCGTTGCGCGGGGCGGTCACCTGGCGCAAACTCCGCCCCCTGAGACGCTGGGTTTAGATGCGGCGTCGGACCTTGCGCGATGCGGTTGGGCAGACATCCCGGCGCCCCGCTTGCGCGAGGGTTGCGGGGTGCACTGCCGTCTTCTTCTCACAGAGGGCGGCAGTGCAAATCAGACTTTTCAACGGTCAACCTCTAGCCTATTCCATAAAGCGGATTCCCTGAAAGCGGCTCAGATTGCCCCATGTCGTTCTTGCATCACTGTTTCCGCACGTTTCTTATTCTCACCCTTTCTGCCATTGCCGTGCCCGCCGCAGCGCAGACGACGCTTGCCGCCGCCAAATCCGGCGAGGCCAAGGACGGCGCGGAGCAGCGCGCACCGCTCCGGAGCCATGAGCTTTCGTTGGGCGATATCCGGGCGGTGGTCCAGGTACAGGACAACACCCTGCCCCTTGCGGCGGGCAGTTCGACTTTCGCCTCCATCACGCTTGCCTCATCGAGCCGCTCAGCAGCCGATTTCGAGATCGCGCTGAGAGCCGAGAACGCCACCATCAAATCGCTCTTCGACGATGGCGACATATCGGCGGACGGGCGCGAGGCGTCGATCGGGGTTAAAGGCTTGCGAAGCGGGCGGAACCGGCGGATTCTCGCGGAGCTTGCGCTGCCCGCCGAGGCTTCGCTCGAACCGGCTCTCCATGTCTCGCTGCGTCCTGCCCGACGGGACGAAGCCAATGCGGACCCAGTCTCTACGCGCGTCTCCTGGAAACTCGCCGATTGCGCGGCCCGCTTTCAGACGGCCATCTCGGAAGCCGCATCCAGCAAGCTTTCGGTGGTTGAGGAAACCTTGTCCGCCCTTCGCCCCGCCCGGAAACGCGGCTCTTCGGACTGGATCTTCCAGCCGAACCTCCGGCGTCACAGCCAGGCGAGCGGATGCCGCCGCAAGGTTCGCGAATATGACGAAACGCTGCGCCGCTGGGTGCGCCGGTGCCCCGATGACGGGCAGGCCAAGCCTCACCAGATCAGCAAGGAGGAACGCGCCCTCATTCTCGAAGCGCAGGGTGTGATGCGGACAGGCGGCGCTGATCCGAACCTGACGCGGGACTCATCGGTCGGCTGGGCGACGTTCAAGGCCGCCTCGGATCTGAAAAACTATCTGCGCCAGCCGCCCAATCCCGCGATTTGCACCGGCGCGGTCGAATTCTCGCAATATTACATCGAGAACCTCGAAAAGCTGAAATCCCGGGCGGCCCGCATCCTGGCGCTGTCTCGGTCGGCTCCCGACATGATCGGGGCGCGCCTCGATAGGCTCAGAACACTGTCCGCCGAACTGGGCGGCGGGCATCCGGCCTGGGGCGGAGCGACGCTTGCGCTGGCACGCCCGCCGGCCGACACGAACGATCTGCGCAGCGCGGTCCTCGAAGTGGCGCGGCTGTCGGGTCTGCCCGACGCGGCGGTGCGCGAAGCGGAAAGCGCTCCGTCTTTGCGCGATGCGCTGGCGGTTCTGAAGGGGGAATGGAAGGCGCGCACCGTAACAGATCAGGTTTTCACAGCGCAGGCAGAGCTAGCCCTGTCCTTGATCGAAGCCGCTTCGATGGTTGCGGAACTCGCCAGCAAATACGAAGCGCTCGACCGCAATTTCCTCGGCGGTTTCCGCTTCATCCAGGAAGCGTATGGTACGCACTGCAATTGCGCGGCGAATTAAGCGCGGCTCTGACGCGGGTCAGAATTTCTGCCCGTAGCTCAGCGTGGCGTAGGGCTCCCAGTCATCCGTCTCGCCGTCCTGCGATGCGCCGCCAGAGAGCGTCACCTCATGGCGGTTCCAGCGGGCTTGAATGAAAGGGCCAGCTTTGCGGCTGACAGGGCTATGCTCATCCGCATAAGCGCCGGCTTCGAGACCCGCGGCCAGCTCAGGACGGCTCGGGCTGCTCCTTAGGGTATATCCGGCCCGCGAGAAGACCGATGCGCCGTTGTCGATGCCGTTCCAGCCGAAATCGAGCGTAGCCCAAGCGCGATCTCCGAGCCTCCACCAGGTTTCCACGGCGGCAAGCCCGCTGATCTCGGAACGCGAAGCCTGCGAGGGCGCTCCGTTCAGCGTTTCGATGTCCTCGCGGTAGACCGCGCCGGCATAAACCTTCAGCCAGAGAAAGCGGTAATTGGCCTGATAGCCCGCAGCGAGATCCAGGCCCTTTTTCCGTTCGCGCTTGACGACCGGGGCGTTCGTAGGCCCGGCCGTGAAGCGTGACTCGTGTTCCGAGTAGCTTCCGCCGATGCGCAGACGCCAGCCGGGCTCCGCGATTGGACGCCCCAAAGCCCAAATCACCGTGCTCGACAGGGAAAACCCCGGGTCCGTTGCGGTGCCTCCGGCGTAAAACTCTGCTCGCGGCGCAGCGCTCGTCTTGGCGTGCTCGGAAAAGGCCGGCTGAGCTTGCTCTGCGGCCAGCGGAGCGCACGCCGTGAAAGCACAAAATGCAACTAAAAATTGCAAACAACGCTCACGCACAAGCGACATGATACAGACTATTTACGCAAAAACATCTAATGAGGTTTATTTGTTCCTGTCTGGAAAGAATTGGCAAGAGAATTCGTATGATGCCCGTGTGGCGCGCGCGGTTCCGTAGCGCGGGACGCCGAGGCCCCGGGGAAAAGCCTTGACGCGCGAGATCCTGCTGACGCTAAAGTGCGGGCTCTGCCGCTTCGGGTCGTCGAGCAAATATGAAAGTGATCGTGGCTGCGTGCTTCGCCCTTCTGGCTTTGAGCCAGCAGGGTTGCGCACCCTTTTTCGCCTCGCATGAGCGCGAGGTGGACACGCGGACCGTTGAAACCCGCCAGGGTCCGATCCAGCTTGCCGTGAAGGAAAGCGGGCAGGGGCGTCCTGTGATCTTGCTGCACGGGCTCGGCACATCGGGCTACACGTGGCGGCACATCGCGCCGGGCCTCGCCCGCAGCCACCGCGTGATCTCCATCGACCTGCGCGGGTTCGGCGCCTCCGAAAAACCGTTCGACGAAAACTATTCGATCTTCGATCAGGCCGATATCGTGGAAGCCTTCATCCGGCAGGAAGGCTTGCAGGGTGTGACTGTGGTCGGGCATTCCTATGGCGGCGGCGTAACACTCGCGCTCGCCATCAAGCTCGAAAAGCAGGACCCCGGCCGTCTCGACAGCGTTATCCTGGTGGACAGCCTCGCCTACCGTCAGCCGATGCCGATCTTCTTCCAGGTTCTGAGAACGCCAGTCATTTCGGAGATCGGCATGACGGTCGTGCCGCCCGAAGTGCAGGCCGCGCAGGCGCTGAAAATCGCGTATCACAATCGGGAAAAAATCACCGATCAGTCCGTTTATGAATATGCGAGCCCGCTCTATTCGCCTGCGGCGAAGCATGCGCTCCGGCAAACGGTCGATAAACTCATGCCGGAGAATATCGACGCCTTCGTCGCGCAATACAAAACCATGCGGTTGCCCACCCTTCTCATCTGGTGCGACAATGACAAGATCGTGCCGGTTAATTTCGGCAAACGCCTGAACGAGGATCTGCCCAACGCGCAACTGACCGTTCTTTCCTTTTGCGGGCACCTGCCGCAGGAGGAGAAGCCGTCCGAAACCCTGGCGGCCATGCAGGACTTCCTCCTGACACGCGCGATGGCAAAGGAAGGAAAAAAACCGTGAAGCTCTACTACTCGCCGACCTCACCCTACGCCCGCAAGGCGCGCATCGTGCTTCGGGAGAAGCAGCTCACCGACATGGTCGAGGAGATCCCGGTCAACCCCTGGAGCGGGGACGACGAAGTTGCCGAACTGCGCGCCGTCAATCCGTTGGGCAAGGTTCCCGCGCTGATGGGACCGGCGGGCGAGCCCTATTACGACAGCAGGGTGGTCTGCGCCTATCTCGATGCGCAAGGGCCGGGCGCGCCGCTCGTGCCAGCGGATGGGGAGGAGCGCTTCCGCGTGCTGCGCGCCGAGGCTCTGGCCGATGGCGTTGTGGATGCGGCCGTCTCCCTCGTCCTCGAAGGGCGCCGACCCCTGGAGCAGCGCTCCGATCGCATGAGCGAGCGCTGGAACCTATCCGCGATGCGGGGTGTATCGGCCATGAGCGAGGCGCTGCCTTACCTGCCGCGCGAGGTCACGCTGGCCCATGTCGCATTCGCGGCGGCACTGGCCTATCTCGACTTCCGCTTGCCCGACCTGCCGTGGCGCGATGGCCATGACGGGCTGGCGCAGTGGTATGCCGATTTCTCGGCGCGGCCTTCTTTCATCGAGACCGCGCCTCCGCGAACCTGACCGCGCGCCTTAGCTGCGCGGTTTCCGCACATCCTGGCCGAACAGCGTGAGATACATCAGCCGATACATTTCGGTGCTGTCCATCGCGCCGCTGATGCGATCGCTGTTCAGGCCCGCCCCGCGCACGAGCACGGCTCCGCTCGTATCGAACTGCGTCGCCCATGCGATGCCGAACGGCATCACGCGCCCCCTGGTATCGGGTGCGGCCATGAACGGGCGCGACTTGCTGCCGTCGGCTCCGTCAAAAGGGGCACCGTTCGCATCTTTCTCGGGCAAGGATTCGGTGGCATCAAGCCGGTAATGGCCAATAGCGGCCATGCCCCCGGCCTCGCTGTCGGCCGCCATGAGCAGTAGCGTGTCGGGATGCGCTTCGACGAATTTGGCAAAAACGCCGACGGCTTCGTCCGCCCGCCGCAGCGCCTCCAATGCCCCCGGCGCATTGTTGACGCTGGCCATGTTGTCCGTGCCTTCTTCTTCCGCGATGAGGAGGAAGCCCTCAGGCGAGCGCGACAGGATGGCAAGCGCGGCCTCCCCCATCTCGGCGATGGTCGGCGCGGTCGGCACATAAGATGCAACGCCCTTCTCGCGGTTCACCTCTTCCGGTTTGTCGTGGAAGGTGTGGCTGTGTGCGAACACGCCGAGCAGTTTCGTCACCCCGGCGAACTCCTTCTCTGCGAGCGCCTTCAGTTCGTCGCGGGTATAGACGATGGTGTAGCCGCCAGCTTTCGCCTTCTCGATCAGGTTTTCGAGGCACTCGCCCTTGCCGTGCCGGCCGTCAACGCCGCTCGGCAGCAGTAACCGTTCCCCGCCCGCCATGATGACGTCCGCACCGGACGCGATGACCTGCCTCGCGATTTCGCAGGTCGCCTTGCGGGAGGCGACGGAGGCCGCGAACGTGGCCGTGCCGGGTTCCGCGATATGGCCGGTCTGAATGAGGCCCACCGCCTTGCCCGATGCCTTGGCCTCCTCCAGGATCGACATCTCCTTCCCGGACGCCGCCGTGATCTCCGCGGTACCGTCCAGCCCGAAGCTGTCCGCCTGCACCTTCACGCCATAGGCATGTACCGTGCCGCCGCCGTGGGACGTGCCCGTCAGTGAATCCGCCATGTGGCCTTTATAGACGGCCATCGCGGGAAGCCTGTCCCAGTTGAGTTCGCCGTCGGGGCCGACGCTGTGGAGCCGCAGCGCATTCCAGTGATTAAGCCCGGTTCCGTCCGGGTGGAAGAAGATCACGTTGCCCGTTGCCGGGCTCTGATCTTTCGCCTGCACCGCCGTAACGGCTGCGATCAGAGCGCAAGTCGCGGCAATTGAGGCGCGGCTCAAGCTTATTCTCATGTCGTGACACTCCCTCGATTACGGCTGCACGGCAAAGGCACAGGGCTTTGCGGCCTAGACTTGAGAATAGCAAGGCAATGTAACGGAAAATTATCGAATTCATCACGGCTTGGGCGCGATCCATTTGACGCCCACAAATTCCCATGTTATCCCATCAATGCCCGTTCGGAAGGGGGTGATTCGGGGAGAGAACTGCACTTCTTTGGCGCGATGGCCACCGTGCTCTGAGGTGTCTCTCCCCGGTCTTTCGGTTTTTTGAAGCCCGGTTCTTCTAGAAATACAGGCTAAAACATTAATTACATGAAGTTTTAGCTTTCAGTGGATGTGACGGCGAGTTCGATTTTCGTGGGCTGGGATGCCATGGGATGGCCTGGAACCCGGTTCGTGCCCGACAGGGGTTCCGCGTAATTCGGCGTGATGGAGTGAGGTGGCCGAGAACGGGAGATGGATGAATTTGCCTCGCGTTTCGACAATAAGATCGATGCCAAAGGGCGGGTTTCCATCCCGGCACCGTTTCGCGCCGTGCTCGCCAAGGAAGGCGCGGACGAAATCCACTGCTACCCCCATCTCGACCACGCCGCGGTCGAAGCTGGCGGTCTCCGTCTGGTCGAAAAGATTAAGGGAATTCTGGGCGAACTGCCCGCCGATGCGCCCCTGCGCGAGACCCTCGAAATGGTCTATTTCGGCGAGTGCGAGAAGCTCAAGGTCGATCCCGACGGGCGAACGGTTCTGCCGAAACGGCTCAGAGACCATGCCGGGATCACGGAAGCGGTTGTTTTCGTTGGCCTTGGCGACAAGTTTCAAATCTGGGAGCCTGGGGCTTACGAGAGATTCCGGGAAGAGGCCCGCGAGCGTGCGCGCGCCCACCGGCAAGGACTCGGCGCGGGGAACCGCTCTTGATCAAGCGGCGCAAACGAGGGAGCACGGGAACATCGCCGGACCGCGGGGCGGGGATAGAGGGTCCCAGTCCTGCTGGCGGACCGGTCCGGCACGTTCCCGTGCTGTTACCCCGCGTGCTGAGGGCGCTTCAGCCGAAGGACGGCGAGCGCTACATTGACGCGACCTTCGGGGCGGGCGGATATACGCGCGCGATCCTCGATGCCGCCGAGTGCCACGTGCTCGCGCTGGATCGCGACCCCTCAGCCATTGCCGCGGGGCAGGCGCTGGAAGCGGAGTATCGCGGCAGGCTGACCTTATTCCATGGCCCTTTCAGCGCGCTCGAAGAAGCGGCGGCGAAGGCGGGCTGGGCCGATGCGCACGGCGTCGTGTTCGATCTCGGCGTCTCCTCCATGCAGCTTGACGAGGCGGAGCGCGGCTTCTCCTTCATGCGCGACGGCCCGCTCGACATGCGCATGAGCTGCGAGGGGGAAAGTGCCGCCGACATCGTCAGCACCTATCCTGAAGACGAGATCGCCGGCATCCTTTACCGGCTTGGCGAGGAGCGCCGCTCGCGGGCGATCGCGGCAGCCATCGTGCGCGCCAGGGCGGAAGCGCCGATCACCCGCACGGGCCAGCTCGCCGAGATCGTCGCGCGCGTGCTCGGCCGCCGCTTCGACGAGGCGAAGCATCCCGCGACGCGCACCTTTCAGGCCCTGCGCCTGTTCGTGAATGACGAACTCGGCGAGCTTGAGCGCGGTCTCGCGGCCGCCGAGCGTGTGCTCTGCCCAGGCGGACGGCTCTTGGCGGTGAGCTTTCATTCGCTGGAGGACAGGGTTGTGAAGCGTTTTCTGGCCGAACGGTCCGGCAAGACGAAGGGCGTGTCCCGCTTCCAGCCCGAAGTGGAACAGGCTCAGGCCCCGACCTTCGCACTGCGGGATGCGGGCGGGATTGCGCCGGACGAGACCGAGATCGAAGCCAACCCGCGCGCCCGCTCCGCGCGCCTGCGCTGGGGCGTGCGCACCGCCGCCCCGCCCTGGCCGTCTCAGCCATGATGCAGACAAGTGCGATGTCCCGGCCAACCCATTTTTTACCGTTCGCGACTACGTTCAAAGAAATCGCGCCAGAAGGATCAGCGTTGATGCGTACGCTTTGTCTCGTCACGTTCGGATTTCTCGTCGGCCTCGTCGTCTTCAACTATGATCTGAAGCTTCAGACCAAGGCGCTGGAAGATCAGGCCGCGAAGATTGCGGGCGAGATCCAGGATCAAAGCGATTTCGTCGCGCTGATGCGGGCGGAGGTCAGCCATCTGAGCCGGCCCGGCCGCATCGACACCATGGCCCGCTCCATCCTCAAATTCGAGCCGGTCAGCCCGGCCCAGACCCTGCCGCTCAGCGCCGTGATGCCGACGTCCGGGCAAACCTGGCGTCCGGAAATCGCGCAGACGCAGAGTCCGTCCCGCACCGACGGCATAGCGGCCCTCATTGATCGCGCAACGGCGCCGGCATCCGCCTCTCAAAGCCGGTGATGGTTCCGCCATGCCGTTCCGCGATCGCGTCCACATCCATCTGCGCGAGGGGCTGAGCGCGCGCAGCATCGGGCACAACGCCCGCTTCGCCTTCTTCGGGCTGAGGGCTGTTTTCCTCGTCGCGTTCGGCATCACATTCTGCAAGCTGATGGCATATGGGGTTGCGGAAGCGCCCCCTGCGAGCCTCGCCGCGTCCGTTCCGATCCAGCACGCGATGAGCCGCCCCGACATCGTAGACCGCAACGGCCGCATCCTCGCGACCGACATCAGGGTCTACTGGCTTTATGCCGACCCCGCCCATGTCGTCGATGTGGATGAGACGGCGGAGAAAATCGCGGCGCTCTTTCCCGATCTCAGCATCAGGGAACTGCTCATCAAGCTGCGCAGCAAAAGCCGGTTCGAGTGGATCAAGCGCGGCCTGACGCCCCGCCAGGCTGAGATGGTTCACCGGCGCGGTCTGCCCGGCCTTCATCTCATCCCGGAACGCCAGCGCGTCTATCCGGCGGGGCACGCCGCTGCGCATGTGCTGGGCGTGACAGATGTGGATAACCGCGGGCTGGGCGGCATCGAGCGCCATATCGACGCGCAGCCTGACGGATGGCTGACGAACGCTTCGACCGGCGACCGCCCGGCCGTCAGGCTTTCGATCGACCTCGGCGTGCAGCACGCCTTCACGGAGGAACTGCGGCAAGCCGTGGAGCGCTACAGGGCGAAGGCGGCGTTCGGCCTTGTCATGGATGTGCGTTCCGGCGAAATTCTCGCGTCCGCCTCGCTTCCGGATTTCGACCCGAACCAGCGGGATCAGGCCATCCTGCCCAACCGGCAGAATCGTGTCCTGACCGATACTTATGAATTCGGCTCCGTGTTCAAGGCGTTCACCATCGCGATGGCCCTCGATGACGGGCTGGTGCGCCGGAGCGACGGCTCGACAGCGGTCTGGAAGTCGGTCGACGCCAGCCTCTG
>CAZNAH010000005.1:19425-40311 GCA_964570735.1 uncultured Hyphomicrobiaceae bacterium | reverse complement strand
TGATCAGCTCGCGCTGGCCGCGCCCAATCGGAATGAGCGCGTCGATGGCCTTGAGGCCCGTTTGCATCGGCTCCTTCACGCTCTCGCGCGGGAGGATGCCGGGGGCCTTCACGTCCACGCGGCGGCGCTCTTCGAACTGGATCGGCCCCTTGCCGTCGATCGGGTTGCCGAGACCGTCGACGACGCGGCCGAGCAGTCCCTTGCCGACCGGCACCTCAACGATGGCGCCCGTGCGCTTCACGGTGTCGCCTTCCTTGATGGAGCGGTCGTCGCCGAAGATCACCACGCCGACATTGTCGACTTCGAGGTTCAGCGCCATGCCCCGGATGCCGCCGGGAAACTCGACCATCTCGCCGGCCTGAACGTTGTCGAGGCCGTAGACGCGCGCGATCCCGTCGCCGACGGACAGCACCTGCCCGATTTCCGAGACCTCAGCCTCCTGGCCGAAATTCTTGATCTGCTCCTTGAGGATGGAGGAAATCTCCGATGCCCGGATATCCATCAGCCGACCTCTTTCATCGCGACTTTAAGGTTGTTCAATTTGGTACGGATCGACGTATCGACCATGCGGCTGCCCACCTTCACGATCAGGCCGCCGAGAATGCTGGGATCGACCTGCACGTCCAGCTTCGGCGTGCGCCCCGTTTTCTCGCGCAGGGTGTCGATCAGGGTCTGGCGCTGCGTCGCGTTCAGAGGGACGGCGGTCGTGACAAGGGCGTCGATTTCGCCGCGCTCCCGCGCCAGGCGCGCACGGAACGCCCGGATCGCGTCTTCCGCGACGAACAGGCGGCGGTTCCCGGACAGCACAAGCAGGAAATCGCGGGCGAGGCCCGTGATCTGGGCTTTTTTCAGAACCGCGTCGAGACCCTCGCGCTGTTCCGACGCCGAGAAAACGGGGCTGCGCACCAGACGCTGAAAATCGGAGCTGACCTTGAGCAGTTCGAGAAAGCGCTCCAGCGCCGCGTTCACCGCATCGAGCGCCTTCTGCTCCTGCGCCAACTCGAAGAGGGCATTGGCATACCGCTCAGCGACGGCGGATGTTTCAGCGCGTGTGACTGCCACCTGCACAACCCATCAATAAATGGACATTTTGGCTCAAGCGCGTTTTTGCGCAAAAGCCTCTCGAAGACAAGGTGAATTGTCCGGATTTGAGCCCGGCGAACGCCTCGCAAGCCGTCTAGCACAGAGGCTTTGCCGTTTGCAACTGCCTGCGGCAGTTTGCGCGGGTTGCGAACATTCGCATGGCGATGTGAGGTTAAGGGAGGCTCAGCGCGGCGTCAGAAAGGGCGCGAAGGTGCGCAGAACCTGCGCGTAAGCCGCGCGCTTGAACGGCACCACGAGGTCGAGCAGATCGCCAGGATCGGCCCACCGCCAGGCGTCGAATTCCGGCGAGCCGTGGCAAGCGAGATCGACCTCGCCGTCATCGCCGGAAAACAGCGCCGCGAACCATTTCTGCCGCTGGCCCCGATACCGGCCTCCCAGGGCCTTGCCGACCGCTTCCGGAGGCAGATCGTAGGCGATCCAGTCGCTTTCGCCGAGGAGTTCGACGCTGCGGATGCCGGTCTCTTCCCAAAGTTCGCGCAAGGCTGCGGCGCGCGGGTCTTCATCGGGGTCGATCCCGCCCTGCGGCATCTGCCAGCGATGCGTGAGTTCCTGCGCGACGAGATCCTCGCAGCGGCGCCCGACCCAGACGTTGCGCGCGCCGTTCAGCACGACGATGCCGACGCCGGGGCGATAAGGCAGGTTCGCGATGTTGGCCGCGCCGGCTTCGATCCCGCTCATGTTAATGGCCTCAGTTCCGTCCGTCCTGCGTCGCCGCGGGCTCGCCCGGGTCTGCTTCGTCCGGCTCGAACTGGAAGGAGCGCGTGCTGACGAGCGCCTCGGGCTCGCGCAGTTCCTCCGGCGTCTCCGCCCGCCCCGCGACGACCGGGGCCGGTTCGGCGTTCGCGGCGCCCTCCACCTGCGGCGGCGGCGCGACGGCGGGCATCTGGCGGGTATCCACGGGAAGCACGAGCTTCATGTCGTAGGTGGCGCCGCCGTCCGACACTGCGAAATAGACCGCGGCGGAGGCGGCCAGCCCGAAGAAAAGCGTGGCAGTCACGATCAGCGCTTTCATGATAGCCCTTTCCGCGTCAGTTCAAGCAACGCACGCCCCTCAAGCCCCGTCGATAAACGAACAAGGCCGGCGACGCAACGCATCGCCGGCCTCATGTCATGGCCTGTCCTCAGCTTCTCGTGTTGCTTTTGCATCTGACGCTTGGTTCCTACTTGCGGCTCGGTAGGCAACCAAGCGTCAGATGCGCAACACTAGTTGGCCGCGGGCGGAGTGCCGGCCGGAACGGACGCGTTCTCCACCTTGCGCAGCGCGACTGCCGGCGCGACGCCGTTCAGCAGGTCGATCGCGAACTTGAGCTGGAGGTCCTTTTCCTTCTCTTTCGGAATGTAGGACGAGCTTCCGTTCGATTCCTCGCTGCCCTCGCTCTTGAGGTGCCCCCGGAGGCTGGCCTCGCCGCGGGGGACGAGCGCGAGTTGCTTCATCTCCTCGGGCAGCTCCTGCTCCACGATGAACTCCGGGACGATGCCCGTCGCCTGGATCGAGCGGCCGGCCGGCGTGTAATAGCGCGCCGTCGTCAGACGGATGCCGCCATTGCCGCCGAGCGGGATCATGGTCTGCACCGAGCCTTTCCCGAAGGAACGGGTGCCCACGACCTGCGCGCGCTTGTGGTCCTGAAGAGCGCCCGCCACGATCTCGGAAGCCGAGGCCGAGCCGCCGTTGATCAGCACCACGATGGGCTTGCCGTTCGTGATGTCGCCCGGACGCGAGTTCGAGCGCTGCGTCTCGTTCGGATTGCGCCCCTTGGTCAGCACGATGGCCCCCTTGTCGAGGAACGCGTCCGAGATGGAGATGGCTTGATCGAGAAGACCGCCAGGATTGTTCCTGAGGTCGATGATGTAGCCCTTGAGCTTGTCGCCAAGCGTCCGGTTCAGGTCGTCGACCGCCTGCTTCACATATTCGTAGGTCTGCTCGCTCTGGAAGGTCTTGATCCGGATATATCCGATATCCCCCTCCGCGTTGTGGCGCACCGGATTGATGCGGACAACGTCGCGGATGATCCTCCTCTGGAAGGGCGCAGCCATGCCCTTGCGGAGAACCGTGAGCGTGATGGGCGATTCGACGGGTCCGCGCATCCGGTCCACCGCTTCGCTGAGCGTGAGACCCTGGATCGACTCCCCGTCAAGGTGCGTGATGAGATCGCCGGCCATGATGCCGGCCTTCTCCGCGGGCGTGTTCTCGATCGGCGAGATGACCTTGATCACGCCGTCTTCCATCGTCACCTCAATGCCCAGTCCGCCGAACTCCCCGCGGGTTTGCACCTGCATGTCCTGGAAGTCTTTGGCCGTAAGGTAGCTTGAGTGCGGGTCCAGCCCGCTCAGCATGCCGTTGATGGCATACTCGATGAGTTTCCCGTCATCCGGCTTCTCGACATATTCCGCCCGAACGCGCTCAAGCACGTCCCCAAACAGGTCGAGTTGCTTGTAGATATCCGAATTTGCCGCGGCCGCTTCGTCGTTCCGAGTGGACTGGAGGATGAAAAGGCTCGATGCAAAGACGGACAGGATGAGAAGGGTACCGAGTGCGAGTTCCGATTTGCGCATCGTGCTTTCTTAACCTTTTCCGCCGCCCGCTGACCACCAGGGGGCAGGATCGATCGGTTGCTGATCTCTACGGAATTCGACGTAGAGAGTTGGGTCTTTTACCGGCGTGTCTTTCGCGCGGGCCTGGAGCATCCCTCCCATCGATGCGACAGGTTCGCCGGCCAGAACGAACTGGCCAACCTCGGCCTGAATTCGTTCCATTCCCGCTAGAAGAATATGATATCCCCCACCGGCATTAATAATCAAGAGTTGCCCGTAAGCCCGGAATTCTCCTGCATAAACAATCCAACCGTCCGTAGGCGACGTGACCTGCGCGCCAGGTCTTGTCCTGATCTGCAATCCGCTGGACTCGACGCCGTCCGCCTCTTCTCCGAACTTGACAAGTATCTTTCCTTCCGCCGGCAGAGGGCATAGCCCCTTGGCCTGCGCGAAGGGGATGGACGGCTTCATCCGCCCCGGCTGGACGAGCGAGACTTTCTGCGCGTCGGGCGTGAGCTGGGCCGCCCGCAGATCCCTCTCATACGCGCCGAGCTCGGAGCGCTGCGCCACTTCCTGATCCAGTTTGGGCACAATGTCCTTCAAGTCCTTTAACGCGGCGGTGTGAAGTTTCGCGGCGCTCTTGAGGGCTTCCATGCGCTCCTTGTTTTCCTTGAGCTGCTCCTGGTTCTCGATGAGAAGCAGGTCGATCTGCGATTTCAGCCGCCCGTATTCGGCCTGCTCGATGCGATGTTTCTGCTCCTGCGCCTCGGCTTCCTGCACGGCGCTGTCAAGCCGCGTAACCTCGGACGAAACTTGCGCGGCAAGCTTTTCGACATCGGTATAGAAGTTGGCGAGAACCATACCACTGCGGATCATCTTGAACGCATCGCCGCTGCGCGTGATCATCACGGGCGGCGGGTTCCGGCTCATGCGCTGCATCAATGCGAACAGCTCGGACATTTCCGCACTGCGGGCGATCAGCGTCTTGCGGCGCTCGGCCACATCGACCCGCGCCTTCTTCAAGCGGTCCTCGATGTCGATCAGGCGGCGCTCGGCCACCCGGATCGAGCGCGCGGTCTCGATCA
The DNA here is from genome assembly GCA_964570735.1 of uncultured Hyphomicrobiaceae bacterium. Classification (GTDB taxonomy): domain Bacteria; phylum Pseudomonadota; class Alphaproteobacteria; order Rhizobiales; family Rhodomicrobiaceae; genus CAZNAH01. The sequence goes on along the minus strand of CAZNAH010000005.1, from coordinate 35,590 downwards.
GCCTATCCTGCATCCGGGCGCGGTCGGATGCGAGAAGCCGCGTGTCGCGGGTCAGGGATTTCTGCTCCGTGGCGATCTCCTGGAGACGGCGCTGGCGGCGGCGGTAAAGCTCGCGCGCCTGCTCGGCGTCCATCTTCGCCTCGTTCTTATCGCGCGCGCGCTTCGGCTTCGTGCGGTTCTGCGCGCGCTGCTGAGCCTTGGACGCATCGACGATGACGGGCTTCGGAGGAGCGGCGGCGGGAGCCTGCGCGGGCGGAGGGGCTACAGGAGCGGGCTGGGCCGGCGCCGCGGCTTTTTCGGGAAAGCCCGCCAGTTCGGCCCGCACATGGGGTGCCGCGACGAATTGTCCCGCCGCAACGAGCGCAAGGAGCGACGCCGCCGCAACGCTCGACAGAGACGGGCTTCGGTTCATCCTGCCCGGAAAAGACGATGGCACAGCCGTTCACCTCCCATTCAAGACGTCCGAAAACCCAAAGAATGCGGCATGCGAGAGGCAATCCGCGGCAAAGCAGCTTTTCCCCGGCAGAGCTTGCATGAATTCGGTCACGAATCCCGCTCGATCAGGGTTCCGACCCCATGTTCCGTGAAAAGTTCCAGAAGGACCGCATGCGGCACCCGTCCGTCGATGATGACGACGCCCTCGACGCCAGCCTCGATGACCTTGAGGCAGCTTTCCACCTTGGGGATCATGCCGCCCGAGATCGTGCCGTCTGCGATCAGCGCGCGCGCCTCGCTGGCGGTCAGCCGGCTGATCAGCGCCTTGTCCCTGTCGAGGACGCCGGGGACATCGGTCAGCAGAAGCAGGCGCTTGGCCTTGAGCGCGGCCGCGACCCCGCTCGCGAAGGTGTCGGCGTTGATGTTGTAGGTGACGCCTTCGCTCGATACGCCGATGGGCGCGATCACGGGAATGAAGTCGTTCGCGGCGAGGACCTCGACGATTCGGGGGTTGACCGTTTCCGGCTCGCCCACGAAGCCGAGGTCGATCACGCGCTCGATGTTGGAGGCGGGATCGCGCTCGGTGCGCGTCAGTTTGCGCACGGTCACGAGGCCCGCATCCTTGCCGGAAATGCCGCACGCCTTGCCGCCGAAGCGGTTGATGTCGCACACGATCTGTTTGTTGATCGTGCCTGCGAGCACCATCTCGACCACCTCGACCGTCGGCTTATCGGTCACGCGCAGCCCGCCCGCGAACTCGCTCTTGATGTTCAGCTTTTCGAGGAGCGCGCCGATCTGCGGACCGCCCCCATGCACGACGACGGGTTTCAGGCCGGACTGTTCCAGAAGCACGACATCGCGCGCGAAACTCTCCGCAAGGCGGGCATCCCCCATCGCGTGGCCGCCATATTTGATGACGACCGTCTCCCTGTCATAGCGCTGCATGTAGGGAAGCGCCTCGGACAGGATTTCCGCCTGCACGCGCGGATCGGTGGGCGCGCTCTCGCGGCTTTTGCCGGGCTCCCGTGTCATGGCGGCATCCTCCCAAAGCGAATGGCCCATCTTTCCCGAGCATTAGGCGCTCCGGGCGCTATCTGGCAAGCATGAGGATTTCGCCCTTGCCGAGCGCGGCCATGTCGCCCGCGTAACGGCGCGCCCTGGACGTGAGGCGATCCGCGAGGTTCAGCCCAGTCGCGGCCAGATGCCGCTCCAGCACGCGAAGCCATGCGAAGTCGTGCACGCCAGCGTCGAGGAAGCCCGGAAGAAGCTCCGCCTGCCGGCCAAGGAGGATGCTGCCCCGCCGCATGAGAAACCCCGGATGAGCGCCGGCCTGCCCTAAAATCACGAGCGTGCCCGCGATCATCTCGCTGCCGGCCGCCGGTCCGCAATCGCCCTCGATGACGATGAGGCCGCGCCGCATGCGATGGCCCGCGCCCTCGCCAGCCCCGCCCGCAACATGGATGCGTCCGCCGCGCATGCCCGCCGTCTCGCCGGTGCGCGCGCCGCCAAGACGATCCCCCGCGTTTCCCCGGATGCGCAGCGATCCTCCCGACATGGAGGCTCCCGCATAGGCTTGCGCGTTCTCCGCCACGAACACCTCGCCGCGCGACATGCCCGCCGCGACATAAGCCCCGGCCGGGCCGTCCACCGTGATGCGGCCGCCATCGAGGCCCGCGCCAATGAAGTCCACGGCGCTGCAATCGCCGACGAAGTGGATATGAGCCGGATCATCGCCGCTGATCTCGAACACGTCTCCAGCCAGAACCGGCTCGCGGCCCCGCGCGAGAGCGACACGCGCGAGGCCCGCTATGCTCATACCGCTGAGGCGGCCGGGCAGAAGCGCGGAGACGTCAAGGCGGCAGGGCGGCGCGCCGCGCATCCTGAAGGTCAGCGCAGTCATGCCGTGAGATCCCGCAGATGGAAGTGGTGGGGGCCGAGCTTGCCCCCATAATTCCCGGCGGTGATCCGCACGAGCCCGCCGTCCTGCGCGCGCGCAGCCGCGAGTCCCGCCCGCATCGCCTCCGCGACCGCGTTCGCCGAAAGCCCGTCGATGACGAGTTCGAGCACCGAGGCGACGTCCGGCTCCAGCGCGGTCGCGGATTGCGCGCGCAGCGTCGGCGCGAAAGCTTCGTTCGTGGATGCGATCATGGAGGCGTATTTCGAGCCGACCTTCGAGCCGGAGCGCACGAGCCCGCCGGGAAACGGCAGGATGACGTCCGGCACATCCGCAATCGCTTTGGCGGCAGCCTCCGCTGCGGCGAGCACCGCTTCGCGCGACCGCCCGAGCAGAATGAGGTTGCCCCCTCCGACCGCATCGGCCACGGCCCAGCTTTCATCCTCGCACAGGAATTCGCCGTCCATCACGGGGATGCGCCAGTAGCGGCGCTCGCCGATGAGCTTTGAGGACTGGAACCCGTCGCCGAAATAGCGCAGATGCGCGCCGAGCTTGATCGGATAGTCCGTAGGCGCGACGCCCGCGAAACAGGCCGTGCCCGGCGCGGTGAGGATGCACTGGCCCGCGCGCCCATCCACCTGTTTTTGCAGCGCATCGTGCGAGACGCAGAACAGGAGGATGCGCACGCCGGGCCGCCCGTCGGGCGTCTCGTCGGCAGGCAGCCTGCGGTCGATTCCCGCCTCGACGCCGCAGCCGATGACCGAGGTTGCGAAGCCCGTCGCGACCCGCGCGGCCTCCATCGCCCATGCGTCCGTCGGCGCGGTGACGATGAGGCCGGTCGCCACCATGCCGAAGGCTTCCGCGAAGGTGTCGTCGATCGCGACGACGGCTGAAGGCTCCGGCATGCGCGATCCCTCCGCAAAACCCGCGCGCGGCACATGGCCCGTGCTCCTGTGGCGCTTCAGAAAGTTGAACATGGCCGCTCGGCGAAGGTCTCGGGCGCATGGGCGAAGCCGTCCGGGACGGCGAACAGCGACGGCGAAGCGCCGTATGTTGTCTCGTAGAACTTCGAAAGCCGCGCCTCGATCTGCGCGTCGAAGCCGGGGCTCGCATAAAGCGTCCGCCCATAGCGCAAGGCTTGCGGCTCGCCGTCGCGGACGATGAGCACGCCGTCCTTGAAGACCAGCGACGCGGCCGCGAACATGCGCGCCTTGTCGCGCTGCTCCTCGTAGACCGCGATATCGGCAACCGCGCCGGGCGCGAGATGCCCGCGATCCCGGAAGCCGTAAAGGCGTGCGGGCGCGGCGCGCGTGATGACCGCGATCTCGGCGAGCGTATATTCCCGACGGAGGCCGGGCAGAAGGCTGGTGCGCAGCGCGGATTTTGGCATCCGCTCCATCCAGCGCGCGCGCTCATCGGCGTCCATCAGCAGGTGGATGATCTGCGGATAGGTGGTGAACGGTGCGCCGTTCGGGTGATCGGTGGTGAGAAACACGCGCCAGGGATCATCGACGAGCAGGAACAGTTCGAGCCCCATGGCCCATTGAAGGACGCTGACCTTGTTCGCCTCGCTGTAGGTGTAGGGCACGATGCCGAAGCCGTTGCCCTCGGCGTCCGCGATGATCCACTTCCGGGGCCGCGCCATGCCCCGCGCGGCGAACTGGCGCGGCACGTCCGCCGAGATCGTCACCGTGGGGCCGAACATCACCTGCCCGACATCCATGCTGATATTCTTGTGCGCGTTGACGGCCTCCGCCACTCGGCCCGCTTCGCAGGTGAGCCCGCCGCGCTTCGATGTGCCATAGCTGTAGAATTGCAGGTGGGTGAGATGCAGGCGCCTGCCCTGCGCCGCCTCGATGGTGGCGACTGCGGTTTCGGCGTTGCCCGGCAGTCCGAGATTGTTGCAGTGGAGGTGCACCGGATGGTCGAGCCGCGCGCCGTGGACTGCGTTCTGCATCGCCTCGATGATGCCGCGCGAGGTGACGCCATAGGCGGGCACCTCGTCATCGAGATCGAAGCTGCGGATGTTCTCCTTGAAGGCGGCCACCCCGCCCGGATTGATGACCTTCGCGCCGACGGCCTTTGTCGCGGAGACGGCGCGCGCCACATAATCCTGCAACGCGGAGGCTTCCCCCTGCCGCATGGCACGCAAGGCGAAATCGTCGTTGCCGAGCACGGCGAGCGCCGCCCGGTCGATAGAGGGGATGAGGCTCAGTTCGAGTTGCGTCTGGATCGCGCCTTGCGGGGTCATCGCAGGCTCGACGACGGTGGTATAGCCCATGCGGGCATAAAGCCGTCCCGTCTCATGGCTCGTCGGCAGCGCACCGCGCGCGAGCGCATCCGCCACCGGCACGCCGTCATGCCGCTCCGCGAGCAGCAGCCGCGCCGCGCCCACATTGGCGCCCGCGATGTGCGAGTGAATGTCGATGCCGCCCGCCATGACGACCTTGCCGCCGACATCATAGGTTTCCGTCACGGCGGATCTGTCGGGCGGCGGCGCGGCGATGCGCCCGGCCTCGATGTAGAGGTCGCCGACCTCGTCGCGTCCGTGCGCGGGGTCCACGATGCGGCCGCCCTTCAGCCGGATCATAGCGCGCGCGCTCCAAGGCGCCGGGCAAGGCTGGCGAGCAGATCGGCCGCTGATGGCTGGCCCGCTGGCCCCGCCGGCCCTTGATCGACGACGGCATCCCTGCCCTCGTCATACCATGTCGCGGCATGATCGACCCCCGGCCGGCCGACGGGGATCGCGATGCGGGCGGTTCCCGGCCCCGCATCCGGCGCGAACGCGATCGTCCGCTCCGGGACAAGCCCATGGAAAGCCGCGCCGAAGGAGGACACCGCCACGATGGCGTCCGCCTCGCCAGCGCGCGTCAAGCGCGGCGCGCCATAGCGCCACGGATCGTGCCCGGCGGCATGCCCCAGCCAGCGCGAGCGCGGCGGCACGCCCCACTGCGCGAGCATGATCTGCGTGATGCCCCAACCGTTGCCGGCAGGGCGCAGGCTCAGCGACGTGAAGCGCGTCGCGGCGTTCAGCGTATCGACGAGCGCCATCAGCCCCGCGATGTCGAGGCTGTCGAGATCCTCCGGCGACCAGAGCGCAACGCCGAATTTCGCAGCGGCCAGCCGGCCGGCGAAAGCGCGCGCTTCCGCATAGCCGGGCGCTTCGAACGGCGGCGCGCGGTTGGGCTTGACCAGCGCGCCTAGAAGGGCGATCCGTGGCTTGATGCTCTTGCCGCCGCACGGGCCGGGCATCTCGGCAAGGTTCAGGATGTCCCGGCGCGCACCCGTCAACGCAGCTTCCGTGTCTTGCAGCGTCCGCGTGAATGTGTGCTCCGCTGCACGGCCGCCGGCGATCAGCACGACATCGGCGCGCGCGAACGCCTCTCGCTGCGTCGTCCAGTAGCCGCCGCGCCCCTGCATCGCCTGCACCTCCCGGGCGAGGGCCTCGCTCTGCATCACATCAACGATCGCGCGGCAGGCTTCGGCGAGACGAAGCGCGGCAAGCGTGGCCGCGCTGTCGCACGACAGGAGGATGAGCGGTGTCCGGGCCGTCGCGATCAGCCGGGCCGCTTCATCGAGCGCCGCATCGCACAAGACCTCCGCCCCGGCCGAGAATGCGCGCGGCTGAGCCTCGGTCGGCAGATCGGGGACGGGCGAAAGTGCCGTCGCAGGCAAATGGCGTTTCCTTAATTTTCATTGGCGTAAAGCCTGCGCATGATGGAGGCTCGGGCCGCGCTTGGCAAGCCGGACGAGGGCGGGGTCATACGGCGGGGCGGGCCTCAGCCCGCTTTCTTGATCGCCTCGAACGCGGCGAGCGCGCGCTCTCGTGCCTTCCCATGATCGACGATCGGCTCGGGATAGGTCTCGCCGAGCCTGATACCCGCTTCGCGCAAGACGAGTTCCGGCGCCTCCCACGGGCGATGCACGAAGGCGTCGGGCAGCCGCGCCAGTTCGGGCACCCATTGGCGGACATACTCGCCGCGCGGATCGAACTTCTCGCCTTGCAGGAAAGGGTTGAAAATCCGGAAATAAGGGGCTGCATCCGCGCCGGAGCCCGCCACCCACTGCCAGCTTGCGGCGTTGTTCGCGAGGTCGGCATCGACCAGCGTGTCCCAGAACCATTCCTCGCCCGTCTTCCAGTGGACGAGCAGGTGCTTGATGAGGAAGGATGCCGTGATCATGCGCACGCGGTTGTGCATCCATCCGGTGTGCCAGAGCTGGCGCATTCCGGCGTCGACAATGGGGTAGCCGGTACGGCCTTTCTGCCAGGCGGCGAGGCGGGCGGCGTTCGTCGTCCAGGGGAAGCCCGCGAATTCAGGGCGGAACGGCTCTTCGGGCAGATGCGGGAAATGGAACAGCAGGTGATAGGAAAATTCCCGCCAGGCGATTTCCTTGAGATAGGTCTCGCCCAGCGTCGGCTTGCGGGCCTTCTCCGCTTCCGCGAGCACGGCGTGCCAGATCTGGTTGGGGCTGATTTCGCCGAATGCGAGGTGAGGCGAAAGCCGCGATGTGCCATCGGTGCCGGGTTCGTTGCGCAGGGCGGCATAGCGCGGCAGCATGCCTTCGAGGAAATTATGCAGGCGCGCGTGGGCCGCTGTCTCGCCGCAGGTCCAGGCCGCGCGAAGTCCGCCGGCCCAATCGGGCTTCGCCGGTTCGAGACGCCAGCTTTCGAGGCTGTCCGAGCGCGGCCATCGCTGGGGAGGGGGAAGACGGCCCGGCGCAGGCAGCGGCCGCCGCGATGCCCCTTGGGCTGACGCCGCCCGGAAGAACGGCGAATAGACACGGAACGGCTCGCCCGCCTTGTTGAAGAGCCGGTCCGGCTCGAAGATGACGTGCCCTGCGAAACGGCGGCAGGCGACGCCCGCTTCGCCCGTTACGGTTTGCAGCCGGTCTTCGAGCGCGCGCTGGAACGGCTCGTACCCCCGCGTGAAGTGGAGAGCGCCTGCGCCGGTTTCCCGCGCGATCTCGGGAAGCACCTCGTCGGCCCGGCCCCGCCGCAGGATGAGCCGCGATCCCAGACGCGCAAGGTCCGCCGCAAGCGAGCGCAGCGACTGCGCGAGCCACCACCGGCTCGCCCCGCCGAGCTTCCAGTCTCCCGGCGTTTCGTCGTCGAGGATGTAGACGGGGATGACCGGCTTGCCCGTCTCCGCCGCCGCATGCAGGGCCGGGTGATCCGAAAGGCGCAGGTCGCGGTGGAACCAGACGATCACCGCGCCGTTTGCGTCAGGTTCGGTCATCTGTCCGCCCCCCCGGAATGCTCAAGGAAAGTCCGCATGCTCAGCCTATTACCTCATCCCGCTCACCCGTTAAGAAACGCGCGCTCCATGCCGATGGATCGCATATTGCGCAGGACGCGCGTTTCTGAGACATTCGTGTGCAATGCCGCCTTGCGGCTTCCGACGTCCGAAAACCTGAACGATGCCCGATAGAGAAGCTGCATGCATCGCGGCGGAGTTGTCTCCACCGTTCTCCATCCTCGGCGCGACGCGCCAGTCCGCTCCGATCATTTTCAATTCTCCCCACAGCGGCCGCGTCTATCCCTCCGTTCTCCTCGAAGCGTCCCGTCTTTCGCCGCAGGCGCTGCGAAAATCCGAGGACGCCTATGTGGAGGAGCTGTTTTCGGCGACGGTCTGGCAGGGCGCGGTCCTGATGCATGCGCATTTCCCCCGCGCTTATCTCGACATCAACCGCGAGCCCTATGAGCTCGATCCCGTGCTGTTCCGGGGCAATCTCCCGGCTTTCGCGAACACGCAGTCGCTGCGGGCCATGGGCGGGCTCGGCACGATCGCGCGGATCGTGAACGACAAGGAGGAAATCTACCGGAAGCCCCTTTCTGTGGATGCGGGCCTCATGCGCATCGAGCGCCTCTACAAGCCCTATCACGCGGCGCTCAGTGGTTTGCTCGAAGCGACCCGGAAGCGCTTCGGCATGGCCTTCCTCATCGATTGCCATTCGATGCCCTCCCAGGAGATCGACCGGGGCTCATGGTGCGATTTCGTGCTCGGCGACCGCTTCGGTACATCCTGCGCGCCGGAAGTCACGCACGCGGTCGAAAGCCAGTTGAAGGGCCTCGGCTACAAGGTCGCGCTCAACAAGCCCTATGCGGGCGGCTTCATCACCGAGCATTACGGCCGGCCGGACCAGGGCATCCACGCGCTTCAGCTTGAGATCGACCGCAGCCTTTATATGAACGAGGTGACATTCGAGCGCCTGCCGAGCTTCAATTCCGTTCAACGGGACCTGGCGCGGCTCACGCAGATGATCGTCAACGATCTCCCCGCGCTTGCGGGCGGCTATCGCACGGCAGCCGAATGAGACCGGACTGGCGCGGATGAGCTTCGGGCAAAAAAAGAGGGCCGTCAAAGATTTGAACGGCCCCAAGTCTAGGGAGGAAACGCCCAAGGAGGGCAGCGATATTCACGAAACGCGAATATCGCACCGCACTAATATCGCACCGCAGCGCACAATTTTCAAGCCGTTGATTTTGCGATGTTCTGCCGCGCCTCTTGTTGATGCAAATGAGCCACAAACTGCACGGCAAAACATCGGAAATACAGAACATTACCGAAACATATCCCGGTACTGCCTAACGGCTGTCCTGCGCCCGGTGCGTCATGAGGCAGGCGAGACATAAGAGAGCCGTCCCGTGACCGCAAGCTTCGAGACCTATCTCGATCACGCTCACCGCATGGCGAACGCCGCGGGCAAGGCCATCTTGCCGCATTTCCGCAATCTCGCGGAGGCCGATCATAAGGGCGGCGACCTTTACGATCCTGTCACGCTGGCGGACCGCGAGGCGGAAACCGCCATCCGCGCGATGATCGAGCGCGCGTTTCCCGGGCACGGCGTGATCGGCGAGGAATTCCCGCCCCGCAACGAGGGCGCGGAGCACGTCTGGATCGTCGATCCCATTGACGGCACACGCGCCTTCGTGATGGGGCTGCCGCTGTGGGGCACGCTCATCGGCCTGAACGAGGGCGGGCGGCCCGTGCTCGGCGTCATGGACCAGCCCTATACGGGCGAGCGGGTGTGGTCTGACGACAGCGCCTCCTGGTTTCGCGGGGCGCGCGGTGAACTGAGGCGCTGCCGCACCCGCCCTTGCCCCAGCCTCGATCAGGCGACCTTGGCCGCGACCACGCCCGACATGTTCAACGCGCAGGAGGTGCCGCGCTTCGAGGCGCTCGCCAAGGCCGTGCGGATGCGGCGGTTCGGCGGCGATTGCTACGCCTATGCCATGCTGGCGCTCGGCCAGATCGACCTCGTCGTGGAGGCCAGCCTCAAGCCGTTCGACATCGCACCGCTCATCCCCATCATCGAGAAGGCCGGCGGCATCGTGACGGCCTGGGACGGCGGCGATGCCGCGAAGGGCGGCCGCGTCATCGCTTGCGGCGACCCCGCCCTGCATGCGCGGGCGCTCGAGATCCTGAATGGCTGACGCGGGCGCGGCCGGCTCGTGGTCCGACTCAGACGTTTGCCTCCCATTGCAGAACGCGCCGTAGCAAACGTCTGAATCACAAGGACCACGAGCAAGTATCCATGCCTGTGGAGCTTTTGAATTTGACACTTGAGAGAGAGCCCGGCTGCAAGCGGGACTCAAATGTCAAATTCGCTCGACTAGCCTCGCCCGCCCTGCTCCGTTTCGCGCGTGCGCCGCACCGAGCCCGGCACATAGGCATCGAAGGCGGCCCAGAACTGCTCGCGCAACTCGTCCCGCTCCTGGAGAATTTCATGGCGCGCGCCCGCGATCACGATGCGCGTGCAGTTCTTGATTTGCATCGCGAAGATTTCGATCGCGTCCGTCGAGACAAGCTGATCGCTACCCGCCGCGACGATGAGGGTCGGCACGCGCAGCGCCTCCATGAAGGTCATGGAGTGGAGCATGTTGATGGACGAGCAGGCGGCCGCCACCCAGCCGATCGTCGGCGAACCGAGCGCGAGATCAGGCGCGGCCTGCACCACTTCGCGGGCGCGCTCATAGCGCAAGGGGTCGGACGTCAGGGTGTTCTCGCTGAAGGGGATGCTCTCGGGCGATTTGCGGTCGCCCCCCGGCACGTAAAGGTCGCCGAGGCCGAGCAGGGTCGCCGCTTCCGCGATGGCGCAGCGCAGGCCCAGATTATCGCCGCCGCGTGTGAGGAAGCGGATCATCGGCGCGACGAGCACCATGCGGTCGAACCAGCACACCCGCGTCTGGGCCGAGCGCAAAGCGAGGTGTCCGCCCATCGAATGCGCCAGGCAATAATAGGGGGGCGGGCAATCCGGCAGCACGATCTCCATCATGAAGCGGCGCAGATCGTCGTCGTGATGGGCGAAGCTCTCGGCGTGCCCCTTCGCCGGGTTCGAGAGAAGGCGGCTCGATCCGCCCTGTCCGCGCCAGTCCATGATGGCGACGGCGAAGCCCCTGCGGCGCAAGTCCGTGACCGTTTCGAAGTATTTCTCGATGAATTCCGCGCGGCCGGGCAGCAGGCAGACCGTGCCGAGGCGTGGCTCCGCCGTGGACGGCCAGTGGGCGTAACGCACCTTCACGCCGTCCTTGCAGTCGAGCAGACCGACCGTTGCGCCGCTCGGGACCGGATTCCGTGTCGTACTGACAAGCCTCGCCTGCATTTGGGCCCTCCTGACGCGATGCGCGCGACATTTAAAGCAGACCTTCGCCGCGCTCAAGCGGCCCTTGAACGGCGATAAAGCAAAACTAAATCAACGGTCGCAGGCCGAAAGGCTGCAATTGAGACGCCTGGCCCATCCGGGCAGGTTTATTCAGCTCGCTTGAAGAAGGAGACTGGAACATGCGACGTCTTGATCTGACCCCCCTCTACAAGACCTCCATCGGGTTCGACCACCTCGCCTCGGTCCTCGATCAACTGTCGGGCCTTGAGACGGAGAATGGCTTCCCGCCCTATAACATCGAGCGGCTCGGCGAGAATGCCTACCGCATCTCGATGGCTGTCGCAGGCTTCGGCGAGGGCGACCTTAATGTCGAGGTGAAGGAAGGCATGCTGAACGTCCGGGGCGAGAAGAAGGGCGACGACAGAACCCACCAATACATCCACCAGGGTATTGCCGCCCGCAATTTCGAGCGCCGCTTCCGGCTCGCCGAATATGTGGAAGTGTCCGGCGCGACCCTGGAAAACGGCCTGTTGCACATCGACCTCAAGCGGGAACTTCCCGAGGCGATGAAGCCGCGCACCATTTCGATCACGAAGGTCCAGGGCAGCGGTGCGAACGGCCGTATCATCGAAGGCCAGGTGGAGCATCGCGCGCAGGCTTGATGGCCTCGCGGGCTTCAGCCGCGAAGGGCGGATGACCTCCGCCCTTTTTTCTTGCGAGTTGCCTCGCGGCGAAACAGGCCCGCAAGCTCCACATGGCCCGTGAACCTGAACTGATCGAAGGGGACGACCTCTTCGAGGACGTAGCCGCCTGCTGCGAGCAGGGCCGCATCCCGCGCGAACGTCGCCGGATTGCACGAGACGCCCGCCACGAGCGGCACGCTCGACGCGGCGATCATCTGCGCCTGGGCCTCCGCCCCCTCGCGCGGCGGATCGAACACGAGCCCGGCGAAGCGGTTGAGTTCGGGCGCGCTCAGCGGGTGCCGGTAAAGGTCGCGCCGGGTGCCGGTCACGGGTTTGAGCCCGGTAGCGCGCCTGGCGGCGGCCTTCATGGCGCTGACGGCCTCCCCATCGCCCTCATAGGCCGAAACGGGCGCCATGGCCGCCAGCGGAAATGTGAACGCGCCGAGACCGGCGAAAAGATCGCACAGCGCGCCCCGTTTCGCCGCAGGCGCGAGCCATGCGCAGACCCGCTCGGCCAGCGCCTTCTCGGCGGCCTCGACGGCTTGCAGAAAGGCCCCCGCGGGAAGCGCGACGCGTGCGCTCCCGAACGCGACCACCGGCTGCTCGCGGAAGAGCAGCACATCGCCGTTCCATTGCGCGCGGATCACGCCCGGCAGAGCGAGCTGGTCACGCGCCGTGTTCCACTGGGGCGAAGCGAGGCGCGGCCCCTCCGCCACGACGTCAATTCCGTTCGCGGCGGCGGTCAGCGCAACCCGCGCCTCCTGACCGGGGCAGAGCGCCGCTTTCAGCATGCTTTTCAGCCCCGGCAGAAGGCCAGCCAGTGCCGGCAGGAGCACCGGGCATTCGGCGAGGCCGATCACGGTTTCGCTGCGCGCGGCGCGGTAGCCGAGAGCGATGGCCCCGCCGCGATTGACCCCCGTGAGCGCCGCGCGCCTGCGGCTCGCCGTCTCGAAACGGACAAGCTCGCCAGTAGGCGGAGCAAGCCCGGCGCGCGCGAGTTCGCGGCGCACCACATCCGTCTTCCACGCGGCATAGTCGTCCTCCGAGGCATGTTGCAGGGCGCATCCGCCGCACGCGTCGAAATGTCGGCAGATCGGCGGGACCCGCCGGTCGGACGCGGCGAGCAGCGCCACGAGTTCACCCCGGGCGCCCGTCACCTTCGCGCGGACCCGCTCGCCCGGCAGGGTGAACGGAACATAGACGGCGCCGGTCTCGGTCTGCGCGATGCCATCGCCGCCAGTGCCGAGGTGCGTGATATCGAGATCGCGTTCTGCCGCCTCAGCCCGCGCGGCTTGCTCCGACGAGATATTCTTCATTGCCTCCGCGACCCTGAACGGGCGACGGCACGACCCCTGCCAGCCGCCAGCCGCGCTCCTCGATGCATGCGCTGACCCGCGCGACGGCAGCTTCTCTCTGCGCCGCGTCCTTGACAAGGCCGCCCTTGCCGACATGGGCAGGCCCCACCTCGAACTGCGGCTTGATGAGGGCGATCATCCAGGCATCCGGGGCCGCAAGAGACAGGACCGCAGGCAGCACTTTCAAAAGCGAAATGAAGCTGACATCGACCGTGATCGCCTGGACCGGTCCAGGCAGGAGGTCCGCCGTCAGCGCGCGCGCATCCGTCTTTTCGAAAACAGCGACGCGCGGATCGGCGCGCAGGCTGGGATCAAGCTGGCCCTCACCGACATCGACCGCGTAGACCCGCGCCGCGCCCTCGCGCAAAAGCACCTGGGTGAACCCGCCGGTGGAAGCCCCCGCATCAAGTGCGACACGGCCCTGTACGGGGAAGCCGAAAGCGGCGAGGGCGGCGTTCAGCTTCAGCGCCCCGCGTGAGACATAGCCCGCCGATTCGAGGACCTCGACGGCGGCCCCTTCGGAAACATTGAACGCAGGTTTGCCGATGACCGCGCCCTCGACTCGCACCTGTCCGCGCAGGACGAGGTCTTGCGCGTGCGAACGTGTCCGCGCGAGACCGCGCGCGACGAGAGCTTTATCGAGACGCATCCCGGTTTGCCACGACAGAGAGGGGTTCCGGCTGCAAAGTTATGTTGCATATCAGGTCAAGCACAACCGAATTTTGAGCTGCGGGAGGACCATGGCGCGTGCGAAAGGGCAAGACCATGCAATGGTTTCGACCCGCAAAACAGCATTTAATAAATATATTGAAATCTTTTCACAGCTGATAAGAAACTGAATATGACTCATAGCTCAACGCTTGTTGATAAAACTATATTATTTGATTTTATGATGCTGATTTCAATAATACAGAATTATTATAAATCTCATCTTTGTCTACAAAAAACCATAGCATACGGAACATAATTGCACTCAAAAACCCAATTTTGCATTATGTTATTTTCATTTAATCTGACAATACTGATATTTATTTTTTCGTTGACTGCGCCATCAATGCGACAAAGTTACGGCAGCGCACGCCGATGTTCATACCCCAAAAATGATATTGCGTAGATGCCGAAATGGAGCAATCATCGCGATCATGTGTTTCTCAGCCTCTTCTTGAGAAACGTGCACCATGTGAATGCATGACCGTCACGAGCTAAAAAATGTGAATAAAATCTACGCGTTATACAGAATTAGCTCCATCAGATCAGTGTCAATCTGAAGATACGTCCTGCACATACCGATCATACCGGCAGTTCCCAGAGAAACGGTCTTCCTAAAAAACCCAGGAACATCCTACCATGATGCTTGTTCGCACCCATCTCGCAAACAGCTCTATTGAAGGCGTCGGTATATTTGCAACCGAACCGATTAAAGCCGGCGACGTCGTCTGGAAGCTTGAACCGAAATTCGATGTTTTCTTCACGGAAAGAGATATTGAAAGTCTTCCCCTGCATATGCAGGACTTCGTGGCGCGCTACGGATATCCGCATCTGCATAAGCCTGGAATTATTGTTCTTGAAGTCGACAACGGCCGCTTCATGAACCACAGCGAGCAGCCGAATACGGATTTCACCCGTTTCGACGTGGGCTATGCCACCCGCGACATTGCGCAAGGCGAAGAGATCACCTGCAATTATTATGAGTTCGACCCGACCTTCCAGGGCTTCTTCCAGGCCCCGGTCGTCCGCCGATACAACGGCCTACAGCAGATGAGCTGACCATCGCGCAAGCTCAAGGCCGGTCAGGCTGTCTCGCCCTGGCTGGCCGCCTCCCGGCCCAGCGCGCCCATCACGGTCCGCACGATACCCGCCGCGTCGAGCCCCGCGGCGGCGTACATCGCTTCCGGCTTGCCGTGGTCCATGAAGACATCGGGCAGAACCATGGGCCGAACCTTCAGCCCATGGTCGAGCGCTCCCTCGCGCGCGAGGAATTCGAGCACATGGCTGCCGAAGCCGCCGCTCGCGCCCTCTTCGATGGTGACCAGCACCTCGTGATGCCGAGCAAGCTGGCGGATCAGATCATAGTCCAGCGGCTTCGCGAACCGCGCATCGGCGACCGTCGCCGTCAGGCCCATCGCCGCGAGCCTGTCGGCCGCCTTCAGGCTCTCGCGCAGCCGCGTCCCGAGCGACAGGATGGCGACGGCCGAGCCCTCGCGCAGCACCCGCCCCTTGCCGATGGCGAGCGGAACGCCCTCGGCGGGCATCTCCAGGCCATAGCCTTCGCCGCGCGGATAGCGGAAGGCGCAAGGCCGGTCGTCGATGGCCACGGCGGTCGCGACCATGTGCTTCAGTTCCACCTCGTCCGCCGCGGCCATCACCACGAAATCGGGCAGGCAGCAGAGATAGGCGAGATCGAAGGAGCCCGCATGCGTCGCGCCGTCCGCGCCCACGAGCCCGGCCCGGTCGATGGCGAAGCGCACGGGCAGATGCTGGATCGCGACGTCATGCACCACCTGGTCATAGGCGCGCTGAAGGAAGGTGGAGTAGATCGCGGCGAACGGCTTGTAGCCTTCCACGGCGAGGCCCGCGGCGAAGGTCACGGCGTGCTGCTCGGCAATCCCCACATCGAAGCAGCGGTCCGGAAACTCCTTCTCGAACAGGTCGAGCCCGGTGCCAGACGGCATAGCGGCGGTGATGGCGCAGACGCGGTCGTCCTTGCGCGCTTCCTGGATGAGGCTCTGCGCGAAGACCTTGGTATAGCTCGGCGGGCCTGCCTTGCCCTTGTCCTGCGCGCCTGTGATGACGTTGAACTTGGTCACGCCGTGATATTTGTCGGCGGACGCTTCGGCCGGCTCGTAGCCCTTGCCCTTCTGCGTCACGCAATGGATGAGGATCGGCCCGAGCGAAGCATCGCGCACGTTCCGCAGCACGGGCAGCAGGTGATCGAGATTATGCCCGTCGATCGGCCCCACATAATAAATGCCGAGTTCCTCGAACAGCGTGCCGCGCGTCAGGAAATGGCGGGTGAACTCTTCCGCCCGCGCCGCGCGCTTCTCCCAGAATTTCGGCAGCTTCTGCGCGAGCTGCTTGCCGATATCGCGCAGATAGAGGTAGGTGCCCGACGATTGCAGCCGCGCGAGATAGGCGGACAGCGCGCCGACGGGCGGGGCGATCGACATGTCGTTGTCGTTGAGGATGACGATGAG
>CAZNAH010000005.1:7007-19394 GCA_964570735.1 uncultured Hyphomicrobiaceae bacterium | reverse complement strand
CCATGCCTGCGCTCATCGCGCCGTCGCCGATCACCGCGATGACATGCTTGCCGTCTCCTTCGCCGGACAGGTCGCGCGCGACCGCCATGCCGAGCCCGGCCGAGATGGAGGTGGAGGAGTGCCCCGCACCGAAGATGTCGTATTCGCTTTCGGAGCGCTTTGTGAAGCCGGACAGGCCGCCCGGCTGCCGCAGGGTGCGGATGCGGTCGCGGCGGCCGGTGAGGAGCTTGTGGGGATACGCCTGGTGGCCCACGTCCCAGATCAGCCGGTCGCGCGGCGTATCGAAGAGATAATGGAGCGCGACGGTCAGTTCCACGACGCCCAGCCCCGCGCCCAGATGACCGCCCGTCACGGAGACGGCGTCGATCAGTTCTGTCCGCAGTTCATCCGCAAGCTGCGGCAACTGCTCGGGTTGGAGCTTGCGCAGATCTTGGGGTGTGCGGATCGTA
This sequence comes from uncultured Hyphomicrobiaceae bacterium, assembly GCA_964570735.1. Classification (GTDB taxonomy): domain Bacteria; phylum Pseudomonadota; class Alphaproteobacteria; order Rhizobiales; family Rhodomicrobiaceae; genus CAZNAH01. The sequence goes on along the minus strand of CAZNAH010000005.1, from coordinate 18,945 downwards.
TCGAGGAGGGGAAACCTGTTGCTGATCGTCACCTTAACGCGGTCCTTCCGTTGACACGGGTGCCAAGCCTAAGCGCTTTTGAGCTTCAGGACACGCAAAATTTTCTGAAATCCGGGGAGCAGGTGTCAAGCGCGCCTGACGAAAGCGACGTTTCGACGCGGCTTCATTCAGTCGGATCGAGGGGCGCCGTTCCGGTCGGCTGGCCGCTGGCGTTGAGGGTGATGCGCTCCACTTTCGCCTCCGCGCGCTTCAGAAGCTGGTCGCAGTGAAGCCGCAGCGCCTCGCCGCGCTCATAGATCGTGATCGATTCTTCGAGGTCCACATCGCCGCGTTCGAGCCGGGTCACGATCTGCTCAAGCTCTTTCAGCGCGGCTTCGAAGGTCATCGCCTTGATGTCCGCATGGGCATCACGCGGCTGCTTCGCCATGGTTCCGTCCTTCGCGCTGTTGGTCTGCATGGGTTGTTTCACCTCAAAATGTCTCGCACAGGGCCTGCACGTGCGCCGCGGCCGACTTGCCCAGCGCGTTCAGATCATAGCCGCCCTCCAGCACCGACACGATCCGGCCGCCGCAGCATTCATCGGCAATGCCGATCAGCGCCTTTGTGATCCATTCGAAATCCTTTTCGGCCAGATTGAGCCCTCCCAGCGGGTCGGCGTGATGGGCATCGAACCCGGCCGAGATGATGAGAAGGTCCGGCTTGTGGCGGCGCAGCGCGGGGAAGATGACGGATTCGTACGCCTCGCGGAAGGGGCCGCTCCCGTCGCCGCTGCGCAGCGGCACGTTCACGATATTGCTGGCCTCACCGCGCTCGGCTGGCGTGCCCGTACCGGGAAAAAGCGGCATCTGGTGGGTCGAGGCATAGAACAGGTCGCGGTGGTGCCAGAATGCGGCTTGCGTGCCGTTGCCGTGGTGAACGTCGAAATCAATGACAGCCACCCGTTCCGCGCCGTGCACCGCCTGCGCATGAACGGCGGCGATGGCGGCGTTGCTGAACAGGCAGAAGCCCATCGCACGGGCCGGCTCCGCGTGATGGCCCGGCGGGCGGATGGCGCAGAAGGCGTTTCGCGCCCGCCGCTGCATCACCTCGTCCACCGCATAGACCGCCGCGCCGACCGCCCGGAGCGCGGCTTCCCAGCTTCCCGGCGAGATCACCGTGTCGCCGCCGTCCACGGCGACGAGATCGTCTTGAGGCAAGCGCTTCTCCAGCGCCGCGATGTAACCTTCGGGGTGAACGCGTGCGATGGCGGAAAGGTCGGCCAGCGGGGCCTCAGAGCGATGGAGATTCTGGAAGGTCTCCGACGACAGGGCCTTCTCGACGGCGCGCAGCCTGTCGGGGCGCTCGGGATGCCACGGCCCGGTGTCGTGCCGCAGGAAAGCGTCGTGCGTGACGCAGATGGTCGTCACGGCCTGCCCTCCGCCGCCATGCGCCGCGCGGGTCTCAAACGAGCGCCTTGAGCGAAACGGGCGGAACGCTCTCCTCCGGCACGAAAAAGTCCGGTGCGAGATCCACGCTCGGGTCGATGCGGTAATGGTCGAATTCGCGCTGGCCGTGCTCCCAGAGCAGGGTATCGTCGATGCAGAAGTTTCCGGTGAAGTCGCGCGAGGGCTTCGTCAGCACGATATGCGCGGCATCCGCGAGGATGTCCGCCTTGCGGCTCATGCGCATGATCTTGTCGCCGCCAACGATGTTCGCGATCGCGGCGGTCGCGATCGTGGTGCGGGGCCACAGCGCGTTGACGGCGATGCCGTGCGGCCGGAACTCCTCCGCCATCCCGAGCACGCACAGGCTCATGCCGTATTTCGCGATGGAGTAGGCGACGTGCGGGGCAAACCACTTCGCCTTCATGTCGAGCGGAGGGGACAGCATCAGCACATGCGGGTTTTCCGCCTTTTGCAGATGAGGAAGGCAGGTCTTCGTGACGAGGAACGTGCCGCGCGTGTTGATCTGATGCATCAGATCGAACCGCTTCATGTCGGTGTGCGCGGTGGGCGTGAGGGAAATCGCGCTCGCGTTGTTGATGCAGATGTCGATGCCGCCGAAGCGCTCCACGGTCTCAGCCACCGCCGCCTCGACCTGATCCTCGTGGCGGATGTCGCACAGGATGGGCAGCGCCTTGCCGCCCGCGTGCTCGATTTCGGCGGCGGCCGTGTAAATGGTGCCCGGAAGCTTCGGATGCGGCTCGGCGGTCTTCGCGGCGATGGCGATGTTCGCGCCGTCCTTCGCGGCGCGCAGCGCGATGGCGAGGCCGATGCCGCGGCTTCCGCCGGTGATGAAGATGGTCTTGTTGGTGAGCGTTCCCATGCCCTGCCCTTATCGTTCTCGTTGGACTGCCATCGCCTCAGGGTTTCTGAAGAAAAGCCTCGAAAGCCTGACGCGCCTCCGGTGATTTCATGCGCTCGGAAAACAGCCGCACCTCGTCGCGGATGCGGGTTTTCACCGTCTCGACATCGCCCCGCAGGAGCCGCCGGGAGATGAGCACCGCCTCGCGCGGCTTGGCGGCCAGCGCCTGAGCCGCCGCAAGCGCTTTCGCTTCCAGATCCTCCGGCGGAACGACCGCATTCACGAAACCCGCCTCGCGCGCGCGCTCGGCCGTGAACGGCTCGCCCATCACCAGAAGCTCGAACGCGCGGTGATGGCCCATGATGCGGGGCGCGAGGATGCTGGAACCCGCCTCCGGCACGAGGCCAAGATTGACGAAGGGCGTGACGAACACCGCGCGCGGCGAGGCGAAGACCATGTCGCAATGGAACATCAGCGTGGTGCCGACGCCCGCCGCAGGCCCGTCCACGGCGGCCAGCAAGGGCTTCTCCGAGCCCGCCACGGCGTCGAGGAAGGTGAGGACGTCGCGAACCCATTCCTCCCGCACCGCGAGGAAATCCGCGATGTCGTTGCCGCCCGTGAAGATGCCGGGCTGGCCGAGGAACAGCGTCGCCCCGATTTCGGGTGTCTCGTTCGCGTGGCGGATCGCACCCAGCATGGCCTCATACATGGCGCGGGTCAGCGCATTCTTCTTTTCGGGGCGGTTGAGGCGGATCACCTGGACCGCGCCAGCGTGGTCGATCTGGATCTGATCGCTCATGTCTCACCCTTCCGCGAAGACGGCATCCGCATGTCCGATCGTTTCATGTCCGTGGGTGACGGCGTGTTTCAGCCCTGCGGTTTCGACCGCAAGGTTTTCCGCGAAATGGCGGGCGGTCACGATGTGGGCCGCGGCGTCGCCGTTCGCATGCCGGAGGCCGGAGAGCGCACCGCGCGCAAGATAGACGCCGCCCGCCGCAAGCCCGAACAGGCGCTGATAAGGCGTTGCCCCGCTCAAGCCTGCGCCGCGATCGTCCTGGAGTGCCCGGAGCATCCACCGGCTCGTCTCCTTCAGGGCGCCGACGGAGCTTTCCAGGCACTCGCCCATGTGGCCGAGCGCCGGTTCGTTCGAACCCTTCACCTCGCGCACCGTCTCGTCCAATCCATTCAGGAACCGTTCGAGAACCTCGCCGTTCCCCTGGCCGAGCTTGCGGGTCACGAGGTCGATCGCCTGGATGCCGTTCGTGCCCTCGTAGATCGTCGCGATGCGCGCGTCGCGGTAATGCTGGGCCGCGCCCGTCTCCTCCACATAGCCCATGCCGCCATGCACCTGAATGCCGGTCGATGCGACCTCAACCCCGGTATCGGTGGCGTAGGACTTGGCGACCGGGGTCAGCAGCGCCGCCTTGGCGTGCGTGAAGGCCCGTTCCGCCTCATCGGCGCTATGATGCGCGTAATCCATCATGATCGCTGTGCGGTAGCAGATCGCCCGCGCCGCGGCCGTCTTCGCGTGCATGTCGAGCAGCATGCGCTTCACGTCGGGGTGCTCGATGATGGCGACGCTCGCATCGTCGGTCATGTCGGGGCCGGCGCCCTGCTTGCGCTCGCGGGCATAGCCGAGCGCCTGGCGGTAGGCCCGCTCCGCGATGCCGGCGCCCTGCGCGCCCACCGCGATGCGCGCCTGGATCATCATCGTGAACATGGCGGCAAGCCCGCGATTCGGCTCGCCGACGAGCCATCCCACGGCGCCGCCCTTGTCGCCATAGGTCATGACGCAGGTCGGGCTGCCGTGGATGCCGAGCTTGTGTTCGAGCTTCGTGCAGACGACATCGTTGCGCACGCCGAGCGAGCCGTCCGCGTTCACGAGAAGCTTCGGTACGAGGAACAGCGAGATGCCCCTGGTGCCGGGCGGCGCATCGGGCAGGCGGGCCAGCACGAGGTGGATGATGTTGTCCGTCATCCCGTGCTCGCCATAGGTGATGTAGATCTTCGTGCCGGTGATGCGGTAGGTGCCGTCGCCCTGCGGAACGGCCCGCGTGCGCAGGAAGCGCAGATCCGATCCCGCCTGCGGCTCGGTCAGTTGCATCGTGCCGGTCCACTCGCCGCTCACGAGCTTCGGCAGATAAAGGCGCTGCAAGTCGGGCGCGCCGTGCAAGGCGAGCGCTTCGACGGCGCCCTGGGTGAGCAGCGGGCCGAGGCCGAACGCCATATTCGCCGCGTTCCAAATTTCGTTGACGGCGGTCGCGAGCACGAGCGGCAGCCCCTGCCCGCCATGCGCCTTCGAGCACGGCAGGCTTCCCCACCCGCCCTCGACCCATTTGCGGTAAGCCTGCGGCCAGCCCGGCGGCATGGTGACCTCACCGTTGGCGAGGCGGGCGTGATGCTCGTCGCCCACCCGGTTGAGGGGCACGAGTTCCTCCTCCGCGAAGCGCGCCGCCTCTTCGATGATGGCCGCAGCCGTATCGCCGTCGAGATCCTCGAACAGGCCGCGATCCAGCAGCGCCGGCAGCCCGGCAATGTGGTTCAGGGTATGTGTGATGTCCGAAACCGGGACCTTGAAGCTCATCGTTCCTCCCGTGGGCTGCTCCGGGGCGCCCTGCCGCCTGCTCCGTGATGAGCGGCGCGCTTGTTCCGTTAACGATAACGAAATCCTGTGTTGCGGCAAACCGCTTTCATGCGCCTGTCCCGCGCGCCAAGAGCCGCGGCGGCTTGATCGCGCTCTACCCCTGCGCGATAAGACCCCCATGCAGCCCCAACCCGCCACGCCGGAGACGATCAGCCAAGCCGCGCGCCTCATCCGAGCGGGCGGTCTCGTCGCATTCCCGACCGAGACGGTTTACGGGCTGGGCGCGGACGCGACGAACGGGATTGCCGTCGCGCGCATCTTCGAGGCGAAAGGCAGGCCGCGCTTCAATCCGCTGATCGTCCATGCGGCAAGTCTCGATCATGCGCAGCGCCTTGCGATATTCGACGCGCGCGCCGACCACCTCGCGCGCCGCTTCTGGCCGGGGGCTCTCACGCTCGTGCTTCCGGTGAGGGCGGACGCGGGTTTGAGCGACCTCGTGACGGCGGGGCTGCCCACTGTCGCTCTACGCGTGCCGTCGCACCCTGTCGCGCTCGCGCTCCTCCGCGCGGCGGATGTTCCCATCGCCGCGCCGAGCGCAAACCGCTCTGGGCATGTCAGTCCGACGCGCGGGGAGCATGTGGCCGCCGACCTCGGAGACCGCGCCGATCTGATCCTCGATGGCGGGCCGTGTGAGGCGGGGCTCGAGTCGACCATCGTCGGCCTCGCCGGAACGGAGCCTTTATTGCTGCGGCCCGGAGCCATCCCTCGCGAAGCGGTCGAGGACGCGCTCGGGCGTCCGCTTGCCGATGCGCCGCCGGAGCGATCCGCGCCGAGCGCGCCGGGCCAGCTCGCGAGCCATTATGCGCCGCGCGCGCGCCTCCGGCTGAATGCGAGCCACGCCGAGCCGGGAGAGGTGCTGCTGGGCTTCGGCCTCTCAGCGCCGCGCGATGCGCTCAATCTCAGCCGGAGCGGGGATCTGCGTGAGGCCGCCGCGAACCTCTTCGCGCATCTGCGCCGCCTGGACGAGACGGGAGCCAACGCCATCGCCGTGATGCCGGTTCCGGAAGAGGGCCTGGGCGAAGCCATCAACGACCGGCTCGTCCGGGCCGCCGCGCCGCGCCCGCCCGACGCCGGCCGCGGGGAGGATGCGTCTTGAACCGCGTGATGACGCTTGCCCTTGCGAGCATCGGCGTCGGCGTGCTCGTGCTGGCGCTGAAATTCGCAGCCTACTGGCTGACGGGGTCGGTCGCGCTCCTGTCGGATGCGAGCGAGAGCATCGTCAATGTCGCGGCCTCGGTGGCGGCCTTCGTCACGCTACGCATCAGCGCACAGCCCGCCGACGCCAACCACCCGTTCGGCCATCATAAGGCGGAATATTTCTCGGCCGTGTTCGAGGGCGTGCTGATCGTGCTCGCCGCGCTCGCCATCCTGCGCGAGGCTTACTTCGCCTTCATCGCGCCGCAGCCGCTGAACCAGCCGGTGCTGGGCCTCGCCATCAACGGCGTGGCGGCGGTCATCAACGGCATCTGGGCAAGCGTCCTGATGCGCGCCGGACGCGAAGCGCGCTCGCCCGCCCTGATGGCGGATGCCAGGCATCTCTATGCGGATGTCGTCACCTCGGCGGGCGTGATCGTCGGCATCGTGCTTGTGCTCCTCACCGGGCTACAGGTTCTCGACCCGATGCTTGCGGCGCTGGTCGCGGTCAACATCGTCTGGTCGGGCTTCAAGCTCGTGCGCGAAAGCGTCGGCGGCCTGATGGACGAAGCGGCGCCCGCCGACATGGTTCAGACCATCCGCGCGATCATCACGTCCCACGGCGACGGCGCCATCGAGGCCCATGACCTGCGCACGCGCCATGCCGGCCGGGCCACCTTCGTCGAATTTCACCTCGTCGTGCCCGGCACGATGAGCGTTCGCGAGGCGCATGACATCTGCGACCGGATCGAAGGCAAGCTGAAAGACGAATTGCCGGGACTTCGCGTCACCATTCACGTAGAACCGGAGCACAAGGCAAAGCACACCGGAATCGTCGTGCTTTAACGGGAATGCTCCGGGCTCACTTAAGAAGGACTTCCGATGACCCTCGCGCCCCCTAGCAGCGGGCTCACGCCCTATCTCGCGCCGATCGCCCTGCTCATCGCCTCGAACGTCTTCATGACCTTCGCGTGGTACGGCCACCTGAAATACAAGGACGTGGCGCTGCCGACCGTCGTGCTCGCGAGCTGGGGCATCGCCTTCTTCGAATACTGGCTGGCGGTGCCCGCGAACCGCATCGGGCATCAGGTCTACAGCGCGGCCGAACTCAAGACGATGCAGGAGGTCATCACGCTCATGGTGTTCGCAGGCTTCAGCGTGCTGTATCTCGGCGAGAGCCTCACCTGGCGGCATGCGGCGGGATTCGCGCTGATCGCGGCGGGCGCTGCCCTGGTCTTTCAGGCGCGCGCGGCCTGAGCGGCAAGGTAGGCTTCGCGGTAGCGCCGCATCTGCGCGATACAGTCGCCCAGCATGAACCAGTAGGGCGGCGGCAGTTCCAGATTGAAGATGACGTCCGGCTGGAATGTAAGCGTGCGCATGATCTCGTCCCACGGGATCGAGCCCCAGCCGAGCGGCAGGTGGAGATCGCCGAGACCGTAGGCCATGCGCTCGGAGCGCGAAACGGTCCAGAGGCGCGCCGGATCGCCGAAGGAGTCGTGCAGGTGCAGATGCTTCGCATAAGGCGCGAGCGCCCGGACCTCATCCAGGACATTCGCGCCCTGCGCCGTCGCGGTGATGAAGGCGTGGGAGAAGTCGAGGCAGGCGCGCACATGGGCGTGGCCGATGGCCGCGATCTCGGCCGCGAGACGGGAGGGCAGCGCGGTGTGGCGCTCCGGTTCGCTGACGAAGACGTTCTCGATGGCGAGGACAATGCCATGCTGCGCGGCGAAGTCCCCGAGCGCGGCGAGCGTCCGTCGCTGCGCGCCATAAGCTGCCTCGATATCGGCGTCGCTGTCGGCTCGGACGCTGCCCGTGTGCAAAATCAGATGCACCGCGCCGAGCTCGGCCGCGATCTCGATCGTGGCCCGGGCCACGGCGAGATGACGCGCGACCCGGTCGGGCGGGTCCATGAAATTCGCGGCAATCGGCCCATGCACGGTGTAGCCCACGCCCCGGCCCGCCGTCGCCCCCTTCAGCCGCTCGACCTGGCCCGTGAGAACGCGCCCGCCCGCGATCACGTCCATGGCGAACAGGGGCAACTCTACGAACTCCACGCCAAGGCTCGCGGCTTCGTCCAGGTTGCGCCTCAGCTTCTCGAAGTTCGGGTCTTCATCGACAATGCTGGAAAAGCCGAGCCCGAGAACGCCTGGCATCTCAGAAGCCGCGCAGCACGTTGCCGAGCATCAGAATGACGTAGGCTGCGACAGGCGCCCAGAACGATCCGCTGAACGGCACGGCCGCCGCGACCTGCGGCACGAAATGCGCGACGAGCGCCACGATCATGATCAGGAGCGAAATGAAAAAAGTGGAACTGGTGGGCGGCGAAAGACGCATGGAAACCCCCTTGAGTGAATAGGCCGGACGCATAAGCGCCCGATGCGACGGCGCCATGACATCGTGACGCACGGCGCAGCCGGCGCTGCACTCTAGCCGGGTCCGCGCGGCAGGCAAGGGGAACCTGCGGCGGTCTGTTGCGCGAGGTTCGGCAAGCGGACATGCGCGCCCGACTGTGCAAGGCTGCGAGCCCAATGTTCCGGACGTGGAGACGAAAGGGAGATCAGGATGAAGGTCTTGAGGATTGTTCCGAATGTCCGCGCCGCCTCTGTCGAGGACGTGAAGCGTTTCTATGCCGCGCTTTTCGATATGGATGTCGTGATGGACCTTGGCTGGATCGCCACGCTCTCCTCCGGCGAGAAGGCGGCAGCGCAGCTCAGCATCGCCAGCGAGGGCGGTTCGGGTCAGGATGTGCCCGATATCTCGATCGAGGTCAGCGACGTCGATGAAGCCTATCGGCGCGCGAAGGGGCTCAGCGCGACGATCGTCTACGACATGACCGACGAGCCATGGGGTGTTCGGCGCTTCTTCGTCGTCGATCCAACGGGGAGGGTGCTGAACGTCTTGTCCCACTCCCGCGATTGAGCCGCTAACCGTCGAGGCTTGCGCAGAAGCGCTGGATTCGCCTGCAGGCTTCCTCTAGCTCCTCCGTCGAGCAGGCATAGGAGATGCGGAAATAGGGCGACAGGCCGAACGCCGCGCCGTGCACGACCGCCACGCCCTCGTCCTCCAGCATGGCGACCGCCACATCCTCGTCGTTGCCGAGGCGCTTGCCGGACGGTGTCGCCTTTCCGATGAGCTTCGCGCAGGAGGGATAGACGTAGAATGCGCCTTCCGGGGTCGCGCATTCGAGGCCCTTCGCCTGGTTGAGCATGGAAACGACGAGATCGCGCCGGTCCTTGAAGGCGAGTGCGCGCTCCTTCAGGAAGTCCTGCGGGCCGTTCAGCGCCTCGACGCTCGCATACTGGCTGACGCTCGACGCGTTCGAGGTCGATTGCGATTGCAGCTTGGTCATCGCCTTGATGAGATGCTCGGGCCCCGCGCAATAGCCGATGCGCCAGCCGGTCATGGCATAGGCTTTCGACACGCCGTTCATGGTCAGCGTGCGCTCGTAAAGTCCCGGCTCGACCTGCGCGGGCGTGGTGAAGCGAAAATCGTCATAGACGAGATGCTCGTACATGTCGTCGGTGAGCACCCAGACATGGGGATGGCGCATCAGGACGTCGGTCAGCGCCTTGAGTTCGTCGCGCGTATAGGCCGCGCCCGTCGGGTTCGACGGGTGATTGAAGATGAACCACTTGGTGCGCGGCGTGATGGCCGCTTCGAGCGCCTCGGGCCTCAGCTTGAATTTCGTCTCGATGCCGGCTTGCGCGAAAACCGGCGTGCCGCCCGCCAGAAGCACGATGTCGGGATAGGAGACCCAGTAGGGCGCGGGAATGACGACCTCGTCGCCGGGGTTCAGCGTCGCCATCAGCGCGTTGTAGATGATCTTCTTGCCGCCCGGAGCCACGAAAGCCTGCGACGGCTTGTAGTCGAGCCCGTTCTCGCGCTTGAACTTCGCGCAGATCGCCTCGCGCAGTTCCGGGATGCCCTCGACGTTCGTATATTTGGTCTTGCCCTCGCGGATGGCGCGGATGGCCGCTTCCTTGACGTTCTCGGGCGTATCGAAATCCGGCTCGCCTGCGCCGAGGCTGATCACATCCCGGCCCGCCGCCTTCAGCTCGCGCGCCTTCGATGAGACGGCGATGGTCGGCGAAGGCTTGACGCGGGCGAGCGCCTCGGACAGGAACGGCATGGGACGGCTCCGGTGGAAGGGTTGGATGGCCGCAAGCTAGGCTGACGACCGGGGGTGCGCAAGGGGTTTTGCGGTGGTGCCGCGCCGGGCGCATCATGCTAAGACTTGTCTCGACGGAATCGGAGGTCGCGATGGCTGAGAACGCGCAGAGGCCGGGGGCGGGGAACACGGCCAAGGACAAACCGAAGCCCTTCGTGTTCAGGCTGTACGACTGGTACGACCGCTACGATACATGGCGGGAGCGCCTCGACTGGCTCCTCGCCCTCATGAAGGCGAACACGGCTGCGACCGCCACCGCCGTCACGACGACGACCGCCGCCGTGACGGTCGGCACCGTGGCTGTCGTCAGCCCGCAGACATTCGAGCGCCTCATCTGGAGCGAACCGCCCGCAGTCGTCGAGGCGGTGCCCGCTCCGCCCGCGCCACCCCCGCCCGTGGTCGTCGCGGAGGCCCCTCCCCCACCGCCTCCCCCGCCCGCGCAACCCGTCCGCGTCGAGACCAACAAATGGGGCGACGCCACCATCTACCCCATCGAGGGCCGCGATACGGCCGGCCGCCGCGCGTTGTTCGAGGTTGCCGTTCTGCCGAAGGACTTGACATGGCAGCGCAAGGACTCCGACCACCTGTCGCGCGCGGGAACCATGCTTGCGCACAGTGACATCGTTACCGATGTGCTGGTGGAGGATTTCCGCGAAGGGCTGAGGCGCTCGGGCACGGTGATGGCCGTCGGGGTTGCCTCGCAGGAAGGCGATGTCCGCGAGGAAGCCGACCGTGCGCGCCGCCGCGCCGAAACGGCAGCCGCGTGGCTCACGGAAGCCCTGCCCACCACGACCGGCATCTGGACCCTCAATCTCGGCCAGTATAAAGGCTCGTGCGCGGTGGGCGAGACGGACGATACCGCCTGGCAGCGCCCGGTGCTGATGATCGGTGTGCGCGAGCAGGAGCGCGATGTGAACCTCGCCGAAGCACTCGGCAATGCGATGTCCGGCAAATCGAACCTCCCCGACCGGAGCTGTTACTCCCACTTCGAGCTGGCGCGATACCGATGACGATCCCCAGGACGGCCGATGATGATCTGAGCGTGTTCGCCGACACGCGCCTGTGGATCTTCGACCTCGACAACACGCTCTACCCCGCGGAGTGCAACCTCTTCGCGCAGATCGACCAGCGCATGTCGGGCTTCATCGCGCGCGCGCTTGGCGTCGATGCGGTCGAGGCGCGCCGCATTCAGAAGCAGCTCTACTATCGCCACGGCACGACGCTCGCCGGGCTGATGGCGGAGCATGGCGTGAAGCCCGAGGACTTCCTCGATTACGTGCACGACATCGACCTCAGCCCCGTCGCGCCCGCACCGGACCTGCGCGAGGCGATCGCCGCGCTGAACGGTCGGAAGTTCATCTTCACGAACGGGTCCAGGGTCCATGCCGAGCGCGTCGCGGAAAAACTCGGCGTGCTCGACCAGTTCGACGGCATCTTCGACATCGCGGCCGGCGAATACGTGCCGAAGCCCAAGCCCGCATCCTTCGAGCGCTTCCTGCGTTTCTGCGCCCATGACGATTGCCACGCGGCCATGTTCGAGGACCTGCCGCACAATCTGGAAGCCGCGCACAGCCTCGGCCTTGCGACCGTGCTCGTCCACTCGACCTTCTACGACCATCCCTCCCAGCGCGCGCTGAAGGATGGCGGCCCGCTGCCGGACTATATCCACTTCACGACGGATGATCTGACCGGATTTCTGCAAGGCTTGC
>CAZNAH010000005.1:0-6981 GCA_964570735.1 uncultured Hyphomicrobiaceae bacterium | reverse complement strand
TCGCCGGACGCTGCCTAAACGTCAGAAATCCAATCGTTTATGGATGACGGCTCGCGTCGCCGGCATCTGACTTGCACATGATATATTAAACATATACGATAAGTGCATTCGCATGGTGCGCTCCCGAGCAGCCAATCCGGGAGCATTCGGAGGCCCAGGCATATGCCCGCTCGCATCAAAATCATCCTTTCCGTCATCGTGGCGCTGGTCGCCATCGCGGGCTACATGTTTCAGGTGACGCTTGGCAAGGTGGGGCCGAGCTATGCGGCGCTCGCTTTCGGCGCGGTCGCCATCATCGCCATGTGGATCTTCCCGGAAGTCTCCCACAAGAAGAACAAGGACACGCAGCAGAAATAATCGTCCCCCTCCTCGCCCGGCTTCGCGCCCTCACCTGAGACCATCCGGCCGATGCGACAGATCTACCAAGCCGCCGTCCTGTTCGATTATAGTGAGCCGCTCCGCATCGAAGAGGTCATGGCCGCGCCGCTCCGGCCGAAAGACGTGCTCGTGCGCATCCGCGCGGCGGGGCTCTGCCACACGGATCTCGAAGTCATCGAAGGCCAGTTGCGCAGCCCCGTGCCCATCATTCTCGGCCACGAGGCGGCGGGCGAGGTCGCAGCGATCGGTGAAGCGGCGTCGGGCGTCTTCCCGGGCGATCACGTCGTTCTGTCCTGGAACCCCCATTGCGGCCACTGCTTCTATTGCGACCGCGATCTGCCCATCCTGTGCGAGACCTATCTGCGCGAAGGGACACGCTCGAAACACTTCGACGGCGAGGCCCGCGCGGCGCTGACCGATGGCGAAGAGCTGCATCAGCTCATGTTTCTCGGCACCTTCGCCGAATATTGCATCGTGCCGGATCACTGCGCGATTCCCGTGCCGGAACGGATGCCGTTCGAGGCCGCGTGCCTCATCGGCTGCGGGGTCATGACGGGCGTCGGCGCGGCGCTGAACGTCGCGCGCATCGGCTTCGGCGATACCGTCATGGTGATCGGCTGCGGCGCGGTGGGCTTGAGCGCGGTGCAGGGGGCGCGGCTCGCCGGCGCGGGCCGGGTGATCGCGGTGGACCTCGTGCCGGAAAAGCTGGCGCTCGCGGAGACTCTCGGCGCGAGCCATCTCGTCGATGCGCGCCATGGCGACGCGGTGAAGCTCGCGCGCGACCTGACCGCGGGGCGGGGCGCCGATGTCGTGCTCGAATCGGCGGGCAGCGGAGCGGGGTTCCGCCTCAGCGCGGAGGCCGTGCGCCCCGGCGGCGAGGTCATCTGGCTCGGCAAGACGGACGTTGCGGCCGACGTGGCCTTCCGATGGGGATCGCTGATGCAGGAAAAGAGGTTCCGCCGGTCGAGCTATGGCGGGGCGCGTCCGGCGCGGGATTTTCCGCTGCTCGCCAACGCCTATCTCGACGGCCGGCTGGCGCTCGATCCGCTCATCACCCAGCGCATTCCTCTGAGCGGCATCAACGAGGGATTCGAGGCCCTGAAGGCCGGCCGCGCCATCCGCAGCGTCGTCGTCTTCTGACGGCCTCAGCCCTGCGCGCGGCGCTGGGCGCGCCAGGCTTCGTAGCGCGCCTCTTTTCCGGCCGCGTCGTAAGCCTCGAACTCGGCCCGGTCGCGGCGTTCCGCTTCCTCCCGCGCGCGATGGTCCTGCTCGGCCCGGATGCGATCCTGGAGCGCATGTTCGGCAAGCGCGACGAGCGCCAGAAGCTGACGCTGCTCGGCAGCCTGACGGGCGTTGCGAAGAAGCTTGTCGCGATCCTCGGGCTTGAGAAAGTTCATGAGTTCGGCGATTTCATCGGCGGTCGGCGCCCGCTCCCCATGAGGCCCGTAACCCCACACGGCGCGATTGCACGCAGCCCTCAGCGCCTGATATTCCCGCTCGGCGTGAAGCTTAGCGTTCGCGAGCGCGCTCGGCATCTTGGCCCAGCTTTCCACCTCGCCGCGCTGCTTGTGCAGGAGGCTTGCGTCGAGCGGTTCTGTCCAGACGAGGCTGGCATCGAAGGAATCGCTCATGGGCTGCTCCGCGTGACCGTGACAGCCGTGTGACTAGCGCCAGTTCAGGCGGGCCTCAAGCGAAATCGCGGCCGATGCAATCTCATGCGACGGCGCGCCCGGCTCGCTGGAGATAGGACGGCACGTCGCGCGCGGGCATGGCGGGCGAGAACAGATAGCCCTGGCCCAGATCGCAGCGCATGGACCTGAGCAGCGCGAGCTGCTCCTTCGTCTCGATCCCTTCGGCGGTCACGCCGAGGCCCAGGGCATTCGCAAGCTGCACGATCGCTTTGACGATCGCCATGTCTTCCTTGTTGCGCAGGCAGCCGCCGACGAAGCTCCGGTCGATCTTTACCTGGTCCACCGGCCAGTCGCGCAGGTGCTGGAGGGATGCATATCCCGTTCCGAAATCGTCGAGCGAGATGATGACGCCGGCTTGGCGCAGCACCGCGAGGGTATTGTGAAGAAGCCCGCCGCGATTGCCCATCACCACGTTCTCGGTCACTTCGATCGCGACGCATTCCGGGGGAATGCCATACTGCGCCAGAATGCCGAGAAAACGGTTCGGAAACTTCTTGTCCATCAGGTCCGGCGGCGAAACGTTGATGGAGACGCATCCGGGCGTGAGGCCGTTCTTGCGCCATGCCACGACATCGCGGGCAACGCCGAGCGCGATGGCCCGGGTGAGGTGCGGGGCGAGTTCCTTATCCTGGAAGGCGAAGGTGAATTCGGATGGCGGGACGAGGCCCAGCGCGTCATGCTCCCAGCGGGCGAGAGCCTCGAAGCCGATGGGGGCGCCCGAGATGAGATCAACCTTCGGCTGATAATACGGCACGAGCTTGCCGGCCTCCAGCGCGGCGGTGAAATCATGCCGTTTCCGCGCGTCCACCTCGGCCCGGACGGTCATGGCGGGGTCATAAATGCGGCAGGTGTTGCGGCCTAGGGCCTTGCTCTCGTAAAGGGCGAGGTCTGCGGCCTTGTGAAGCTCGTCAAGCGTCGTTCCGTGCTCGGGCGCGAGCGCCACCCCGATGCTGACCCGGCCCAGCGTCGGCTTCCCCGTCTCCGCGGCGATCGACTTGAGCCCCGACTGGATGCGCCCTACGATTTCGGTGACGATTTCACGATCTCCGGTGAGGCCGGGCATGAGAACGGCGAATTCGTCACCGCCGATGCGCGCGACCGTATCCCAGCGCCTCACCGACTTCCGCAACTGCTTCGTCACGCTCAACAGATAGGCGTCGCCCTCGGCATGGCCCCATTGATCGTTGATGAGCTTGAAATGATCGAGATCGAGGAGCAGCAGCGCGCATTTGCGTTTCGGGCCGACGCTCGCGAGGCGGCGCTTGGCGGCGTTACGCAAGGCTTTGAGGTTGGCGGCGCCTGTCAGCGGATCGCGATGAGCGGCGATCCATAGCTCCTTTTCCCGCTTCCGGCGTGCCTTGGCCTCCTCCGCAAGCTCCAGGGTGCTGCGATGCGAATGCAGGATGGACTGGGCCACCCCGCCGAGCTGCCGCAGGATTTCGATATCGTGTTCCGTGAACGCGCGGGGCTTGAAATCGATCGCGCACAGCGTGCCGACACGCAAGCCTGGCGCGGTTTCGAGAGGGATGCCCGCATAAGCGGCGATGCCGGGAACATCGCACACGAGCGGATTTGTGCAGAAGCGCGCGTCCTCGCTCGCATTCTCCACAATGAGCGGCTCGGACTCCATGATCGTGTGGGCGCAGAAAGCGACGCCGCGCGAGGTGCCGTCGATGCCGAGCCCGACCTTTCCGACGAAGCGCTGTTCGGTCTTATGCACGAGGGAGACGAGAGTGACCGGCGTGCCGAGCAGCTTGGATGCGATCAGGCACAGCTTGTCGAGCGCCTCGCTGTGGCCCCACTCGTTGGACCTGAGCCGCTTCAGTTCCTTCAGGCGCAGGCCCTCGTTGGCTGGTATGGGATAAGTCATGGCACGCAGACCGGGTTGACCGCAGATGATGCAACCTTAGAGCGCTGCGGTTTTTACTCCGTTAAGTTCGCGCCTTGCATTTTATGGCCCTGCACCGTCCCGGACGGGCGTTGAGTACCCCAACGGCAACGCAATCGGGCTTTCGGGCTGAAACGGCGCCGGCAGTAACAGCGCGGCTTGCGCTCGCGGCATGTTACGGTGTAACAAAGTTATATCGTAACATACTTCGGTAGTCCGTATTGGGGGTGTGAGCATGCGAGTTTGGGTAGGAACCGCGCGGCCGGTCTGCGTTGCATTGACTTTGGCGGCGTCATTTGCCGTGAGCGGTCCGGCCATCGCCGACGAAGACGAAAACGGCCCGAAAGGTCCGCGTCTTGAGGGCGAAATCGTGATCGAATTCCAGAGCGACAACACGTTCAGCTCGGACGACAAGGACAGCGAGATCAGCGATACCTACAACAAGACGGAAGCCGAGTTCGGATTCTATTTCACCGATGCGCTCTCGATCCAGACGGGCCTTGTTTTCGAGCCGGTTCTCGATCCCGATGGCGACCGCCTGTTCGGCGATCAGGGTCTCTTCGTCGAGCAGCTTTACGGCCAGATCGATCTCGAAACGTTCAAGGTGTTCGCGGGGAAGTTCAATCCGGGGTTCGGAAAGGGCTATGACGTGACGCCCGGCATTTACGGAACCGACTTCGCGGAGGAATATGAGCTGACCGAAAAGGTCGGCTTCGGCGCCTCGGTGAAGGCGGCCGCCCCCTCGCTCGCAACCTTCGAACTGACAGGCACGCTCTTCCAGGCCGACACGTCGGGCCTCAGCAACAGCGCCTTCACCAGCCGCGGCCAGACCAGCGAAGCCGATGGCGGGCCGGACAACACGAACTCGCTCGAGTCGTACACGGTTGTCCTGGACGTCTCGGACATTGCCGCGCTGCCGGGCATCAGCGCGCAGGCCGGCTACCGCTATCGTGCGGAAGGGCTGACCGATGACGATCTCAGCGCGGAAGACGGCTTCGTGTTCGGACTTTACGGCGAGCACGAATGGAACAGCGTCAAGTTCTCCTGGATCGGCGAGGCTGTCTATCTCGACGGCTTCGGCGGCATCGACGCGGAGCGCTGGTTCTACACGATCGGCGGCGAGGTTCGCTCGAACAAGTGGTTCGCCTCCGCCGCGGCAACCCTCGCGCCGCTTGAGGTCGCGGGCGAGGAAGATTTCGAGGACGACAAGCAGATCACCTTCACCGTCGGCCGCGAAATACGCGACGATTGGGAACTGGGCGTCGGCTATAAATATGTCGTCGAGGAGGACATCGAGAGCCATGTCGCCGGCATCCAGCTTGCCAAGTCCATATCCTTCAACAACGGCAACGCCGGCTTGAAATAAGTCCCCTCGTGGGGCCGTCCGCCCGCCAGATGAGCGTACGGGCGGCCGCTCCGTCTGGCATAACGCGCGACGTGCAGGCAGAATGAGCCGGTTCAGCGGATGCAAGACGGAGGATTGGGCATGTCGTTTAAGGCCATACAGGTTTCCAAGGATGACGGCGGACAGCGCGCCGCTCTCGTGACGCTGGAAGACGCGGACCTGATGGACGGCGACGTGACCGTCCGCGTGACGCACAGCACCGTCAACTACAAGGACGGTCTCGCGCTCACCGGCAAAGGCCCCGTCGTCCGCCGCTGGCCGCTGATCCCCGGCATCGACTTCGCCGGTCAGGTCGAGCACTCCGCTCACCCGGATTTCCGCGCGGGCGATTGGGTTATCCTCAACGGCTGGGGCGTGGGCGAGGTGCATTGCGGCGGTTATGCCGAACGCGCGCGCGTCAAGGGTGACTGGCTCATTCCGCTGCCGCAAGCCTTCACGCCGGAGCAGGCGATGGCCATCGGCACGGCGGGCTACACCGCGGCGCTCTGCCTCCTCGCGCTGGAACGGCACGGGCTGACGCCCGACCGTGGCCCCGTGATCGTGACGGGCGCTTCGGGCGGGGTCGGCTCCGTCGCGATCGCGCTGCTCGCGCGCGCGGGCTGGCATGTGATCGCGTCCACCGGGCGCGTCTCCGAGGAAGCCTATCTCAAGCAGCTCGGCGCGGCGGACATCATCGACCGCGCGGAACTTTCCGGTCCGGCCCGGCCGCTCGGCAAGGAGCGCTGGGCGGCGGGCGTCGACTCCGTCGGCTCGCACACCCTGGCGAACCTCCTGTCCATGACGAAATATGGCGGCGCGGTCGCGGCGTGCGGGCTGGCGCAGGGCATGGACCTGCCGGCGTCCGTCGCGCCGTTCATCGTCTCGCTTCTCGGCATCGATTCCGTCATGGTCCCGAAGCCTGCCCGCATCGCCGCCTGGGACCGTCTCGCCCGCGATCTCGACCGGGACAAGCTCTCGGCGATGATCACGCGCATTCCGCTGGAGGGGGTCTTGCAGGCCGGGGCGGACATCCTCGAAGGCCGGGTGCGCGGGCGCATCGTGGTCGAGGTCGCGCCCGCTTAGTCGAGCCCGGCGATCCGGCCGTGCGCATCGACCGAGATGCGGTGCGCGGCCGGGTTGCGCGGCAGGCCGGGCATGGTCAGCACATCGCCGCATAGCGCGACGACGAAGCCCGCGCCCGCCGAAAGCCGCACGTCGCGCACGGGCAGGAGATGGCCGGCGGGTGCGCCCCTCAGCGCCGGGTCCGCCGAAAAGCTGTACTGCGTCTTCGCGATGCAGATCGGCAGGCGCCCATGCCCCGCCTTCTCGAATGCGGCGAGCTTGCGCGCGGCCTCGTCGCCGAGCGCGATGCCGGACGCGCGGTAGATGCGGGTCGCGATGGTGCGGATCTTTTCCGCGAGCGGCATGTCGTCCGGGTAGAGCAGGCGGAGAGGCGCGGCGTTCGCATCGGCAAGCTCGGCCACGGCGCGCGCCAGAGCCTCCGCACCCGCGCTGCCCTCCGCCCAGTGCGCGCAGTCGAACACGCCCGCGCCGAGCGCCTCGGCCATGCGCGCCACCGCGCTCCGTTCGGCGGGCGTGTCGCTGACGAAGCGGTTGAGCGCAACCACGACCGGCAGATC
>CAZNAH010000004.1:47152-47623 GCA_964570735.1 uncultured Hyphomicrobiaceae bacterium | reverse complement strand
CATTCCGCGCCTGCTCGCGGCGTGCGAAATCACAGGCGCGGATGCCGTCCACCCCGGCTACGGCTTCCTGTCGGAGAACGCGCGCTTCGCGGAAATTCTGGAAGAGCACAACATCACCTTCATCGGCCCCACGTCCGAGCACATCCGGATCATGGGCGACAAGATCGAGGCGAAGGAGACGGCCAAGCGCCTCGGCATACCCGTGGTTCCGGGCTCCGAGGGGGCCATCAAGAATGCGCATCGCGAAGGAGATCGGCTTCCCCGTGCTCGTCAAGGCGGCGGCGGGCGGCGGCGGACGCGGCATGAAGGTTGCGCGCACGCCGGAAGACCTGTCCGTGGCGCTCTCGACGGCGCGCGCCGAGTCGAAAGCCGCGTTCGGCGACGATTCGCTTTACCTGGAAAAGTTTCTCACCAAGCCGCGCCATATCGAAATCCAGGTGATCGGCGACGGCCGTGGCAACGCCGTGCATG
>CAZNAH010000004.1:38348-47142 GCA_964570735.1 uncultured Hyphomicrobiaceae bacterium | reverse complement strand
TCATCTGGGTGAACGCGAATGTTCGATCCAGCGCCGGCATCAGAAGATCTGGGAGGAGGCGCCATCGCCCGCGCTCAACGCGGCGCAGCGCGAGGAGATCGGCTCCACCGTCGCGAAGGCGATGTCAGACCTGAAATATCGCGGCGTCGGCACGGTCGAGTTCCTCTATGAGGACGGGCAGTTCTTCTTCATCGAGATGAACACGCGGCTCCAGGTGGAGCACCCCGTCACCGAGATGATCACGGGCATCGACCTCGTCATCGAGCAGATCCGCATCGCATCCGGCGCGCATCTGAGCTTCCGCCAGGAGGATCTGCGCTTCGACGGTCACGCCATCGAATGCCGGATCAACGCGGAGAACCCCACCACCTTCCGGCCCTCGCCCGGCAAGATCTCCTACTGGCATCCGCCGGGGGGTCTGGGCGTGCGCGTCGACAGCGGCGTTTATGCGGGCTACACCATTCCGGCCTATTACGACAGCCTCATCGGCAAGCTGATCGTCCACGGCAAGAACCGCAACGAATGCCTGATGCGGCTGAGGCGCGCCCTTGGCGAATTCGTGATCGACGGGATCGAAACGACCATCCCATTGTTTTCCTCGCTGATTCAGCAGCCGGATATCGTGGACGGACTTTACGACATCCACTGGCTCGAAAAATTCCTCCAGAAGCATTAGCTTTCTGCGGTAGCATAGAGGGCGCTTCTGCTCTGGAACACAGGAGCGCCAGCGAGGCATATGGGATCGCTCTCCAACCTCACGATCGAGATCACGCCGCAGGTCCTGCTCAAGGCTTATGCGTGCGGCATCTTTCCTATGGCGGAGAGCGCGGACGACCCGACGCTCTACTGGATCGAGCCGGAACGCCGGGGCATCCTGCCGCTCGACGGGGTGCATGTGCCGAAGCGGCTGGCGAGGATCATACGCCAGGGCCGGTTCGAGGTCCGCGTCGATTCCCACTTTCACGGCGTGATTGACGGCTGTGCGTCATCGCGCGCGGGCCGCCGGACGACCTGGATCAACCGGCGCATCCGCGAACTCTACGCCGAGCTTTTCGACATGGGCTATTGTCACACGGTCGAGACCTGGCAGGACGGCCAGCTCGTGGGCGGGCTGTACGGCGTCGCGCTGGGCCGGGCGTTTTTCGGCGAAAGCATGTTTTCCTACGCTCCCGACGCGAGCAAGGTCGCGCTCGTCTATCTCGCCGCGCGGCTCGTCTATGGCGGCTATAGCCTGCTCGACACGCAATTTGTCACGGACCATCTGCGCCAGTTCGGCGCGCAGGAGATCAGCCGCGCCGCGTTCCACAGACGGCTGGAGCAGGCGCTTCAGGGGCGCGCGGAATTCGATCGCCTGCCCGTCGATCTGCCCTCCACCGGCGTCTTGCAACTGGTGAGCCAGACGTCAAAGGTCGGGTGCTCGACCGCGTGAAGGCCGGGGCTCTGGGCGAACATCCAGCCCGTGAACAAGCGTTTTTCCCCGCCGTCCACCACCGTTTCGTCCACCTCCAGGAAGGCCGATGTGAGCGGCGGCTCCGTCGGCGGCCGGGTATAGCAGACGCGCGGGGTGACTTTCAGCGCGCCGAACTCGGCCGTCTGGCCGATCGGCACTTCGAGCGGCGAAACGCGGCCCGTGACTTTGTCGAGCGCGGCGAAGACCGCCACCTGGTTCTGGATTTTCTGAGCCGCTGCCGGGCCTGCCCCGGCGGCCAGAAGCGCGAGACCGGCCAGCAGTGTCAGCTTCGTGCTGTTGATCATATCCAAATGCCGTTTACCGCATCGCGTTATGCAAACTAGGCTCCCCACCGGCGCGGCTCAACCCCTTTTTTCTCTGCCGGGGCCGCTGCTCATGCGATCGCGCGGACCCTGAGACGGACATAGTCGGCCGTCCACCGGCCCGCCTTGTCGCACAGGCTCGGCTTGAGGAGCGCCACCGCGTGCGCCAGCGCCTTGTCGCGCGTCTCGCCCTCGAATTGCTCGAACAGCGGCCTGCGGAATGTCATGAGCCAGCCTTCGATGCCGGTGGGCAAGGGCGTGGGACGGGGAACGAGCGCAATGCGCTCCACACGGAATCCGGCCTTGGCGAGGAGCGCTTCATACTCGGCGGGTGTAGGATAGAACCACGGCCCCGCGAGGTTCGGATCGCCGCCAAAGGCCAGCGCCGCCGACCGCATGGCCGTGACGATGGCCGCGACATTGCCGTGCCCGCCGAACTCCGCGACGAAACGGCCGCCCGGTTTCAGCGCCCGCCGGATGCCGTCGATGACCTTCTCCGGCTCGGTCATCCAGTGCAGCGCGGCATTCGAGAACACGGCGTCGAACTCTGCCTCGAACGGCAGGGCGTGGCCGTCGATCTTCAGCACGGTGAGACCGCGCGCGCGGGCCGCGGCCAGCAAGTCCTCGCTGATATCGACACCGATAACCTCGGCCCCTGCCGCGACCAGCCTCTCCGTGAGCGCGCCGTCGCCGCAGCCGAGATCGAGGATGCGCTCGCCGGGCTCAGGCGCGAGCCAACCCATAATCTCCGCGCCAAGATCGGAGACGAACCTGGCGTTTTCCTCGTAGGTGTCCGCCGTCCACACCTGCTTATGCGCGGCGGTGCTCATTCCGCCTGCCACGGCTGATAGTCGCCTTGCGTGCGGATCCGGCTGTTCTGGCCGATGAGGCTCCCGGGCGGACGGTACGCCCCCGGAGTGCCGGTCAGGTTGGGGACATGCGGCTTTTCCCACGGCCGTGTCTGGTAATCGTCCTGGGTCGGGGGAACATCCACCGTGTAGTGCATCCACCCATACCATTCCGGTGGAATTTTCGAGGCATCCGCCACGCCGCGATAGATCACCCAGCGGCGCGGTTTGCCAGCCGGGCCGACGCCTTTCGTATCGACATAATATGTGTTGCCGAGTTCATCCTCGCCGACATATTCGCCGTGGCGCTTCGTGTAGTGGCGTGTGGCGAAAGTGGTCCCGTTCCACCAGGTGAACAGGTCGCTCCATAGGCCCATGGGCTTCTCTCTCGTCTGCTGCACACCCAGACTTAAGCGAATGGCCCGCATGCGTCCAGAGCGCGTTGCGCCTGCGACACCCTGGATCGATCGCGGCGCAAGTACAACTGGAAAAATGCCTTCTGCTACGCCATTTTGCGAGTGGGTTCGTTCAAGACATTAGGAGACCGCGGCATGTTTCGTAAGGCGGGGCGAGCAGTTGGCCTTATCGTTTTGGTTTTATGCGTAACAATCGGCTACGGCATGATGAGTACGGATTTTCGCGCGGCGGCTCAGGATGGCGCGACCTATGAATCGAAAGCCTATAAGCTGAAGGCAACGACGATTGCCGAAGGGCTGGAAAACCCCTGGGCGCTCGCCTTTCTGCCCAATGGCGACATGCTCGTCACGGAGCGCGCGGGCCGCCTCCGGCTCATTACGGGTGGAGCCCTCCAGAAAGAGCCGATCGCGGGAACGCCGGAAGTCGTCGCGCGCGGCCAGGGCGGTCTGCTCGACGTGGCTGTACATCCCAAGTTTTCAGAGAACAAGTTGATTTACCTGACCTATTCCGGCCGCGGAGAAGGCGGAGCGGGGACCGAGGTCGCGCGCGCGATGCTCAACGGCACGAAGCTCGAAAAGCCGGAAGTCATCTTCAAGGTCGATCCGAAGACCGGCGGCAACAATCATTACGGCTCGCGGCTGCTGTTTCACCCCGATGGCACGCTCTATGTCACGTTTGGGGACCGCTACAACTTCTTGCAGGAAGCGCAGAACACGACCAATCATCTCGGCACGATCATCCGCATCAAGGATGACGGCAGCGCAGCTCAGGATAACCCGTTTATCGGCACCAAGGGCTCGAAGCCGGAAATCTATTCCTACGGTCACCGCAACGTGCAGGGCATCGCGCTGCGGCCCGGCACCGCGCAGGTCTGGGCGCATGAGCACGGCCCGCGCGGGGGCGACGAACTGAACCTTCTGAAGCCCGGCGCGAATTACGGCTGGCCTGCGATAACCTACGGCATCGACTATTCCGGCGCGATCATCTCGGACAAGACCGAAGCGCCCGGCATGGAGCAACCGGCGGTCTATTGGGTGCCGTCCATCGCGCCGTCCGGCATGGCGTTTTATGACGGCGAAGCTTTCGCGAAGTGGAAGGGCGACCTCTTCATCGGGGCGCTGGCCGGTTCGCATCTGCGCCGCATCCGGCTCGACGGCGATAAGGTGGTCGAGCAGGAGACGCTGTTGCAGAACCTTGGCGAGCGCATTCGCGACGTGCGCCAAGGCCCGGACGGCTTCCTGTACATCGTGACGGACGATCCGGCGAACGGCAAGGTGATCCGGTTGGAACCGGCGAACTAAGCGGGGAATGCTCCCCGCTTACAGCCAGCCGCGCCGCTTGAAGTAAAGGTAAGGGATGATCGCCGAGAGGATCATCAGCGCGATCGACATCGGGTAGCCGAATTTCCAGCTCAGCTCGGGCATCGTGGCGAAGTTCATGCCGTAGATGCTGGCGATGAGCGTCGGCGGCAGGAATGCGACTGCGGCGACCGAGAAGATCTTGATGATGCCCGTCTGCTCGATATTGATCATGCCCAGCGTCGCATCGAGCAGAAAGTTGATATTGTTCGCCAGGAACGAGGCGTGATCCGACAACGAGATCACGTCGCGCGACAGCGTTTTGAACGAGCGCCCGAGGATCTTGTTCGGCTTGTTTTCTCCCATCCGGCTGAGGAACAGGAGAAGCCGGTTGATGCTCACCAGGCTTTCCCGCGTGCGCGCGGTCAGCCCCTGCGCGAAGCCGATCTTGCGCAGCACGTCCTGGAAATCGACCTTATCGCGCGCGAACACGACGCCCGACGCCTGGTTGATATCGTTCTGCACGCGCTCCAGAATATCGGCGATGCGGTCAACGATGGCGTCGAGCAGTTCCGCCAGCACCGCCTCGCCCGACACGCAGGATGTCGCCCGCTTGGCCTGCGCGATGAACACCTGGAAGGGAACGGGCTCGGAATAGCGGATTGTCACCAGCCGATGGCCGACGAGCACGAAGGTAATGGGATCGAGTTCGGGCGCTTCCGAATCGGACCGCGTCAGCACGCTCGCGGTGAGGTAGACCCCGCCGTTCTCCTGATAGAGCCGGCTGGACACCTCGATCTCGCGCATCTCCTCGCGCGTCGGAATGTCGATATGCAGCGCGTCTTCGAGGACATGCTCCTCAAGCGGCTGCGGGTTGAACAGGTCGATCCAGATCGCGTTTTCCGGGAGGGTCTCCCCGATCGCGACAGGAACGGCACGCAACGCCCCATTAACATGGACATAGGCCGTGATCATTGCAGCACCTCCCCGACGTGCCGCGCGGCCCGTCGTTCGCTAAATGGCGGTCATCGTTTCCTTACCGAAATGAAGTTGCGCAGAACCGGCATGGATCAGCCGGTTCCGGCGGAAGCCCGATGCGAAGGCAGCGGACCCGATTGAGCTCCCAGGTGATCGGCCTGAGCTGATCGTTTCGATGTGTTTGCTATATGCTGATGCGGGGCAACAATACAAGGATTTCGTTGCCGTTCGCCCGAGGCTCGCGGACTTTGCATGATATTTTTCTAAGGCTTTGATTCAATTGAAAGTTGCATTTTAAAGCAGAGTCAACCAAGTCAATCATAATGTGCCTTGCATGGTCAATCCGACCTGTCACGCAAGGAAAAATGGAAATGTCGAACTCTACCGCCCCTATCGCCACAATCGAAGACAGCATCGCGAATGCGATTGCCGCCAGCCAGTCTTTCGACCCGGCCGTTTCCGAGAACCTGCTTTCGCTGCTCAAGCTGACGATGGCCGAAGCCCAGCGCGTCCGCAAGGCGACGAAGAAGGTCTCCGCGAAGTCTGCGCCGAAAGCGAAAAAGAAGCCGGCAAAGTCCGCGAAGAAAGCCGAGACGGCCGCGATCGCCGCCGCGCCGGTCCGCCGCACGAAAAAGGCTGCCGTCGCCAACGGCGTCGCCCATTGATGGTCCGTATCAGCGGTCCGGCGTCCCTAAACTCCCTTTTTGCTTTGCGTGTCGCCCGGTCGGGCGGGAGACGGGATGCCGGTCCGCTGATGTCGCATTTGTGCTACAACCTGAAGTCACTTTCTCATTTTTAGCTTGAATTATTCCCGTTATGGTTGTAGCGCGTCGGGAAAAGTGATTAATAGCGATTAACGTTTTGCTCTCACGGCGCGATTGGTCGCGGGGCAACGTCGGCAAGGTCCGGCAGAGATGACGCCGTGGCCTGAATTCTCGCAAAAGGGCGCAGTGCGCCCGTCTCGGCACACTGCACGGTGTTTGTGCGCGTTTGGATGGAACATCGTATGACGATTCAGCATCGCGTTTCCGCTCTTTCCGACCAGCGGACCAATGCGCAGCCCGGCAAGGGAAAAGTCGCGCTCATCACCGGCGTAACGGGACAGGACGGGTCCTATCTGGCGAGCCTGCTGCTGCAAAAGGGTTATTCCGTTCACGGCATCCGTCGCCGGACTTCGCTGCCCAATACGGATCGTATCGACGCCCTTCTGTCCTCAACCGAAACGGGCCGGTTGCGTCTGCATGACGGCGACCTGACCGATGGTCTGAACCTCATCCGCATCGTGCAGGAAACCCAGCCGGACGAGATCTACAACCTCGCCGCGCAGAGCCATGTCGCGGTGAGCTTCGAGGAACCGGAATATACGGCGAATTCGGATGCGCTCGGCGCGCTGCGATTGCTGGAAGCGATCCGCATTCTCGGGCTGTCTAACAAGACGCGGTTCTATCAGGCCGGAACGTCCGAGCTGTTCGGCCTCGTTCAGGAGACGCCGCAACGGGAGAGCACGCCGTTTTACCCGCGCAGCCCCTATGCGGTTGCGAAGCTCTACGCCCACTGGATCACCGTGAACTACCGCGAGGCGTACGGCCTCTATGCCTGCAACGGCATCCTCTTCAACCATGAATCGCCCGTGCGCGGCGAGACCTTCGTCACGCGCAAGATCACCCGCGCCATGGCGCGCATCAAGCTCGGCCTTCAGGATTGCCTCCATCTCGGCAATCTCGACGCGAAGCGCGATTGGGGACATGCCCGCGATTATGTTGAGGCGCAGTGGCTGATGCTCCAGCAGGACCGGCCGGAGGATTTCGTGATCGCCACCGGCGTGCAGTACAGCGTGCGCGATTTCGTGGAAGCGGTCGCGAAGACCTTGCAGATGAACCTGCGCTGGGAGGGCAGCGGAGTGGACGAAACGGGGCGCGATGAGCAGGGCCGCATCATCGTGCGGATCGATCCGCGCTTTTTCCGCCCCGCCGAGGTCGAAATCCTGCTCGGCGATGCCGCGAAGGCGCGCGCGAAGCTCGGCTGGTCTCCGCGGACGAGCTTTGCGGATCTCGTCGCCGAGATGGTGCGCGAGGACTTGCGGATCGCCCAACACGACAGGGCCGCGCAAGCCCACGGCCTTGCCCCGCTCAGCGAGCAGGCCGCCTGAGGGTGCCTCACGCGCGGGCGTGCTGCTGAGGTTGGGGATTGCGCAGGCTGCGTCCCGAATTGAGATCTGATTGCCGCTGAGGTTCAACGGGGGCGGGTTTTTGCCATGGCGCCGATTTGAACCACGCCGCGATCATGGCGATCGTGACGAGGCATCCGAAACAGACGACATTCACAAGGCTCACATTCAGCCATGTGCGCCCGATCAGATCGAGGCCGATGCCCGCGACCTGCGCCAGCACGAGGCTGCCAAGAAACACGCCGAGCGACTGCTGCCCTACCTTCCGGATGACGTTCACGACGGGGCCGGACAGGCGGTCGCGCATCACGGTCGCCGCGCAATAACCCAGATAGGCGAGCCCGAGGAAATGAACATAGCGCACGAGGCCGAACGTGGTCTTGTCCGCGAACGGCATGATCGTCTGATGGGCCGCAAAAAACGTCTCGAACTGGAGAAGCCGCCACCAGCTGACCGGAATCGACCCGATCACGATAACCAGGGCGAAGCCGACCAGGCGCTTGTCGATGGGTGGTTTCGGCAGCCAGCCACGCATCAAAGCGAAGCCCGTGAAGAACACGAGTTGCCACGAAAACGGATTGAAGAACCACTCCCGGCTGGACCACGGCTCTGCCGGAAGGTCAAGCCATCGCGCCGCGGCGAACGCCCACAGCGCACCCACGATCACGAACGGAAGGGCGGGATGCTGCCAGCGCGCAACGACCATGACCGGCACGAGCAGCAGGATGACCAGATACATCGGCAGGATATCGAAATAGTTCGGCACATAGGTCAGGGTCAGAAGACCCAGCAGATTGGTGCCGGCATCCTCAAGGAACACCTGGAGGTTCAGCGACGCGACGTAATGGTTGCCGGTGCCGAGAAGCTTGTCCGCGCCGACCATCAGTACCAGGACCGCGAGAAACAGCCCGATATGCGCCCAATAGACCTGCCAGGCGCGAAAAAGGATGCGCGAGGTGCCCATCAGCACGCCGCGCTCCTCGAAGACGCGGCCGAAGGCGATGGCGGATGCCATGCCCGAGCAGAACACGAAGATCTCGGTGGCGTCGGAAAAGCCGAAGCGCGCAGGAATCCAGCCCGCCCACCAGTTGCCCGGCGTATGCGCGAGGAAGATGATGAACATCGCGATGCCGCGGAAAAAATCGAGCCGCGGATCGCGGGGACGTTTCGCCGGGATTTCAGATGCGGCCCGCATAATCCCTCGCTTCGATCTCGCAGACGATCAGGGTGAACTCCGTTCGGCTGAAGCCGCCGCGCAGGGCGTCCTCGAAGGCGGCGGACGAGCGCACACGCACGCCGGTCCCGCCAAAGGC
>CAZNAH010000004.1:37229-38338 GCA_964570735.1 uncultured Hyphomicrobiaceae bacterium | reverse complement strand
GTCCTCGAAGCGGGTCCGGCCCAGCCGCACGCCCGTGCGCGCGAGCCCGGCTTTCGCCTGCTTCAGCTCGATAAGAGCGAGGCTTTCGTCCTGGAACACGACGATCACCGGCGCGAGGCCCTGGTCGCGCAAGGTGCCAAGTTCGCCGAGACCCATTTCGAGCCCGCCATCTCCCAGCACGGCAATGACGGGCGCGCCCGGCGCCGCGAGCTTCGCGCCCGCCGCGAGAGGCACGGCCGCGCCCATCGTGCAGAAGCCCGCCGATTGCAGCAGGCCGAATGGCCGGCACATTTTCATCTGCTGGCTCAGCAGGATGCGGTGCGCGCCGCTGTCCACGGTGACGATCGCATCGCCCGGCAGCACGCGCTGCAATGTCGCGATGGCCGCATGAGGCCCCCACTCGTTCGCCGCGGCGAAAAGCGTGGCAAGCTTGCTTTTGGCGGCCTCAACTTCGCCGGACGGCCAGCTTGTACCGGCGCCCACAGCGCGCGCCAGCATCGCGGCGAACGCGGCCGGGTCGGCGCTCACCCGGTGCGTCGGCTGGTGCATGCCGTGATCCGGCGCAGCGAGGCCGATCTCCACAATGGCGGCTGTTTCCGAGAACGGGTCGAGCCAGCCGGCGCGCATTTCGATAGGGTCGTAACCGGCGAGCAGCACGAGGTCCGCCGCCTTGACGAGCGGCAGCAGTTCGCGGTCGGCCAGGGGCGAAAGCCCGGCCCCGCCGAGCGAGAGCCGATGGTGCTCGTCCACAAGCCCCTTGGCTTTGTACGTCGTGATAAGCGGGATGCCGCGGCGCTCCATGAGCGCGGCGAGTGCAGGCCCCGCGCCACAGCGCGCCGCTTCCAGCCCGGCCAGGATCAAGGGCCGTTCTGCCGCTTCGATCACGCGCGCAACAGCCTGCACGGCTTCGCAGTCCGGCTCGATCGTAACGGCGAGGTCCTTCGGCGGGTGCAGGAAACGCTCGCCCGCCGGGGCCTGCTTGGCCGCCGTATCCGGGGCAATGTCGAGATGCACAGGCCCTGCGGGTCCACGCCGGGCCAAGGCAACCGCGCGCGCCGTCACCCCCGCCGCACCCGCCACCGCCTCGGTCTCGAGTCTGCCTTTCCCGG
>CAZNAH010000004.1:30871-37219 GCA_964570735.1 uncultured Hyphomicrobiaceae bacterium | reverse complement strand
TCACGAGCGGCCGCAGCAACGCCTGCTGGTCAATGATCTGGTGCGTGTAGCGCCCGCGCAGCCCATGCTCGACCGCGCCGGACAGAACGATCAGCGGCACATGCTCCTGCGCGGCGTCCGCAATCCCGTTGACCGCGTTGGCGAGACCGGGACCAAGCGTTGTCACCAGAAGCCCCGGCGCGCCCGTCACCTCGCTTGCGCCTGCGGCCATGATGGCCGCCGCCGTCTCATGCCGGCACAGCACGAAGCGGATGCCCGCTTTTTCCAGCGCGTCGATCAGGGTTACGACCTCGCCGCCGGGCATGCCGAAGGCGAATCGCACGCCGTGCGCCGCCAGCGTCTGCGCGACGAGGTCTGCGACGCGGCTCATTCCGCAGCCTCCGCCACGCCCGCGCCGAACGCACCGCTCCGGGCGAGGTCGGCAATCTCGCGGTCGCCGGCGTCGAGCCAATCGCGCAGCACCGGCAGGCGATCCTCGTTAAGATGCGGCGGCGGCATGCGGTAGCGCGGCGGTGTGCCGGACATTTTCAGCGGGTTGCCGAGCAGCTTCACCGGGCCGGCGACCTCATCCTCCATCTCGATGATGAGCCCGCGCGCCTGTGAATGCTCATTCGCCAGAACCTCGGGGATCGAGAGCACCGGGCCGGCGGGCACGCTCGCCGCGACCAAAGCGTCGGCCCATTCCGCGACGGGGCGCTGCGCGATGATCGCCGCGAGGATCGGCTGAAGCGCCTTGCGGTTCGAGACCCGCGCGCGGTTCGTGGCGAAGCGGGGATCCTCGCTCAGATGCGGCGCGCCGAGCACGCGGCAGAATTCCGCGAACTGGCGGTCATTGCCCACCGCGACGCAGAGGTGGCCGTCGGCGGCCTTGAAGGTCTGGTAGGGCACGATGTTCGGATGCTCGTTGCCGATGCGGCCCGGAGCCTCGCCGGACACGAGGTAGTTTGCCGCGACATTGACGAGCCACGACACCTGTGTGTCGAACAGCGCGCAGTCGATGAACTGGCCCTCGCCGGTGCGGTCGCGGTGCCGGAGCGCGGCGAGAATGGCAACCGCGGCGTACATGCCGCACATCAGGTCGGACACGCCGACGCCGACCTTCATCGGCTCGCCGCCCTCCTCGTCCGGCGCGCCGGTGATGCTCATCAGCCCGCCCATGGCCTGTACGAGGAAGTCGTAGCCGACGCGGCTCGCGTAAGGCCCGGTGTGTCCGAAGCCCGTGACGGAACACCACACGATGTCAGGCTTCACGCGCCGGATGCTGTCGTAATCGAGACCGCGGCGGGTGAGGTCGCCCGGCTTGTAGTTCTCGACGATGACATCGGCGCGCGCCGCAAGCTGGCGAATCAGTTCCGCGCCGCTTTCGCTGGCGAGATCGACGGCGAGCGAGCGCTTATTGCGGTTCGCGCAGAGGAAATAGGCGCTGAGGTCCGTATCGCGGCCGTGCGCGTCCTTCGCGAAGGGCGGTCCCCAGCCGCGCGTATCGTCGCCGGAGGCGGGCCGCTCGATCTTGACGACATCCGCGCCGAGGTCGCCGAGCAATTGCGTGCAGCTCGGCGCGGCGAGGATGCGCGAGAGATCGAGGACTCGAATGCCGTCGAGGCTCATGGGCGAAGGGACCGTCATGCTTTTTATCCTTGTCGTGGTGCGCCCTCGCGCAAGTGTCTCAGCCGTGGCGCAGCTTCACCACCGTGCCGACCGCCAGCCCGAAGAGCACATGACCGACGAGCGAGGCCCATGTCAGCGGGATGAAACCCAGGAACGGCGGCAGGCCCGCGAACAGATGCGCCATGATGTAAAGCGCGAAAACCCAGAGGCCCACGCCATAGCCCAGCGCCACGATCCACCAGGGCAGGAAGGGGAAAAACGCGCGCGCGATCGGCTTCGCGATGAAGATGTAGCCGAAGGGGTAAGCGATCAGGCCCACCATGACATGAATGAGTTCCGCGACGGTGCGGTCGCTTAAGCCGAAAACGGACTGCACGAGCGCCGCCGGCTCCAGCGGGCCGCCCACCCAGAGCGGCGTGATGAGA
Organism: uncultured Hyphomicrobiaceae bacterium; assembly: GCA_964570735.1. Classification (GTDB taxonomy): domain Bacteria; phylum Pseudomonadota; class Alphaproteobacteria; order Rhizobiales; family Rhodomicrobiaceae; genus CAZNAH01. Next base: position 35,186 of record CAZNAH010000004.1, on the reverse strand, counting down.
CGCGCCCAGACCTCCCAGATCACCTCAGCCGCGAGACCCGCGAGAAGGATGGTGACGAGCACTCTGCCGATGCCGGACTGACCGGCCGAAATCTGACCTGTCTGCGCACTCATGGGGGGCTCCATCCAATAGGGCTGCTTCGATGTGCAGGACGCAGCCTAAGTAACAGGGCGGCGCGCGGGGTCCAGAGAAACCCGCGCGCCCGGCTTCACTTTTTCGCAATGAGATCCGGCCATTTGGCGTCGGCTTGCTTGATGTAGGTCGCCGGTGCCTTGGCCCACTCGGCCTGAACGTTCTTGTCGTAGTTCAGGTAGAGCTTGCCGTCGCGGATGGCCCAGGCGTCCGGCTCGATCTTGACGAGATAGCCTTGCGCCACGCCGTAAGCGCAATAGCCGCCATAGACGGGGGTATATCTCTCGGGATCGGCATCGAAGAGCGCTTTGTTGGCCGCGCTGGCGAAATGCCATTTCGCGCCCTTGTGCTCCGATGAGAACTCCTTGCTGCCTTTGCGGGGCGCGCCCTCGGTGAAGTATGCGACCGGGTCATAGCCCTTGATCGCGACGCCCTTGCTGTCGAGTGTGTTGATGACAGGCTTGGTCGCCTCGGCGAGAGCATGCGGCGCGGTAAAACCGAACGCAACCGTAAGCGCGGCAAGCGCTGCTAAGGCGAGAGAGATGCGAGGCATGGTTTGGTCTCCGTTGAAGATCAGGCGATTTTCGCAAAAGGCAGCAGAACGGCATGGGAGGCGAAGATCGGGGCGGCAGCCGGGCCGGGCCGCCGATCCATGCGGGCGCGCATGAGGCGCTGAAACCGGTCTTCGTGGCGCTGGGCGCGGCGCAGGCCGGCAATTGCGTCGAAGGTCTGCCCGTGACGCGCTTTTTCGGCCAGCACCATCATCGTGCGCAGGAAGACGTCGCGCTGGGCATGACTGCCGCCGAGCGCGGGAAGGTCGCGGGCGATCGCCGCGAGATCGCCACGCGGCCCGCCGCCTTTGGAGAGGGCCACGATGGCCTCCGCCGCAGGAAGGCCCACGCGCTTTGCTACGCGGGACTGATCGCATCCCCCGCTGGCTTTCTCGCGGAGATCCTCCACGAGTTTCTGCGCGGCGCGGAAATCTCCCACGGCCAGCAGCGCCAGCAGATAGTGCAGCGACGCGAAGATGTATGACATGTCCGTGCTGCGGCGGGCGGCGATCGCGGCAAGACCGTCCCAGCGATCGCCTACATCGACGCCTTCCTGTTCAAGCCGCCAGAGCGTCGAGACGGCGTTGGCCATGTCGCGGAAGTCATCCGTCTGGACGGGGCGGATCTCGCGGTCATAAACGTCGAGGACTTTCGCGTGGTCGCCCTTTTCGAGCAGAAACAGTGCGAGGTGCCACGCCATGTGGAAGGAAAAGTTGTTGCAGCGCGACCAGACCGGGCGCGACCGGTCGAGCCATTCCTCACCCTCGTCGGTCCTGCCCGTCATTTCGTGGACGTGCGACACGGCGTGCAGGCCCCAGCTATCGGCAGGCTCCAGCGCGACGGCGCTCAGGCCGGCCGCCTCCGCGTCCGCATAATGCCCGCATTCCTCCAGCGCGAAGGCATGGCAGCCGAGCAGGAAGCCGTAACCGGCTTGACCGCGCGGGAACCGTGTCGACAACCGGCGCGTCACGGCCAGCATCGCATCGCGCTCGCCGAGCATGAAGCGCAGCGCGTGCGAGATTTTCGCGCACAGGAACTCGGCGGGGTGGTCGTCGAGATGCGCATCCAGACGATCCGCCGCCTTCGCGAACTGGCCCGCCACGGCAAGACCCAAGGACTCGACGAGAGCTTTTTCGCTGTCCGTGAGGCGTCCTTTGCCATCCGCCAGGCGCTGCGTTTCGGTGTGGATGTCGCGGGCGCAGGCATTCGTCTCCGCGCGCCCCAGTATGACGGCTCCGAACCCCTTGAGGACATGGGCAGAGACGAGCTCGGGATCGTGCGCGAGCGCGCGTTGCAGCGCTTCGCCAGCGGGCCGGTGCGCGGCAACCGCGAAGACAGCGTCCTCGAAGGCTGAAACGGCTTGCGGGGAGGATGTCTTATGCTGTCCGGAATAGCGGTCGATGAGCATCCATCTGGCTCCACGATAGACGTTTCGGAGGGTGCGGCAGGTCCGAAACCAAGGTGAAGCGAGACCCCCGTGAATAGCAACTCAATTCGCCTTCACAAGGTTGAGAGCGGATGTTCTACGCAAAGCTCAAGATAAGCCGATACAGTTTTGCCACTTTATCGGCCGATTCCGTGAAATATTGGCCAAAGCGTGCGGAAGCCTGCCTCTCATCGAGGCAGGCTTTTCATCAAGCGGCTGCCGCGTCAGCGGCCTTCCGCTAGATCGAACCGCGAATAACATTCCCGGCTCGGCAGGTTCGCCTTGCCGCTGATGGCATCCGCGAGAGCCTCGCCGAGATTGGCGCCGTCATCCTTGCTGCGAACGCCGACCATGATAAGGGGCCGCTGAAAGCTGGTGTCCGCCTCCTGCTGTCCCTGGCAGGCGCTGTTGTACTGACCGAGGTTCAGGCGCCACAGGGGCTTCTGCGTATCCGAAAGGAGGACGAGCCACGACAGGATCGTCCGCGACCGCCGCGCCGCGCGCTGTTCCTCCACGGCCTGCTCGCCTTCCTGCGAGGCAAGACCGACGGCGATCAGTTCGACCGACCGGTTCAGGCTCTCGCGGATGGGAGCGCTGACGACCTGATCCAGGATGCGATCCTCCGCCACCACGCCCCCCTTGCCCGCAACCTGATAGGTGCTGCCTTTCACCCACGTATAGTCATCGGTGAGGATGATGAAATCGAAGGCGGCGTTCCGGCCTTGGGCGTCCTTCCCTTCCACCGGAAAGATGATCGCGTTTTCGACGCGCTGGGTCTCAACCTCGACCTTCTGCGGCCCCTGCCAGAGATAGGACATCGCGAGGAAGGCGCCCCCTGACAGGATGATGACGAGGAGCAGGGCGATGAGAATCGCCGTGGAGAACCACCAGAAGCCAAGAACCCGGCGCTTCTCTTCCTTCTTTTCGGGGTCCGGCTTATCGCCTGGCATGCGGCCCTGCATCTGGCCCTCCTGCTGGGCAAGGCGCGGATCGCTCGCGGGCGTATTGCTGCTGTCGGACATTTCGAACCACTCCCTGAAACGGTGAAATCCCACGCAATATGGCTTATGCATGACCCAGGCGCGCGGCGTGCGCCAGATCACGGGCCCTCATGAGCAACGAAAGTAAAGCCAGTGTGACGGTCAAGGCACTCTGACGGCGCATTCGCGGCACACGCCGAAACACAGATCAGCGCGAACATTCCACCGTTGTTAGCACTCACCCCTTGACAGTGCCAACAAGTCAAAATATGTCCGTGATCAGGAGGGGCTGAGCTCGCTCCACGCCATTCCATACAACCTTATCGGAGGTTATCCCATGAAGTTTCGGCCGCTGCATGATCGCGTAGTGGTGCGCCGCGTCGATGAAGAAGAGAAGACGGCGGGCGGAATCATCATTCCCGACACGGCGAAGGAAAAGCCGCAGCAGGGCGAAGTCGTCGCTGTCGGACCGGGCGCTCGCGGGGACGACAACGAACTCATCCCGCTCGATGTGAAGGAAGGCGATCGCGTCCTGTTCGGCAAATGGTCCGGCACGGAAGTCAAGATCGACGGCGAAGACCTTCTCATCATGAAAGAGAGCGACATTCTCGGCGTGATCGAAGGCGCCTCTTCCGACAAGGCCAAAAAGAAAGCCGCCTGATTTCTTATCAACCCTGAATTCAGAAGGAGTCATGATCCATGGCTGCTAAAGACGTTCGTTTCTCCCAGGACGCCCGCGAGCGCATGCTGCGCGGTGTCGATATCCTTGCCGATGCCGTCAAGGTCACCCTCGGCCCGAAAGGCCGCAACGTCGTGCTCGACAAGGCCTTCGGCGCGCCGCGCATCACCAAGGACGGCGTCACCGTCGCCAAGGAAATCGAGCTCAAGGACAAGTTCGAGAACATGGGCGCGCAGATGGTGCGCGAAGTCGCCTCCAAGACGAGCGACGCCGCGGGCGACGGCACCACGACCGCGACCGTTCTCGCCCAGGCGATCGTGCGCGAAGGCGCGAAATCCGTTGCCGCCGGCGCCAATCCGATGGACCTGAAGCGCGGTGTCGATCTCGCGGTCTCCGCCGTCGTGAAGGAGCTTCAGGCTCGCGCGCGGAAAGTCACCTCGTCCTCCGAAGTCGCCCAGGTCGGCACGATCTCCGCGAATGGCGATGAGGAAGTCGGCAAGAAGATCGCCGAGGCCATGGACAAGGTCGGCAAGGAAGGCGTGATCAC
>CAZNAH010000004.1:30616-30848 GCA_964570735.1 uncultured Hyphomicrobiaceae bacterium | reverse complement strand
ACTCGAAGTCGTGGAAGGCATGCAGTTCGACCGCGGCTACATCTCGCCCTATTTCATCACCGACGCCGAGAAGATGCGCGTCGAGTTGGAAGACCCCTTCATCCTGATCTACGAGAAGAAACTCTCGAACCTCCAGGCGCTGCTCCCGGTTCTCGAAGCGGTCGTGCAGTCCTCGCGTCCGCTGCTCGTCATCGCGGAAGACGTCGAAGGCGAGGCGCTGGCCACGCTCGTG
>CAZNAH010000004.1:30293-30586 GCA_964570735.1 uncultured Hyphomicrobiaceae bacterium | reverse complement strand
TCCGGGCTTCGGCGATCGCCGCAAGGCCATGCTCGAGGACATCGCCATCCTGACCGGCGGCCAGATGATCGCGGAAGACCTCGGCATCAAGCTTGAGAACGTCACGCTCAACATGCTCGGCCGCGCCAAGAAGGTCGTGATCACGAAGGACGACACCACGATCGTGGACGGTGCCGGCGACCAGAAGGAGATCGAGGGCCGCGTCAGCCAGATCAAGGTCCAGATCGACGAGACCACCTCGGACTACGACAAGGAGAAGCTGCAGGAGCGTCTCGCCAAGCTCGCGGGCGGCG
>CAZNAH010000004.1:3692-30217 GCA_964570735.1 uncultured Hyphomicrobiaceae bacterium | reverse complement strand
CGCGTCGACGACGCGCTGAATGCGACCCGCGCGGCCGTGGAAGAAGGCTTCCTGCCGGGTGGCGGCGTTGCCCTCCTGCGCGCCGTCAAGGTTCTCGATGGTTTGAAGGTCGAGAATGAAGACCAGCGCGCGGGCATCAACATCGTCCGTCGCGCGCTCCAGACGCCGGCTCGCCAGATCGCGGCGAACGCGGGTGAAGACGGCGCCGTGATCGCGGGCAAGATCCTCGAAAAAGAAGACTACAACTACGGATACAATGCCCAGACCGGCGAATATGTCGACCTCGTCAAGGCTGGCGTCATCGACCCGGTGAAGGTCGTCCGCATCGCGCTTCAGGATGCCGCGTCGGTGGCGGGCCTGCTTATCACCACCGAGGCGATGATCGCCGAGAAGCCGAAGAAGGACTCTCCGACTCCCGCGATGCCCGGCGGTATGGACTACTAAGCGCTTCGACGCTCACACGGCTCACGAGGCCCGCGGGATTCGCTCCCGCGGGCCTTTTCGTTAACCGACGGCCACCACTTCCACGATTTCGTAAGTCGCCGGATTGATAATCACGACGGTATTGCCAACCACGATATAGCGGAACCCTTCGTAGGCGGGGTAAACCTCCACGATCGCAGGCGGCAGCGGTGCAAGCGCCAGCGTGCGCGGCACGGCCGTGCCGACCGAGATATTGAAGTCGATTTCGTTGCGTTCGTAGCGTTTCACATTCCCGCTCTCGATCGTACGGCGGATAACCTGCTTCTTGTCGCCCTTGACGGCTTCACCCTGGGCCTGGCGCTGGCCTTGCGCCTGTTGACCCTGCTGACCTTCGCGGGCCTCGCGCTGCTGGCCGGATTTGCCTTCGCGCTCTTGCTGCTGGGCCTGGCGTTCCTCGCGTGCGCCCGGCTGCTGGGTCTGCTGCTGCTGCGCGCCTCGCATCCCGGGCTCGCCTCGGCCTTCGCCGCGCATCTGTCCTTGCGAGGCCCTGCCGGTCTGGCCCTGCATCGCGCCGCCGGCGCCGGCACCACCGCCGGGCTGCTGCTGCATCGTGCCGCCGGTCTGGCCTTGTGCGGCACCGCCTGCGCCTTGAGCACCGGCGCCGCGATCCTGGGCCTGAAGGGCAACGGAACCGGCAAAAAGCGCCGCCAAAGCGATCGCGCTTGTCATGTGTCGTCTCATAGCAACCTCCTGTTCGAGTGCTGCGAGAACGGTCGGCACGGCGTCCGGGTTCCAAAACGCTCAAGCTGGAGGTCGCGCGAGGTAGCTTAGCGCTCGTTATCGGATGGGTTTGTCGCGTCCGGCCGCGCGGGCGCTTCGTCTTCTTCCGAGTCGGGCGTGGAGGGAATGGCGTAAACGCCGTGCAGCCACCGCGAGAGATCGATATCCGCGCAGCGCTTCGAGCAGAAAGGGCGGTATTCCATCACCTGCTCGCGCCCGCAGATCGCGCATCTTGCGGCCCGTCGCACGGGCTTGCCCTTGTCTGGCTCGGAAGAGTTCATAGGCGTCAGGTGGAGTCGGCCTCGGCCCGATTCAACCAATTGAAATAAATGGGGAAGCCTTCGCCCGCCAGAAGCTGCACCACCTCGATGAGCGGCAGGCCCACCACGTTGGTGTAGGACCCGACGATCTTGTGCACGAAGGCTCCGGCGATGCCCTGGATGGCATAGCCGCCCGCCTTGCCCCGCCACTCGCCGCTCGCGAGATAGCTGTCCATCTCCTCCCGGCTGAGGCGCTTGAAGCGAACGGTCGTCTCCACGGTGCGCATCCGGACGGAGCCCGACGCCGTGACGAGGCAGACGGCGGTGTAGACCCGGTGCGAGCGCCCCGACAGGGTTTGGAGGGCCTGGGCTGCCTCGTTCAGATATTCGGGCTTCGGAATGATCTGGCGATGCAGGGCGACGACGGTATCGGCGGCGAGAACGAAAGCGCCGACAAGGTCCGGTTCGCCCGCCAGCCGCTCCCGGGCGATAAGGGCCTTCTCCCGCGCCAGCCTTTGCGCGTAATTGCGGGGGCGCTCCCCTTTCTTCGGCGTTTCATCGATGGAGGCCGGGCGCAGCGCATCAGGCTCGATCCCCACCTGTTCGAGCAGGGCGAGGCGGCGCGACGAGGCGCTCGCCAGCACGAGCTGATGCCGCGCGCCGCTCCCCGGGGCCACCGGCTTCCGCTTGCGCGGCGCTCTCGCCGTGAGCGAGCCCAGGGCCGAGCGGGCTTCCGCGACCCTATTTGAAACGATAAGTGATGCGTCCTTTGGTAAGATCATAGGGCGTCATCTCGACCAGCACTTTGTCACCCGCCAGAACGCGGATGCGGTTCTTGCGCATCCGTCCGGCTGTATGCGCGATGATTTCGTGACCGTTTTCGAGCTTCACGCGGAATGTCGCGTTTGGCAGAAGCTCGGTGATCAGCCCCGGAAACTCAAGCAGTTCTTCCTTCGACATGTCTCCCTTAGCCTGTAAGGCCAGCATGGTCCGCTTCCAACACAAAAAGATTGCGCTCGCGAAAAGAGGGCGCAACGTGCTGAACCATGGACGCTGGGCAGTAAGAATTCGGCCGGAGAATGGGCGTTCCCACGCGGGAAATCAAGCGCGATGTCCCGGCTGCCATCCGTATCGCCCGGTTGTTCATGGACAATGTCACGCCTGGGGCGGGGCCTGGAACCCGAACTTCGCCTTGATCCGTTCGAACAGGCTGTCGCGCACGGCGCGGTATGCATCGAGGATCTGCTCGCGGTTGCCGGTCGCGGCGGAGGGGTCGATCGTCGGCCAATATTCCACCTCGACGGCCATGGTTCGCGTCAGTTCGAGCGCCTGGTGGTGCGCCTCGGGGGCGAGCGTAATGATGAGATCGAAGGTCGTGTCTTCCAGATCCTCGATCCTGCGCGGCTGGTGCTTGGAAATGTCGATGCCGATCTCGTCCATAACGGCCATCGCGAAGGGGTCCTGCTCGCCAGGGCGCACGCCCGCGGAACGGGCATAGACGCGCCGCCCCGCCAGATGGCGCAGGATCGCGGCGGCGATCGGCGAGCGGATCGAATTATGGTTGCATGCGAACAGCACGGCATGCGGCACGGGCCGCGCGGGCTCCGGCGCGCTCAAGGGTCAGCCCTTCCAGTGCAGGGCGCAGAGCAGCGTGAACAGGCGTCGCGCCGTGTCGAAATCCAGCCGGACCTTGCCGTCGAGCCGCTCCATCAGAAGCTTGCTGCCTTCGTCGTGCAGGGCGCGGCGGCCCATGTCGAGCGCTTCGATGCGGCTGGGCGGCGCGGTCTTGATGGCCTCGAAATAGCTTTCGCAGACCATGAAATAGTCTTTGACCACCCGGCGGAACGGCGACAGCGACAGGAGAAAGACGGCGCATGCTTCGCTCTCGCCCTGGCGGCGCAGGCTGAAGACGAGCCGCTGTTCTGCAATCGCAAGGAGCAGCTGATACGGCCCCTGCGGTCCCTCGACCAGCTCGAAAACGTTGGACTCCAGAAGATCGAAGATGGCGACCTGGCGCTCGTGATCGACCTCGGGTGTCGTGCGGCCGATCGACGCCTCGTCGAGCACGACTTCGATGAGCCGGCCTGTCGGGGCGTCTTCGGGGGGCGCGTTCATCACTCCGCCGCGGATCGAAGGGCCGGGGAGGCCAGCCGAACGGCAACCGAATGGCGGTGTCCGTCGAGGCTTTCGGCGTGAGCCAGCGCCATGGTGGCGGGGCCGAGCGCGCGCAGGCTCTCCGCGTCGAGCTTGAGGAGGGAGGTGCGCTTCATGAAATCGAGCACGCCGAGCCCCGACGAGAACCGCGCCGCGCGCGCCGTGGGGAGCACGTGGTTCGAGCCGGAAACATAATCGCCGACGGCTTCCGGTGTGTAGGGGCCGATGAAGACCGCGCCGGCGTTGCGGATGGCGGGCAGCATGGCCTCGGCCTCGGCCAGCGCCAGTTCGAGATGTTCAGGCGCGAGCGCATTGATGAGGCGCGGCGCATCGCCCATCAGGTCCGCGATGACGATGACCGCGCCATGGTCGGCCCAGCTCCGCCCCGCGATGGCCCCGCGCGGCATGGCTGCGAGCTGCGCCTCGACCGCGCGCCGAACCGCATCGGCGAAGGGCGTGTCGTCGGTGATGAGGATGGATTGGGCTGCCTCGTCGTGCTCGGCCTGGGCGAGGAGATCCGCCGCGATCCATTCGGGATTATTCTTCGCGTCGGCAATGACGACGACCTCCGACGGCCCCGCGACCATGTCGATGCCGACGATGCCGAAAACCTGACGTTTCGCTTCCGCGACATAGGCATTGCCCGGGCCGACGATCTTGGCCACCGGTGCGATCGTCTCTGTGCCATAAGCGAGCGCCGCGACGGCCTGCGCGCCGCCGATGCGATAAGCCTCCGTGACGCCCGCGAGATGCGCCGCCGCGAGCACGAGCGGGTTCACATGCCCGTCCGGCGTGGGCACGACCATCACGATGCGCTCGACGCCCGCGACCTTGGCCGGTACAGCGTTCATCAGGAGCGAGCTGGGATAGCTCGCCTTGCCGCCCGGCACGTAGAGGCCCACGGAATCGAGCGGCGTCCAGCGATGGCCGAGTTCGGCGCCAACGCTGTCGCGGTAGCGGTCATCGGCGGGGCGCTGGCGCGCGTGATGCGCCGCGATCCGATCGCGCGCGAGAACGAGTGCGGCCCGCGTGTCAGCGTCGATCGCATCGAAGGCGGCGGCCATGTCGGCGGCCGGAATGGCAAGCCCGGTCTCGCCGAGATCGGTCCGGTCGAACTGCGCGGTCAGCGCGACCAGCGCGCGATCGCCGTCCTGCCGCACCCGCTCGATAATCCCTCGGACAGCATCCTGCACGGCGGAAGGCTGTTCGCGGCGAGCGCCGACCAGCGCGTTGAAACGCGCCTCGAAATCCGGATGCGAGGCGTGGAGCAGACTGGCCAAAGGCGGAACCCTGTTGCGAAACCTACGATGCCTTGTCGAACTGCGGAGCCTGATCTTCCCCGATGTCTATCACATTGTGCTTGGGCTTGCAGGTTGTTTGCCACACCGCGCCCAGGTCTTTCAACTCGGCCTCGATGCACTCCACTTCGAGGCGCACCGCACCGCCGCCGCAGAAATGAAGGGTGATGAGCCCGCTCGGCGGGTCCGTCTCCTCATAGGTGACGGCGAGGATAGCGGCCACGCCGTCCTGCGCGTTGAGATCGATGCCCTGAACCTGCGCGCGAAGCACGCGTTCGAGCCGCAGGGCGCACCGGCAGCGACGCAATTCTGCGCCGTTGGTTTCGGCGGCGAGCCAGTCGAATCGGTTCAGGATGGCTGCAAATTTATGTTCGCTGGGCAGATAGGCCATATCGCAGAGGCGCATGACCGCGTCCTGAAGGTGGACGGAAAGCACCTTGAGGTCGTCCTCGTCCAGTGCGAGGAGTTTCACGGGCGTAGATGGATACGGGCTCACTTTAACCTCCCGCGGGGGTTGCCATCGTCATGAAGCGGCACAGCCGCAATGTTGATGACGCAGACATGGTTATTTACCCCTCAAGAGTGAAGGCGTTCGATGTGCGCGCCGCACGCCTCCAGTTTTTCCTCCAGCCGCTCGAACCCGCGGTCGAGGTGATAGACGCGGTTCACCACGGTTTCGCCTTCGGCCATGAGCCCGGCGATCACAAGGGAGACCGAGGCGCGCAGGTCGGTCGCCATGACCTCGGCGCCGCGCAGCGCTCTCACGCCGCGCACGCTGGCCGTATCGCCGCTGACCGCGATGTCCGCCCCGAGCCGCGCCAGCTCCTGAACGTGCATGAAGCGGTTCTCGAAAATCGTCTCGCGGATCTCCGATACGCCGTCCGCGCGGCACATCAACGCCATGAGCTGCGCCTGAAGGTCTGTCGGGAAGCCGGGGAACGGCTCCGTCGTCACGTTCACGGGGTTCAGATCCCGGCCGTTGCGCGCAACCCTGAGGCCGCGATTGGTCTCGGTGATCTCGACGCCCGCGCCGCGCAGCACATCCAGCGCCGTTTCCAAGAGGTCCGCCCGGACGCCTTCCAGATGGACATCTCCGCCCGTCGCAGCCACCGCCATGGCGTAGGTACCGGCTTCGATGCGGTCGGGCAGGACTGTATGGACCGCGCCTTCGAGATGATCCACACCCTGGATATGGATGGTGCTCGTGCCCGCGCCCTCGATCCTGGCGCCCATCTTGACGAGACAGTTCGCGACGTCCACGATCTCCGGCTCGCGCGCCGCATTGTGGAGCACCGTCTCGCCCGCCGCGAGCGTCGCCGCCATCATCACATTATGCGTCGCTCCAACGGATACCTTTGGGAAGTCCACCACACCGCCCTTGAGGCCGCTCGGCGCGCGCGCGATCACATATCCGCCGTCCAGATCGATCTCTACGCCGAGCCGCTGCAACCCCATCAGATGCAGATCGACCGGGCGCGTTCCGATCGCACAGCCTCCCGGCAGCGAAACCCTCGCCTGATGCGTGCGCGCCAGCAGCGGCCCGAGCACCCAGAAGCTCGCGCGCATGCGCCGCACCATGTCATAGGGCGCGGTCGTATCGACGATATCGCGCGCGGTGAGATGCAGTGTGTCGCCGATATGGCCGATGCCGTTCGCGCGCTTGCCGTCGAAGGCGGAATCGACGCCGTGATTGCGGAGGATGCGGGTGAGCATGCTGACATCGGCGAGGTTCGGAACGTTCTTCAGGGTCAGCGTATCGGGCGTCAGCAGGCTCGCGATCATCAGGGGAAGGGCTGCGTTCTTCGCACCGCTGATCGGGATTTCTCCGTTTAGCTTCTGTCCGCCGCGAATCCTGATCCGATCCATTTCGCCTGCCTGTCGAATGTTTGGAACATCTGCGCCTTGAGGTCCGGCGCAGCCCTCCCTTTAGACGAGGGGGGGAGTGGGGGCAAGCGCGATGCTCAGGATTGGTTCCCAGGGGGATCGTCGGGAGCGGAGGGGGGCTCGCCGCGTGCCGCGCCGTCCTGCCCGGGCGGGGCGCCGCCCGCCTTTCGCTTGCGGAGGTTGCTGCGAAGAGCGTCTGCCAGACGCGATTGCCGGTCCGTCCGCGCCGACTTTCTGTTGCCCCGGCTCGCCTTTGCGCTCATGGTCCCCTCAACCGATGCGACGATCCTTGCATATCGGCTCGAAAACGCCAGTTGGGAAGCGATCGCATCTCGGCGGCCTTGCACAGTTTTTCTCACTGTGGCACGGTCTCGCTGCCAGCCGGTTATGCTGCCGTAGCTCAGTGGTAGAGCACTCCCTTGGTAAGGGAGAGGCCGTGAGTTCAATCCTCACCGGCAGCACCATCTCGCGGATGATCGCGGCTCGCTCATAGGACATGCGCCGTGTGTCGAGGCCGCACCGGATTTCGCAGGCGCGGCCTCCTGCGCTCAGTCGAAGAAATCCAGCAGGCTGGATCGCCGCGATTTCTGCGGCTGGCCCCGGACGCCCGACTGGCGAGCCCGGTCCCTGTGATCGTCATCGTCGTCGTCCCCGTCGTAACGGTGGCCTGCCAGCTTTCCGCCAAAGAAGCCGCCGCTGCGCTCGGAACCGCCAACGAGAGAGGACAGCTTTTCCAGTTCGCCGCGGTCGAGCCAGACACCGCGGCATTGGACGCAGGTGTCGATCAGGACACCGTTTTTGCTGATTTCTTTCATCTTGCCCTGGCAGACAGGGCAGATCAGGACGCTCATGAACCCAAACCTCCATCGATTGATCGGAGGCAATGCCCGCATCGCACGGCATCGGGCTTGCCCCGATGCGGTCCGACATCGCGACGCCTGGGTGGCGCCGCCAGAGGGGCCCGGTTCCGCACTTCTGCCCTCTGATGTGGATTGCCGTGAGGGCGTGTCAAGTGCGGTCGATCTGCCGCTGCGTGGCGTGAGCCACGGAACGTGCCACTCATGAAAGGGTATAACGCTGACTATGGAAACCGCCGCTTTTTTCACATCTTGCAGGCGGGAATAGCCAACCCTATGCTGATGGCGACTCAGGTCCACGAAGAGCGCAAAGGCATGGCCACGATCGAGGAGCTGGAGCGACGCGTCACCGCGCTTGAGACGGCACAGCGGCAGACGGCCGAAACGCAGAGCTGGATGGCCTCGACGCTGGGGCGCATCGCGGCCGTCCAGGATGGACACACCAAACTGCTCGAAGCTCACGGCAAGACGCTCGATGATCACAGCAAGACGCTCGATGATCACACGAATCGGCTGGAGCGCATCGAAGGCGAGTTGCGCGAAGTCAAAGGCGACCTCAAGGGTCTGCGCGCCGACCTGCCCGCCATGCTGGCCGACGCCGTGCGAGATGGCCTGCGCGAGCGCTGAAGCGCGCACAAGTTTCCGCTATACGCAGAAGGGAAAGCTAAGCGCTTGAAATCGTTGGAGGCCTCGCCCGGAATCGAACCGGGGTACGCGGATTTGCAGTCCGATGCGTCACCACTCCGCCACGAGGCCATCCGAGGGCAGGCACGCCACCCCGAGCCGAAGCCCGACAGGCTTCATGGCCTACATGTAGCATATTCCGCCGGACAATCCAGTCCTCTCGCCTCCGCCCCTCCCCAGCTGTGCCGCGCCCCGCGCGCGTTTACGCAGACGCCGTCATCGTGACAGCGTGATGGAGCGTAGTGTAGACAGTCGCATCGCCCCCGTTGCCAGACCGAGAAAGCGCCCGCCATGCACGCCCCCATATCGCACGCACAGCATGCCGTCATCATCGGGGGCGGGTTCGGGGGTCTCGGCCTTGCGGGGCTCCTTGCGCGCGCAGGCTACCGCGTGACGCTGCTTGAGAAAAACGCGCAGGTCGGGGGGCGCGCGAACCGCTTTTCGGAGGGCGGCTTCATGTTCGACATGGGGCCGTCATGGTATCTGATGCCCGATGTGTTCGAGCGCTTCTTCCGGCTGATGGGCACCTCGCCGCGCGCCGAGCTTGACCTCGTGCCGCTGTCGCCGTCTTACCGGCTGTTCTTCGAGGGCGGGCGCGAGCCGCTCGACATGTTCGCGGATGCGCAGAAATCCGCCGCCGTGTTCGATGCCATCGAGCCAGGCGCGGGGCAGCGTCTTCTCGATTATCTGAAGGTTTCACAGGAGCAATACGAGATCATCATTGAGAACCTGATGTATCGGAATGCGTCATCGTTCCGGGATTTCATGGATTGGACGATGATCCGCGCCGGGTTGCGGCTTCCTGCATTTTCCACCATGCACCGTTACGTCAAGCGCTACTTCAAATCCGAGACGTTGCAGCAGATCATGCAATATCAACTGCTGTTTCTCGGCAGCTCGCCCTTTCAGGCCCCGTCGCTCTACAACATCATGGGGCATATCGACTTCAATCTTGGCGTTTATTACCCGCAGGGTGGGATTTACAAGGTCGTGGAGAGCCTGACCCGCCTGGCGCAACGGCACGGCGCGGCCGTGCGCGTCAACGCTCCCGTAGCCCGCATCACGGTCGAAGGCGGGCGGGCGACGGGCGTCGTCCTCGAAGGCGGCGAGCGCATCGCGGGCGACCTCGTGATCTCGAACGCCGATCTCCACCACACCGAAACAACGCTTCTGCCGGAGGAGGCGCGCAGCTACGCACAGCGCTATTGGGACCGCCGCTCGCTCGCCCCGTCCGCGCTCATCCTCTATCTCGGCGTGCGCGGACCCGTGCCGGAGCTGATCCACCACAACATCCTTTTCGCGCGGAACTGGAACGAAAGCTTCCGCGAACTTTTCCGCGCCGAGGGCTGGCCGCGAAACCCGTCGCTCTATGTGTGCTGCCCGTCGAAAACGGACCCGTCCGTAGCGCCCGCGGGTCACGAGACGCTGTTCGTTCTGATGCCGATCGCGGCGGGGCTCACCTATGACGAGCCGACACAGCGGGCTTACGCGGATCGTGCGCTTGCCATGATCGAGCGCGAGATGAACATCCCCGATCTGCGCGGCAGGATCGCCGTCATGCGGAGCTATTGCGGAGACGACTTCGCGCGCGATCACAACAGCTTCCGGGGAAGCGCGCTCGGGCTCGCCCATACCTTGTCGCAGACGGCGATCTTCCGGCCCGCCAATGTCAGCGGCAAGGTGCCGAACCTGTTCTTCGTCGGCGCGGGCACCAACCCCGGCATCGGCATGCCGAGCTGCCTCATTTCGGCGGAACTCGCTTACAAGCGCATCCGGGGCATCCGTTCGGCGGCGCCGCTCGACGCCATCACGCCTGTGCCGCACACCCCTCAGGCTGCCTGAATGATGAGCCAGAGGAAGATGACCATGCCGGCGAAGGTGTTAAGTGCGGGGAAAAGCCGGTAGAAGCGGAAGAGCGTTTCGTCCGTTCGCGCGGCCAAAGACAGAGCCATGAGGCCGACATAGACCACGCCGAGCACGAGGCCGGCGACGCCGAGCCACTCGAATGTCAGCGCGGCGGAAAGCCCATAGAGCGCGGCGCAGAACAGGAGCGTGCGCTGCCGGCCCAGATAAGTGGCGACGGTCGGCGTGCCGCTTCTCAAGTCCGCTTCGATGTCCGGCACGGCCGAATAGGCGTGCATCGCGCTGGCCCACGCCAATCCTGCGACGAGCACGACAGGGTCCGCGGCGGTGCCGCCCGCCAGATAGAAGCCGAACACGCCGGACGACAGGTAAATGGACGAACTGACGAGGCAATCGACGAAGGGCGTCGTTTTCGCGCGCACCGGCTCCGCCGAATAAAACACGGCGAACAGCAGGAAGGCGAAGAAGGCCAGAACGGCATTAACGGGCGCGCCGGTCAGCACGATGAGGAAGGGCGCGGTCAGGAGCGCGATCCATTCCAGAAGGACGCGGTGCTCGCCGGGCGATACCAGGGCCTCGTATTCGACCTTCTTGGCATTCAACCGGTCGGTTTCGTAGTCGAAGATATCGTTGACGCCATAGATCAGCAGGTTTGCAGGCAAGAGGAAGTAAAGGAAATAGCCGAAAATGTGCGGCTCAAGGCGCGACAGGGGAAACCCATTGGAGATGAAGGCGAGCAGACAGCCGAGCGCATAGGTTCCCGCGACGTAGATCCAGAAGCGCGGCCTGGAAATCTGCAACATGCGGCTGAAGCTCAGGTCTCGCATAAGCCGGTTCATGCTTCCCCCTTGCCCCGATGCTTTTTACTGACGGCGGAGCCGATAACGGCCTTCCTCTTGCGCCTCAGCTTTGGGTTGATCAAGCCGTTTCAGCCGGTGCGGCGATTTGTGCGCAAGTCGCAAGGGTTGTACGGGACGGACTTCTTACCGGATGCCGTTTCCGCATGGCCCCTGTCGCTTTGGTGCGGCTTGTGATAAGGCCCGTGTCAACGTCATCTCGACCGCTGCAAATACCGCCATCACCATGAGCACATTCGACTACGCCGCCGCACGAACCGCCATGATCGAGTCCCAGCTCCGTCCCAGCGGGGTACGCGATGTTCCGGTTCTGCGCGCCTTCGCGACCACGCCGCGCGAGCTGTTCCTGCCGCTTGAGCGGCGGTTCCTCGCCTATTCCGACGAGCAGGTGGAAATCGCGCCAGCGAAATCGGGGAAGCCCGCGCGCCATCTCATGCAGCCGGTCATCCTCGCCCGTCTCATTCAGCAGGCCGCCGTGAAGCCAACGGACCGTGTGCTGAACGTGGCGTGCGGCACGGGCTATCCCGCCGCTCTTCTGGCGCAGCTTGCGGGGACGGTCGTCGCGGTCGAGGAAGACGGGGAGCTTGCGGCCTCGGCGCGCAAAATTCTCCGCGAACTGGGTCACGATAACGTCACGGTCATCGAAGGACCGCTGACCGAGGGCGCGCCGGAACAGGCTCCTTTCGACATGATCCTCGTGAGCGGCGGCATCGAGGTCGAACCTGGCAGGCTGTTCGCCCAGTTGAAGGATGGCGGGCGGCTGTTCGCCGTTTTCGGCCCCGAGCGCGACGGGGACGCCGTGGTCTTCACCAAGGCGGGAAGCAGCGTGTCGAAGCGCCCGCTGTTCGATGCGGGGGCCTGCGTGTTGCCCGGCTTCGAGGCCAGACCCGCTTTCGTGTTCTGACGCGCCGCGAGCGCAGGCCCGGGAACAAAACGCCGGGCCGCAGGTTCTGCCGTCGAAGACGGAGGCGGCAGCGTGAGTTTACACTCCCCGGCGAATGAAGCGCGGCGGCTTTCCGGTTCGCCGTGCGGCCTGTCTCGGCTGATGTTCTACACGGACAGCACCGAGCCATCGGGCGTCGGCGCGCATATGCTTCAGCTTGCCGACGCGCTGCGGGATAAGGTCTCCATCAGCTTCGCTCTCAACGATGCGCCCGCATCCCGGGTGCTGGCGGAGCGCGCACGCCTGCAAGGCTTCGCGGTGGATATCATCGCGCATGACGATAAGTTCGCTTCGGCCTTTGCGCGCGTGCTCGCGTTCCGGCAAGCCGACCTGCTGCACGTTCACGCCGGCATCGGCTGGGAGGGGTGGCACGCCCCACCCGTGGCGCGCTGCGCCGGGGTGCCGGCCATCCGCACAGAGCATCTGCCTTATCTGCTCGACAGCCCGTCCGAGCAGGCTCGCTATCACGCGGGCATGGCCGATCTCGACGCGCTCATCTGCGTATCCGAAGCGGCGCGGCAAACCCATCTGGAGGCCGGCGTGCCCGCGGGCCTGCTGCATCTCGTCCGCAACGGGATCGCGCCCGCAAAGCCCGACCGCTGCCGCATGGCGATGCGCGAGAGCCTCGGCCTCTCGGAGGAGCACGCCGCGCTCTTGACGGTCGCGCGTTTCACCGAACAGAAGGGCCATCGCGTGCTGTTGCAGGCTGTTCCCGACGTGATCGCCGCTTTTCCGCAGGCGCGCTTTCTGTGGGCGGGGTCGGGACCGCTATGGGAGGAGATCGGCGCGTTGGTCGGGCAGGCGGGGCTCGATAAGCATGTGAGGCTGCTGGGTCATCGCGCGGACGTGCCGGACCTGCTCGCTGCAAGCGATGTCTATGTTCTGCCGTCCCTGTTCGAAGGGCTGCCGCTCTCGCTGCTTGAAGCTTATTTCGCGCAGCTTCCGGTAATCGCGTCACGCGCTCCGGGCACCGCCGAGGCGGTCATCGAGGGCGAAACCGGCCTGCTGGTCGAGCCAGGCGATCCGGAGGCGCTGGCGGGGGGCATCGCGGCGCTGCTGGGCGACGCCGCGCTCAGGGCAAGGCTGGCGGGCGCCGGGGCGCGTCATGCCGTGAGGCATTTCAGCGCCGGTCGCATGGCTGATGAAACTTTCGCCATCTACGAGAAGGTTCTCCGCCGATACCGGGCGGAAACCGCCGTTCTCGCCGCGCAATAGGCGCTTATTTCTCGACGAAAGCCTTCTCGATCACATATTCGCCGGGTTCACCGCTGCTGCCTTCCGTGTACCCGCCGCCGTTCAGGAGCGAGCGCAGATCCTCCAGCATCTGCGGGCTGCCGCAGAGCATCGCGCGATCGTGCTCCGGCGTCATGGGCTCCAGCCCGATGTCGTTGAAGAGCCGCCCCGACGTGATGAGATCGGTGATGCGCCCGCGGTTCTCGAACGGCTCGCGCGTCACGGTCGGATAATAGATCAGCTTTTCGCGAACGAGGTCGCCGATGAATTCGTCCTCTCCGAGTTCCTTCGTCAGCCAGTCGCGGTAAGCGAGGTCCGCCACATGGCGGCAACCATGCACCAGCACGATCTTCTCGAAGCGCTCATAGCATCCCGGGTCGCGGATAATGCTCAGAAACGGCGCAAGGCCCGTTCCCGTGCTGAGGAGGTAAAGCGTCCGCCCCGGCAGCAGGTTGTCGAGCACCAGCGTGCCCACGGGCTTCTTGCTGACGAGGATCTGGTCGCCCGGCTTGATGTGCTGAAGACGGGAGGTGAGCGGGCCGTTCGGCACCTTGATGCTGAAGAATTCCAGCCGCTCGTCGTAATTCGCGCTCGCCATGCTGTAGGCGCGCACGAGCGGCTTGCCCGCCACCTCAAGCCCGATCATCGTGAACTGGCCGTTCTCGAACCGGAACCCGGAGTCGCGCGTGGCGCTGAAGCTGAAAAGTTCATCCGTCCAGTGATGCACGGACAGAACCGTTTCCTGATTGAAAGCGCTCATCAGAAAGTCCTTGGCCTTATGCCCTTCCGGCGGGCAGGTGAAGTCTGGACGGCAATTGGTGTTTTAGCGTCTGTGGTCGGGTTCTGTCTGGCAACTTATTGACGCGGGGCGCATGAGATTGTCTGTACCCTTCTCGCGGGAATATAATTCCCTTTGCCGGGCCGCGGCACCCCCTCGCGCGAAATAGCAATACGGCTTCAAACCGCGAGCGAAAGCGGCAATTCCGTGCTGCATTTCACTTCGGAGAGAGCAATGGCGCTCGTCATGAACTGCAAATCCGCGATATGGCTGAGCTTGTCGCGGAAGAAACGCTCATAGGCGGGCAGGTCGCGCGTGACCACGCGGAGGATATAGTCGGTGTCGCCGAGCACGGTGTAGCATTCCACAACCTCGGGCAGGTCCCTCACGGCGGCCTCGAAACGCGGCAAGGCATCCTGCGCGTGGCTCTTCAGCTTGATGTGGGCGAACACCATCATTTCGAGGCCGAGCTTGTGGCGGTCCAGGAGCGCGACGCGCTTGCGGATATAGCCCTCGCCCTGAAGGCGCTCGATCCGCCGTCAGCACGGGGACTGCGACAGCCCGACACGGCTCGCGATCTCCGCCGAGGACAGCGACGCGTCCTGCTGAAGGATTTCCAGGATCTTTCTGTCGATGGAATCCAGTCCGGGAAACATAATTTATCTACTTAATTGCCACGAGTTGGTTTTCTTATACAAAACCTACGGGCACTGTTGCCGTTTTGCAAAGCTTTTTGGCGAAGCCGCGTGAACAAGACGCTTGGCCCGTAACGCAAAAGGCCGCTAGATTGGCAAAAACGACGGGCTCGACAAGAAGCTTAGGAACGCCGAACCATGAAGATAATGGGCGAGAAG
This sequence comes from uncultured Hyphomicrobiaceae bacterium, assembly GCA_964570735.1. GTDB lineage: Bacteria > Pseudomonadota > Alphaproteobacteria > Rhizobiales > Rhodomicrobiaceae > CAZNAH01. The sequence continues at coordinate 15,349 of CAZNAH010000004.1, read as the reverse complement.
ATGATTGCCGCGCCGCAGATCGCGGTCTGGCGAGCCCTGAACGATCCGGACGTGCTGCGCCAGTCCATACCGGGGTGCGAAAGCTTCGAGAAGACGGGCGAGAACAGCTACAAGGCAACTGTCGTCAGCAAGATCGGACCGATCCAGGCCAAATTCAGCGGCAATGTCACCTTGTCGGAACTCGATCCGCCAAACGGCTACCGCATCTCGGGCGAAGGTTCGGGCGGCGCGGCCGGCAGCGCGAAGGGCGGCGCGCGGGTGCGGCTTGAGCCGGTGACGGCGGACACGACGCGGCTCAGCTACGATGTGGATGCGCAGGTGTCTGGCAAGATCGCGCAGCTCGGCTCGCGGCTCATCGAGTCCACGGCGAACATGATGGCGGGCCAGTTCTTCAGCCGCTTCGAGCAGGTGGTGGCGGGCGAAGCGCCGAGCGCGGCGCCTGTCGGCCTGCCCTTCTGGGTTTACGTCGTGGCCGCCCTCGTTCTGGGCGCGCTGGTTTATGTCCTTCTGTTCGGTCTGTAACCCCGGCCGGAGAGGGCCGCGCCAAGGTCCGCGATGCTGGCGAGACTGTGGCACGGCACGATCTCGGAAGCATTCTTCGCAAGGTCGCGCGCGCCCGATGCCAGCGGCTTATAGCACTCGCAGCGCAGAAGCGGATTGAGCCAGATGAGCCGCCGCGATGAAGCGCGCAAGCGCCGCGCCGCGGCATCCACCTGCGCGCCGCCGACCCTGTCGAGCCCGTCCGTGCATAACAGAACCGTCGCGTTCTGCCCCAGCACGCGGCGCGCCCAATGGCGGTTGAAGGCGGCGAGGCTGTCGCCGATCCGCGTGCCGCCGGACCAGTCCCGCACCGATGAGCCGATGCGCGCGATGGCGGCGTCCGGGTCGCGGTCGCGCAGCGCCCGGGTCACGTTGCTGAGGCGCGTGCCGAACAGGAAGGCGTGAACGCGCTCGCCCTCGTTCGTCATCGCGTAGAGAAAGTGCAGGAAAATCCGCGCGTAAGCGTCCATCGAGCCGGAGATGTCGCACAGCACGACGAGCGGCGGGGGCCGCCGCCGCGGTGCGCGGAAGAACGGCAGAAGGGCATTGGGGCCGCGCGTGCCGGCCTGGCGCAGCATGCGGCGGATGTCGAGCCGCCCCGGCCTGCGCGACGGCGCATAACGCCGCGTGGCGATGGGTTTCAGGAGAAGGCCCATCTGCCGCACCACGTCGCGCGCGAGCCGCATTTCGTCGGCGCTCATCTGCTCGAAATCCTTCGTCTCGAAGGCTTCGCGATCGCTGATCGTGCCGCGCGCGTCGATCTCCAGACGATCGCGCGGGACGGCGTGACGGCTCTCGCGCTTCGTGAACAGGCTGTCCGCGAGCCGCCGCGCCATGGCGTCGCTGCGCTGCTGCGGAGGCTGCCGCAGATTGGGCGCGAGCACGGACAGAAGCTGTTGCAGATAGCCGGGATCGCGCCAGAACAGGTGAAAAGCCTGATGGAAGATCTCGTGGTCGGCGCGCCGCGAGACGAACGCCGCGTGCAGCGTCCAGTAGAGGATTTTAGGATCGCCGATCCCCGCTGCGAGAACGGCTTCCGTTGCGGTCACGGTCTGCTGCGGGCCCGCCGGCAGACCCGCCGCCCGCAGCACGCGCGCGAACATCAGGATGTTCTCCGCGATCCGTCCGCCATCCGCCTGGCTCGCCACGATGTTCGGGCGCAGCGCCGCGCGGTCATCCATGCGCGGCGGATCAGCGGGGTCCGTCGGCACGGGTCTCCTCCGCATAGGCCGCTTCGCGCGCCCGCGATTTCGCCTGTTCGAGCAGCCGGGCCGCTTCGGTGCCTTGGATGCGGGCGATATCGTCCTGATATTTGAGCAGCGTTCCGAGCGTGGAGTCGACGGCATCCGGATCGAGCGCGACGCAATCGAGCGAGACGAGCGCCTGCGCCCAGTTGATGGTTTCCGCGATGCCGGGGTTCTTGTAGAGGTCCATCTGCCGGATGGACTGGACGAAGTCCACGATCTGGCGCGTCAGGTCCGGCGCGGCGTGCGGCACTTTCAGCGCGAGGATTTCGCGCTCGCGCGCGGCCGAGGGGTAGTCGATCCAGCAATAGAAGCAGCGCCTGCGCACGGCGTCGTGCACCTCGCGCGTGCGGTTCGAGGTCAGGATGGTGACGGGCGGACGCGTGGCGCGGATTGTGCCGAGTTCGGGGATGGTGATCTGGTAATCCCCCAGGAACTCCAGGAGGAACGCCTCGAATGGCTCGTCGGAACGGTCGAGTTCGTCGATCAGCAGAACCGGCGCTTCGCCCGTCGCGGACAGTTCGAGCGCCCGCAGCAAGGGCCGCTTGAGCAGGTAATCGCCGGAATAGATGTCGCGCTCGATCGTGCCGAGATCGGCGCGCTCACCCGCCGCCTCGGCCGCGCGGATGTGCAGAAGCTGGCGGCTGTAGTTCCATTCATAGGCGGCGGAGGCGAGGTCGAGCCCCTCATAGCATTGCAGGCGGACGAGCGGACGCCCCAGCGTCGCCGCCAGCACCTTCGCAAGCTCGGTCTTTCCGACGCCCGGCTCCCCTTCCACGAACAGCGGGCGTTCGAGCTTCAGGGCGAGGAAAACGGCTGTGGCGAGCGCATCGCCCGCGAGATAGCCGCCTCGCGCGAGAAGTGCGGCCGTCTCGCGGACAGTGCCGGGCAGGGTTGCGCTCATGCGGCCGAGGCGACGGCGCGCTCCGCCATGACGGGGATGAGCGCCGCGCGATAGTCCGCGCTGCCGTGCATGTCGCTCATCAGCCCTTCCTCGGACACCTTCAGATCGCGCACCGCTTCGGGCGAGAAATTGCCTTTCAGCGCCTGTTCCAGCGCGGACACGCGGAACACGCCGTTCTGGCCCGCGCCGGAGACCGCCACCCGCACATCGCCTGACGAGAACAGGCCGCCCTTGCCCTTCGAGACGAACACGCTGACGAGACAGTAGCGCGAGGCGCGCTGCTCGAACTTCGCGTAACCCGCCTTTTCGGGGATGGGGAAGCGCACGGCCGTGATGATCTCGCCCGGCTCCAGCGCGGTCGAGAACATGCCCGTGAAATATCTGTCCGCCTCGATCTGGCGCTTGTTGGTGAGGATGGTCGCGCCGAGGCCGAGCACGGCCGCCGGGTAATCCGCCGCCGGGTCGTTGTTCGCGACCGAACCGCCGATGGTGCCGAGATGGCGCACCTGCGGATCACCGATGCCGGCCGCCAGCCTGGCGAGCGCGGGGATGGCGGATCGCACATCCGCGCTGTGCGCCACTTCCGCGTGCGTCGTCGTCGCCCCGATGACGAGCGCGCCGCCCTCGCGGCGGATGCCCTTGAGTTCGGGGATCGCGCCGAGATCGACCAGCGTCGCCGGACGCGCGAGCCGCTGCTTGATGACGGGGATCAGGGTCTGGCCGCCCGCGATGAGCGAGGCTTCCGCATTCGCGGCGATGGCGTTCGCCGCGTCGGCCAGCGTCGTGGGCCGCATGACATTGAGCTGCATGATCCGTCTCCCTATTCCGCGGCCATCGGCATGGTGCGCGCCTGAATCGCGCGCCAGATCTTCTCGGGCGTCGCCGGCATGTCGATGTGATCGACGCCGTATTCCTTCAGCGCGTCGCAGATCGCGTTGATCACGGCGGGCGGCGCACCGATGGCCCCCGCCTCCCCGCAGCCCTTCACGCCGAGCGGGTTATGCGTGCAGGGCGTGCCCGGCATCGTCTCGACCTTGAAATAGGGCACATCGTCCGCGCGCGGCATGCAGTAATCCATATAGGAGCCGGTCAGAAGCTGCCCGTTTTCATCATAGACGGCGTTTTCGAGCAGCGCCTGCCCGATGCCCTGGGCGAGCCCGCCATGCACCTGGCCCTCCACGATCATCGGGTTGACCACATTGCCGAAATCGTCCGCCGCGACGAAGGAGACGATTTCAGTCTGGCCGGTGCGCGGGTCGATCTCGATCTCGCAGATGTAGGTGCCGGCCGGGTAGGTGAAGTTCTTCGGGTCGTAGAACGCCGACTCCTCCAGACCCGGCTCGATCTCCTCGATCGGGTATTTGTGGGGCACATAGGCCGTCAGCGCCACCTCGCCGAATGTTTTGCTCTTGTCGGTGCCCCTGACGGTGTAGGCGCCGTTCTCGAACACGATGTCGTCTTCCGCGGCCTCCATGAGATGCGCGGCGATCTTGCGGCCCTTCTCGATGACCTTGTCGAGCGCCTTGATGATCGCCGATCCGCCCACCGCCAGCGAGCGCGAGCCGTAGGTGCCCATGCCGAACGGCACTTTCGCCGTGTCGCCGTGGACGATATCCACCTGGCCGATGTCAATTCCGAGCTTGTCGGCCACAACCTGGGCGAAGGTCGTCTCGTGGCCCTGTCCGTGGCTGTGCGAGCCGGTCAGCACGGAGACGCTGCCCGTAGGGTTGACGCGCACGGTCGCCGCCTCATAGAGGCCAGCGCGCGCACCAAGCGCACCCACGAGGCTCGACGGTGCGATGCCGCACGCCTCGATATAGCTCGACACGCCGATGCCGCGCAGCTTGCCCCGCGCTTTCGCCTCCGCACGCCGCTGCGGAAAGCCCGCATAGTCGGCAAGTTCCATCGCCTTGTTCAGGCAGGCTTCGTAGTCCCCCGTGTCGTAGACCACGGCCACCGGCGTCTGATAAGGAAACTGATCGGGCTGGATGAGATTGCGGCGGCGCAGTTCGGCCTGGTCGATGCCCATTTCCTGAGCGGCCTTGCTCATCAGACGTTCGAGGATGTAGGTCGCTTCCGGGCGCCCCGCTCCGCGATAGGCATCGACGGGCACGGTGTTCGTGAACACGGCCTTCACGTTGGTGTAGATCGCGGGCGTGCGATATTGGCCGGCGAGCAGCGTGCCATGCAGCCATGTCGGGATGGAGGGCGCGAAGGTGGAGAGATAAGCGCCCATATTGGCGAGCGTATCGACACGCAGCCCGATGGCCCGGCCCTGATCGTCGAAGGCCATCTCCGCGTGGGAGACATGATCGCGGCCATGGGCGTCGGAGAGGAACGATTCCGTCCGCTCCGCCACCCATTTCACCGGCTTGCCGATCTGCTTCGAGGCCCAGGTGACGAGCGCTTCCTCGGCATAGTGGTAAATCTTCGAGCCGAAGCCCCCGCCCACATCGGGGGCATAGACGCGAAGCTTGTGCTCGGGGATGTTGAGGACGAACGCGCCCATGAGCAGACGGATGACGTGGGGGTTCTGGCTCGTGGTGTAGAGCGTGTACTCGTCGTTCGCGATGTCGTAGTGGCCGATCGCCGCGCGCGGCTCGATGGCGTTCGGTACGAGGCGGTTGTTCACGAGGTCGAGCTTCGTGATGTGGGCCGCCCGCGCGAAGGCTGCATCGACGGCCGCCTTGTCTCCCAGTTCCCAGTCGAAGCAGAGATTGTCCGGCGCTTCGTCGTGGACGGCGGTCTGTCCCGTCAACGCGCTCTTCATGTTGACGACGGCGGGCAGCTCTTCGAGGTCGAGCTGCACGCGTTCGGCCGCATCCTTGGCCTCGGCAAGGCTCGCCGCGATGATCGCCACCACCGGGTCGCCCACGTGGCGCACCTTGCCCGCCGCGAGGATGGGGTGTTTCGGCTCCTTCATGGGCTGGCCGTCGCGGCTCGTGACGAGCCAGCCGCACGGCACGCCCCCCGCGCCGGATGCGTCGATGTCCGCATGCGTGTAGACCGCGACCACGCCGGGCGCGGACTTCGCCGCCGAGGTGTCGATGCCCCGGATGCGCGCATGGGCGACCGGCGAGCGCAGGATGTAGCAATAAAGCTGGCCCGGCAGGGTGATGTCGTCGGTATATTTGCCGAGGCCCTTGATGAAGCGGAAGTCCTCGCGGCGCTTGACCGGTGCGCCGATGCCCTGAAGCGTCATGATATCCTCCCCTTTATTCCGCCGCGTGCCGGACCGGCTGGCCGCGCATGTTCGCCGCCGCGATTTCGACCGCCTTCACGATGTTGTGGTAGCCCGTGCAGCGGCAGATATTGCCCTTCAGCCAGCTTCGGATCTCTGTCTCGGAGGGATCGGGATTTTTCGAGAGCAGATCGGCCGCCGCCATGATCATGCCCGGCGTGCAGAAGCCGCATTGCAGGCCATGCGCCTCGCGGAAGGCCGCCTGGACCGGGTGCAGGTCATGACCGCTCGAAAGCCCCTCGATGGTGGTGAGGCGCGCGCCCTCCGCCTGGGCCGCGAACATGGTGCAGGACTTCACCGAATTGCCGTTCACATGCACCACGCAAGCGCCGCATTGCGATGTGTCGCAGCCGACATGCGTGCCGGTAAGCCCCAGTGCCGTGCGGATGAAGTCAACCAGAAGCATTCCCGGTTCGGCGCGAGCCGTCACCGGCCTGCCGTTGACCTCCATGGTGATGTCCGGCATTCCCTGTCCTCCCTGTCGCGATCTGAAACGGGTCCGAACCCGGACCGATCAGAATTATTATTGATCACGATTATTGCACAGCGCGCGGGGAGGTAAAGCGCTAAGCGGGACGATGCGACACCTGGCGCTTCGGAACAGCACTACCAGCGGTAAAGTGCGGCGACGGCCGCGCCCTTCGGCAGAACGCCGCGCTCGACGGCGATGACCTCGCCCTGGGTCCGCACCGTCAGCCGGATGAGGTCGTCGATCAGATCGCCCTTCTGTCCCGGCGTCTCGATCGAGCCGGTCTGTTCGTCGATGCGCCCCAGCAACTGCCCTTCACGACATACGAACAGCGTGGCGATGCGCCCTTCGAGGGCGGCAAGGGCGAGTTTCGGCGGATTGGCCGAGGCGCGGCCCGCTTCCGTGTCCCCGTAATAGGCGCGGAATTCGTCGAGGCGCTTGGCTTCATGCTCCCTCCAGCGCGGCTCAAGGGCCTGCCGGGCGAGCGGGAGAAGGTCGTCCTCGTCGAGTTCAGCGGGCGAAACGCGCGTGTCGAGCGTGGAAATCACCTGCGTTTTCGCGTTGCTCTGGATTTCGCCGATCAGCCGGTCATCCGCGATGACGACCATGGGCGGATGGTTGCGTTTGGCCCCCGCCGCATCCGCGACCCGGGCGATGCGCGCCGCAAATTCCTTGCGCAGGTCCTCTGCCGCATCCACGAAGGATTCGCCCAGCGCGTGGAACCGGGCGGGCTGCCCGCCCGACGACGGTGCGCCGGACGTATGGAAGTTGACGCTGTTCTGAAGCTCCGTCTTCGCGAGGAATTCGTCGAGCGTGGCGCGAATGCCGTCTTCCGTGACTGGCTTCAGGGTTTCACCGCTGCTCTCATAAAGCCGCACGTCGTTATACGCTGCGGCGAGAACGAGGAAGGGTTCGCGATGCGCGAACAGCCCGAGGAAGGGGCGGAGCGCGAACGTTTCCTTGAGTTCGAGACATTCGGGCAGCGACAGGCCCAGCTTTTCAAGACGCGTCAGGCCGGGGCAAACGAACAGAGCCATCCCGTCGCGCGGCTTTTCCCATGTTTCGGGGTTTTCGGCGAGCGACCAAGCCTGTTGCACCGCTTCCTCGAACGCTTGCGGAACCTCGGCGTGAGCGGCGGCCTCCTTCTCGGCCTTGCGCAGCATGTTCTTGTAACGCACAGGGTTCTGCTGCACATCCGGCGGCGAACGGAAGGTGGGGAACGTCACCGTCAGAGCGGGAAACTTCGCCTCGCCGATCAGGTCGAGCAGGGTTTCACGGTTGAACGTCATAGGCCGCCTCCTCGTCAGTTCCGGAAACAGAGACATAGGACATAACGTTCCGGAAAGTCAGGGGGCAGCAAGCTAACGGCGCGCGATCCTTTGCAAGCGCGGACGGATTCGCAAGAACGCGTCATAACCCCGATCGAGCAGCCAGAGGCCGGCGCGGTTGCCGAAGATCCGCGCGAGCCAGCGGAACGCCGGAAGCTGACGCCAGATCTCGACGAACCCCTCGGCGCCGATCTTCGCGCTGCCGTCCGGCATGATAACGTGAAAGCGGGCGAGCGCTTCGTTCCGGGAAATCCCGCAGGAGAGAACATCACTGCCCGCGCTGATATCGGTCCAGGCCAGCATGTCGGCCCCGCGCCGCGTGCGATAAAAGGCGATCTCGCGGGTGCAGAGCGGGCAGCCCCCGTCGAAAAGCACCGTCGGTTTGCGTACATCCGTCATAGGCACGAAACGCGCACGCGGCCTTTTGGGATCACAGGCGGTCGGAACCGGCCGTCAGGGCCGCCCCTGACCCCGGTCGCGGATGCGCTCGAACCCCTTGCCCTGGCGGTCTTCTTCGCCCAGGAGGCGTTGCGTTCGCCGCGTGCGGATATAATTGATGATCGCGAATGCCAGCACGAGCGCGAACGTCATTAGGAAAAGCGACAGGATCAGGTCTTGCCAGGTCATGATCGGTTACCCCTTGCGGGGTCTCCTTAGATTTGCGGTTCTGGCTTTGCCGCGCGGGCAGGCCATCTTTTAGGGGGCAACAAGGCGTTGCGGGATTTGATCCTGTAGGGGCAGAGGTAATCGCGGGCAGCGGTGCGTCACGCCGCGCGCGGATCGGAGCTTAAGGAAGAATGACGGACAACGCGCCAGCCATCATCCTCGTCGAGCCGCAGCTCGGCGAGAACATCGGGGCGGCGGCGCGCGCGATGCTGAACTGCGGGCTGACCGATCTGCGCATCGTCGCCCCGCGCGACGGCTGGCCGAACGAGGCCGCGCGCGCCGCCGCCGCGCTGGCTGTTGAAATCGTGGATAACGCGAGGGTCTACGCGACACTCGGGGAGAGCATCGCCGACCTCGGTTTCGTCGCGGCCACCACGGCGCGCAGCCGTTTCCTCGCGAAGCCCGTCGCGTCGCCGGAGCAGGCCATCGCCGCAATCTTCGCGCGGCAGGCCGGGGGCGAGCGCTGCGGCATCCTCTTCGGCAAGGAGCGCAGCGGGCTGGAGAACAGCGACATCGCGCTGGCCGACCTCATCGTCACGGCGCCCGTAAACCCTGCCATGGCATCGCTCAATCTCGCGCAGGCGGTTCTCCTCACCGCCTATGAATGGCGCAAGCTGACCGACCCGTCATCGCTGGGGCGCAGCCTGCCGGACGCGCCCCAAGGCGCGGGCCAGCGTTACAAGGCGAGCCGGCCGGCCACGAAGGCGGAGATGCTCGGCCTGTTCGAGCATCTTGAGCGCGAACTCGATGCTTGCGGCTTCCTCTTTCCGCCCCATAAGCGCGCGACGATGGTGGACAACATCCGCACGATGCTGACGCGCATGGACCCCAGCGAGCAAGACGTGCGCACCCTGCGCGGGATTGTTGCATCCTTGCGCAGAGGGCCTTACAAACCCCCCGACGGGGCGGCTTGAGGCACGGGCTGCCGTCATAGTGTTGCCTCTATTCTGCTATTGCGATGGCCGTATTCTAGGGGCGGGCTCACGCAAACGACGTGTAAGGACGGGTTTCCCATGATCCATTTTGGGGCAAAAATGCTTCTTCACTCCGTGGCCCTCGCGGCTGCGCTGGGGCTTGCATCGGCGGGCGCCGCCGTTGCGCAGGATAAAAAGGACGGGGTTAACCCGAAGACGCTCAAGACCCTGAAAACGCTGGCTTGGCAGTCCTTGCCGAGCAAGATCATCCTGGCCGACAAGCGCGTCGTGGAGATCAACAAGAGCGACCCGTCGCAAATCATCGTGCCCGACGAGGATGCCGAGCGCATCGTCCGGGCCGCCCACCTGACCGCCCGCGCCCATCAGTGCGATCTTCAGGAACTCGTCATCGCCAACCGCGATGCGATCATGAAGGCGGAGAAGGCCAAGAACAAATGGTCGGAAAGCCAGCTGCACTATATCAACACGCTGCATCTCTACACGGTGCAGCTGCTGGTCGGCAAGATCGAGGTCGCTGAGGAAGGCAAGGGCGACAAGCAGGGCGCGAGCGCTCCGGCGAAACCCGCCGCCGTTCAGTGCAGCGACAACGAGAAGAAGGAAATTCTCGCCGCTGTCGAAGCTTACGAAAAGCTCGCCGGCAAGTCGTAACGCGGCAGAATTTCTCCGCTCCGGGCGCGCAACGCTTGCCTTTTGGGAAAACCGAAGTATTTTGCAGCGAAGGGCGGTAAGCACCGCCCTTTTTGCATGCCCGCGGCATCAGGCCCGTCAAAGCCTCTGCCTGTCGGCCGGCTTTAGCCGCGCAAAGGAGGGCGTGCTCCATATCCCTCTATCCCTCGTGGAGCACCGACATGACGAAGCGCATCAGCGCCAAGCACAAAATCGACCGCCGTCTCGGCGAAAACCTGTGGGGCCGCCCGAAAAGCCCCCTCAACAAGCGCGAATACGGCCCCGGCCAGCACGGCCAGCGCCGCAAGGGCAAGACATCGGACTTCGGCACCCAGCTCAAGGCCAAGCAGAAGCTGAAAGGCTATTACGGCAACATCACCGAGAAGCAGTTCCGCCGCGTCTATGCGGAGGCCACGCGCCTGAAGGGCGACACCTCGGAGAACCTGATCGGCTTGCTTGAGCGCCGCCTCGATACCGTGGTCTATCGCGCGAAATTCGTCTCGACCCCGTTTGCGGCGCGCCAGTTCATCAATCACGGCCACATCAACGTGAACGGCCGGCGCGTGAACATTCCGAGCTATCGCTGCCGCGCGGGCGACGTCGTGGAAGTCCGCGAGAAGTCCCGCCAGCTGACCTTCGTTCTGGAAGCCTTGCAAAGCGCGGAGCGCGACGTCCCGGATTATCTCGACGTCGACACCAGCAAGATGACGGCGACGCTTGCCCGCGTGCCGCTACTGTCCGACGTGCCCTATCCGGTCGTGATGGAGCCGAACCTCGTCGTCGAATTCTATTCGCGCTGAGCCATTGCATAGCCCCATGCGGCGTGTCCACGCGCCGCATGGACTTTTGCCGTCGCGGGCATGCCTTATATGACATTTGATTGCTTGTCAGGCTATTGGGCTTGGGTTAGGCAGCACGCATACAGGCTGCGGCGTGTTCGCCCGGCTCGCGACTGACAGACTTCGGAGAACGCCATGACCTATGTCGTGATGGATGCATGCATCAAGTGCAAGTACACCGATTGCGTCGAAGTCTGTCCGGTGGATTGTTTCTACGAAGGCGAGAACATGCTCGTCATTCACCCGGACGAATGCATCGACTGCGGCGTGTGCGAGCCGGAATGCCCCGTGGACGCCATCAAGCCCGATACTGAGCCGGGGCTGGAGAAGTGGCTCGAAGTGAACCGGGAATACTCGGAGAAGTGGCCGAACATCACCGTGAAGAAGCCGCATCTGCCGGAGGCGGCGGAGTACGAGAAGGTCACCAACAAGTTCGAGCAGTTCTTTTCGCCCGAACCCGGCTCGGGCGACTGAAATCCGCCCAGGGTCATCGCCCGCCGCGGCGTAACAGCACCGACCCGATCGTGCCCGCGATCCACCCAAGCCGCAGGACGAGATAAGCCAGCCCCGCAAGCGCGATGCCATAGGCCGCAAACCGGATATAGGCCGGGGCGGACGGCATGCCCATCAACTGCGCGACATTGGCGAGCATCTCGACCACGCCAAGCACAGCCAGGATCAGCAGGAACCGGCTGATCTGCTTCTCCGCCATGTGCTCCCCGAAGCCATGGATGTCCTTCACGCACTTCTCGTGCTCGTCGAACATCGCGACGCCCGCCTTGATGCGGTCGAACTCCTGCACCTCCTTTGGTACGGTCACGGTCA
>CAZNAH010000004.1:0-3682 GCA_964570735.1 uncultured Hyphomicrobiaceae bacterium | reverse complement strand
GGATGTTGTCGAGCGTCACCCGCTCGTTTTCGTAGCGGAAGGTGTTCGGCGGCATGCGCGAGAAGAAGTCCCGGAACAGGCCGAGCCTGATCTTCGCGAAGTTCTTCACGATCGTGCCGCTCCGCCCCAGCAGCGGCGCGTCGAGCGAGTTCAGCAGATCAACGTGATCTTTCATGTAGCGCGTGTTCACGACAGCATCGGAGCGCGCGCCATACGCGATCTGCCCGATGTAATCGTCAAGAATATCGGCGAGCTTCTCGCGATAGGCCGCGAAAACCTGGATCAGGTAGAAATACGGGCATGTGCCCAGCGTGTCGCGTGCCTGCGCATAGGTGCGCGAAAATGAATTCACCTCGACGAGCGATCTCGGATGGCAATAGATCGACAGCACCCCATCGGAGCGCACCGGCCGCAGGCTTTCCCGCACCTCGGAGTCATCCTGCCGGCGGAAATCGGCGATGTTCTGGATCAGCCCCGCCATCAGCCGCAAGTGGTCGTTGGCGGGCGTCGTCTCCGCCGCCATGAAGCCCTCAACGGCGTGAAATACGTCCGCGCTATTGATGAACAGCGCCGAGGAATGCAGATGCTGCCACGTCAAAGGCGGCACCATGATATCCTCCGCGGCGAGGCGCTTCGTGAAGATCTCGTGCGCGGCCGTGCCCTCCGCCGCAAGGGCCTGCTGCAACCGCGCATTCAGAAGCGCGATGAGCCCCATGCGCGTTCCGCTGCCGTCGATGAAGTCTACAGCCTCGCGCAGATAGCGGCATTCCTCGGTGGGCGAGACCATCTTCTGCAACGTGAACAGGTCGTATTCGCTGCCGCAATCCTCCCAGCGTTCCGCTTCAGGAAAAACGAAGGTGGCGTTGAAAAGGAGAAGCCCGTTGGAGAACAGCGTGACCGCCTCGCGCAGATCCACCGGAAGCGGGTTTTCCGCGCGGTGACGCCGGTCCACATGGAAGCGCTCCCCTTCCGCCGTGAAATCGAAGCTGGCCGGGCAGGCCAGGCTGAGCCGCGACGGAGCGCCGCCGGTCAGGAGGGCGGTGAGCTGCTGGCTCGTCGCCTCCGTGCGGGCGTTGAGGATGTCGTCGAAGAACGAGGCGCACGGCTCGATGGCTTTTGCGTAAAGCTCGGGCTTTTCCGCCGCGATGCGGTCTTTCAGGCGGTCGAGACCCAATGAGCGATAGCGGTTCTCGGGATTGAAGAGATCGACCGCGAAGGTCAGCGTCAGCGAAGCATGGCCCGCCAGATTGAGATAGCGGTCATCGTTCAGCCAGCGGACTTCCTCGTTCATCACGCCCTCCCGCTTCGTCTGCCCCGCGGGCGTTATGCGAAATAAGCGGGAGCGCGGCAATTGTTTTCATGCCTCGAAGCGCGCGCAAAACGGCCTGGCAGTCTGCGTCCCGGGTTAGGGCGTCGCCGATCAGCGCGCGGTAGAATACGGAAAGGAAAGTCTCGACCGCCGCAGCCGGCATCGGGACCGGCAGGGCCGAGGGCTGGTATGCCAGAAGGCGCAGATGGCGGACATGCTGCTTGCCCGGCGAGAGCGGCGGCTGCACATAGGGAAAGTCGAGAAGCCGGAAGCCGAGACGCCGCAACATCGCGAACCGCGCCTCCGCCTCCTTCGTTTCGGCCCTGGTGGCATGGCGCGGCAGCGTCTCCGTTTCCGCGAAGATCGGCAGCGATATGCCGGGAACGAGCCGCGTCGTCCGCGCCAGATGCTGTAATGCGCTTCCAAACAGCACCTGCGCCATGCCGCGCCTGCGAAAGGCGGGCGACACAACGACATAGGTGACGAGCACCGCCCCCCCGCCGCGATACCACTCGTAAAGAATGCCGCCCGACGGCTTCCAGGCGCGCCCGTCATGGATCAGCATGAGCGTGATGTATCCCCACGGGTCATGGCCGCCGAAGGCCAAGGGATCGGCAAGCCGCCGCATGCGCGCCGCGCTCTCCCGCAAATCGGCATCGGGGAAGGCCTTTGCGAGGATCGAACGATAAAAGTGCCGGAACTGGGCTTCGAATTCCGGTGTCCAGCCGTCGGCGGAGCGGAGCAGGCGATAGGGCGGAAGGCGCGCGGGCAAGGCATGACCCTTTGACGTCGAGAGGCTCAAGAGCAGCTTGCGGCTTCTCGTGTTGCGCATCTGAGGCTTGGTTCCCGCTTGCGGCTAGGTGGTCAACCAAGCGTCAGATGCAAAAGCAACGCGAGAATCATAGAGTTGCGAGTGATCCTCTGGTTCCGGCATTTGCTCTCGAGGGTGCTGCGAGTGGGAAGCAAATGCCGGAACCGGAACACTAGCGGGAGTGCCCGGCGAAGATCAATCGCGCGGCTTGCCGTATGTCTTAAACTTTTCGAGAACGGCGGCCATCTCATCGGATGAGAGGATGTGCGGGCTGCCCACGGCAAGGGCTGCGACATACTGCGCGGCGAGCGTTTCCACTTCCTCCGCGAGGTCGTAAGCATCGTCCAATGTGCGCCCGATGGCGACCTGCCCGTGGTTTGCCAGGAGGCAGGCGTTTACGCGCGTCAGCGCACCCGCCACATGCGCGGCAAGTTCCGGCGTGCCGAAGGTCGCATAAGGCACGAGCGGGATCTCGGTGCCGCCCGCGACGGCGACCATATAGTGAAAAGCCGGAATGGGCCGCCGTGCGCAGGCCAGCGCCGTGGCATAGCGCGAATGACAATGCACGACGGCTCCCGCATCGGGGCGGACACGATAGGCGGCCTGATGGAAATGCCATTCGGTGGAGGGTTGCCGCGCGCCGGCCGCCGCCGCACCCTCCGCATCGACGAACACGATGTCGCGGTCCGGCATCATCGCCTCATAAGGCACGCCCGACGCCGTGATGAGCATGCCGTCGCGGAAGCGCGCCGACACATTGCCCGACTTGCGGGGGCTGAGCCCTGTCCTGCTCATGCGCTGCGCGGTTGCGACGAGAGCCCTGCGAAGCGCCGCCTCGCCGTCACGCGGCATGGCGCGTCGCTTCGGGGAACAGCGCGGCCAATCCCTCGCGCGTGGCGGGGCAGACGCCGCGTTCCGTGACGATGGCCGTGATCAGCCGCGCGGGCGTCACGTCGAAGGCAGGGTTTGCGGCGGTGCTGCCCGGCGCGGCGATCTCGACGGTGACGACATCGCCGGTGGCCGTGCGGCCGGTCATCGTCGTTACCTCGTCCGCCGAGCGCTCCTCGATGGGAATGCCCGCTACGCCGTCATCCACTGTCCAGTCGATGGTCGATTGCGGCACCGTCACATAGAACGGCACGCCGTTGTCCTTCGCCGCCAGCGCCTTGAGATAGGTGCCGATCTTGTTGGCCGCGTCGCCGCGCGCCGTGAGCCGGTCCGCGCCCACGATGCACAGATCGACCCGGCCGTGCTGCATCAAGTGGCCGCCGGCATTGTCCACGATGATGGTGTGCGGCACGCCATGCGCGCCAAGCTCGTAAGCCGTAAGCGCCGCGCCCTGGTTGCGGGGCCGCGTTTCGTCCACCCAGACATGCACGGGCACGCCGGCATCATGCGCCTGATAGATGGGTGAAAGGGCCGTGCCCCAGTCCACGCAGGCGAGCCAGCCCGCATTGCAGTGCGTGAGGATGTTGACGCGCTCGCCACCCTTGCGCGCGGCGACCTCCCGGATGAGGGCCGCACCCTGCTCGCCGATGAGCCGGCAGGTCTCGACGTCCTCG
>CAZNAH010000003.1:33895-47865 GCA_964570735.1 uncultured Hyphomicrobiaceae bacterium | reverse complement strand
AGGATCGCGATCATCACATTCGTGATGGACAGGTTGTTCCACTCGTTCCAGACGAAGTAGCCGATGCCGGTTCCGCCCACGAGCATCTCGGCAGCCACGATGACGAGCCAGGCGATGCCGATGGAGATGCGCATGCCGGTCACGATGGTCGGGGCGGCCGCCGGGAGGATGATCGTGAACGCGCGGCGCAAGGGAGGCACCTCCAGCGTGCGGGCGACGTTCAGCCATTCCTTGCGCACGCTCGCGACGCCGAAGGCCGTGTTGATCAGCATCGGCCAAACCGAGCAGATGAAGATCACGAAGATCGAGGAGAGGTTCGAGTCCTTGATCGTGTAGAGGGCAAGCGGCATCCATGCCAGCGGCGAGACCGGCTTCAGAACCTGGATGAACGGATCGAAGGCGCGGCTCAGCAGCGGCGACATGCCGATGACGAAGCCGATGGGGATGGCGACCGCGACGGCTATCAGATAGCCGAGCAGCACCCGGCCGAGCGAATAGGCGAGCTGGATGCCGACGCCCTTGTCGTTCGGGCCGTTGTCATAAAACGGGTCGGTGAGGTGCTCCCAGAGTTTCGCGCCGACATCACCCGGCGAGGGGAAGGCCGATGCCCCTTCCGTCACCTGTGCGCCGACGAGCTTGGCGTATTCCGGATCGATGTTCGTAGCGGTCCCGCTCTGGAGCGTCGCCGCCCACCAGATCGCGATGAAAAGGCTGAAGATCAGCGCGGACAGGGCGACGGCGCGCAGCGGCATCGATTTGGCGAAATAGTCCATACGAATGCTTTCTTTACTGGGAGCCATGCGACGCCAGCGATCCGGCGCCGCGACTTGCTTCGGCCGCTCAGGCGGCCCGCTTGATGGCGAAGCTCGCCACGTATTCGTCGGGCTTCGCGGGGTCGAACTCCTTGCCCATGACAGAGAATTTCTTCGTCGTGGTCTCGGGCGGAGTAAGCCCGGCCTCCTTCATCAGCTTGGCGGCGTCGGTCGCGAGATAGACCTGCTTCGCCACGGCGGCATAATCCACCTCCGCCTTGAGCTGCCCCCAGCGCTTCATCTGCGTCATGATCCAGATCGCGAAGCTCTCCCAGGGGAAGGGATCGAAATCGATGCGGTCCGGCACCTTGCGGACGTTGCCGAGGCCGTCGGCGAATGTGCCCGTCAGCACCTGCTCCACCACCGTTACGGGCTGGTTGAGATAGTTCGCGGGCGCAATGGCCGCGGCGATCTCCTTGCGGTTCTCCTGTTTTGAGGCAAATGCAGTCGCATCGATGATCGATTTCAGCAGCGCTGCATAGGTGTTCGGCATGCCGGTCACGAACTCCTGGCTCGCCGCGAAGGCGCAGCAGGGGTGCCGGTCCCAAATCTCCTTCGAGAGGATGTGGATGAAGCCTGCGCCGTCGAATACCGCGCGCTGGTTCACGGGATCGGGCGCGAGGAAGCCGTCGATGTTATCGGCGCGCAGGTTCGCGACCATTTCCGGCGGCGGCACGGCGCGGATCTGCACGTCCTGGTCCGGGTCGATGCCATGCTCCGCGAGGTAATAGCGCAGCAGGTAGTTGTGCATCGAATAGTCGAAGGGGACTGCGAATTTGAAGCCTTTCCAGTCTTTCGGATCGCGCTTGTCCTTATGCTTCATCGCGAGCGTGATGGCCTGCCCGTTGATGTTCTCGACCGCGGGCATGGTGTAGGGGATGGGGTTCGAGCCGACCCCGAGCGTGATCGCGATCGGCATGGGGGAGAGCATGTGCGCCGCGTCATATTCCTTGTTGAGCGTCTTGTCCCGCACGACGGCCCAGCCCGCCGTCTTGACGACCTCCACGTTCAGCCCCTGCTTCGCGTAGAAGCCCATCGGCGCCGCCATGATGATGGGCGTGGCGCAGGTGATGGGAATGAAGCCCACTTTGAGATCCGCTTTCTCCAGCGGGCCTGTTTGCGCGAAAACCTCCGATGCCGTGCCGAGGGGGAAGAATTGCGACAGTGCCGCGAGAGCGGTGCCCGCTCCGACCGCGCGCAGGAAATTGCGGCGCTCCATGTCCGAGGGAAACACGGCGCGCATCACGGCGCTTTCGACCGGGCGCCTCACGAGATCGTCGCCCGAGATCGCCTCCCATGTCTCGTCGGCGTCGTGCTCGGCCTGCGTTCTGTGAGCGCCGCAGCTACAGCCATGTCTGTCGAGGGGCTTTTTCGGGTCAAACGGGTCGTCCATGATCGACATGCGCAACTCCCATCGCTGGCGTTCTGCCTCATGTAAGCAAGGGGCATGCCAAACGGTTCAGCGCGGTTTTATCCCGATAATACCGTATGTTCGCTGCGCGCGGGGCGGCCAGAACAACATTACGGACTTTCGTAATTCACGAATTATCGCGTCAAGGCTTACGAAATATCGCGTTGACGGGATCGACCGGCCACCCTATGCTCGCACATCAAGCGGAGGGGATCGGATGTCGGATCGCACGCAATTCGCCGGGCTCGCCGGCCTGCTCTGGGATGCTGCGCTTGAGACGAGCGAAGCCGCCGCGATCATCTTCGATCCCGTGGCGAACCGCATCCACCATGCGAACCGCGCGGCGGCCGGCCTGCTCGACGCGCCCCCCGGCAGCATTGAAGACCGAAAGGTCAGCGATCTCTTCGCGGCGCACCTGCCCGGGCTGATCGCGCTCACGGAAGCCTGCCTGCACCAGGGCCGCGCCTGGAGCGACGCTCTCGCGGTTCGCCTCGACAACGGCCAGACGAAGGATGTCGAGCTGTTCGCCTCCCGGTTCGCGGTCAAGGATGCAGTGCTCGTCCTGCTCCTGATGTTCGACCGCCGCGCGCTGCGCATCCGCCGTTCCGAGCGCGATTTCTACACGATGTTCCGGGGCGAGACGCCGAACCTCAAGCATCTCGAAGCGGTATTCCGTAATCTGGAGCGCGGCAACCGGCTCATTCTCGATGCGGTCGGCGAGGGGATCTACGGCGTCGATGCCGAGGGAAGGACCACCTTCCTCAACCCGGCGGGCGAGCGCATGCTCGGCTGGCGCGCCGACGAACTCGTCGGCCAGGTGATGCACAGCGTGGTGCACTACAGCCATGAGGACGGCGCGCCCTACCCGCTGAAATGCTGCCCGATCTATGCGGCGTTCCAGGATGGCGCGGTCCACCGGGTGGATCACGAGGTGTTCTGGCGGAAGGACGGCACCTGCTTTCCGGTCGAATATACGAGCACGCCCATCAAGCATAACGGGCGCTGCGTCGGGGCAGTCGTGGTCTTCCGCGACATCAGCGAGCGCCGCGTGGCCGAGCGGCGCCTGCGCAGCGCGCTGAGGCAAGTCGAGGAACTGACAAAGCGGCTCGAACTCGAAAACGCCTATTTGCAGGACGAGTTGAAGTCCGAGCACAATTACCGCGAGATCGTCGGCAGCAGCAGCGCGATCCGGACCATCATCCAGCAGATCGAGCTTGTCGCGCCGACCGACGCCAATGTTCTCATCACGGGCGAATCAGGAACGGGCAAGGAACTGATCGCGCGCGCCATCCATGAGAACAGTGCGCGCAGCAAGCGCCCCCTTATCCGCGTGAACTGCGCTGCAATCCCGCGCGAGTTGTTCGAAAGCGAGTTTTTCGGCCATGTCAAGGGCGCGTTCACGGGGGCGGTGGGCGAGCGTGTCGGCCGTTTCGAGCTGGCCGATGGCGGCACGATCTTTCTCGACGAGGTGGGGGAATTGCCGCTGGAACAGCAGGCCAAATTCTTGCGGGTGCTTCAGGAAGGCCAGTTCGAGCGGCTCGGCGAGGCGAAGACGCGGCATGTGGATGTGCGCGTGATCGCGGCAACGAACCGCGATCTCAAGGCGGCGGTGGAGGCGAAGACTTTCCGCGAGGACCTGTTCTTCCGGCTGAACGTCTTCCCGGTCGAGGCTCCGCCCCTGCGCCAGCGGATCGAGGATATTCCGCTGCTCGCGACCCATTTCATCCGCAAGGCGTCTCAGCGCCGCAACCGGCCGCCGGCCTCCATCAGCCGGGCCGACATGGAGCGGATGCAGCGCTACGCCTGGCCGGGCAACATCCGCGAGCTTGAAAACGTGATCGAGCGGGCCATCATCGTGTCGCGCGACGGACGGCTGCGCATCGACCTGCCGCTTGCGGCGCGCGGCGGGACGTTGCCGAGCCGCCAGAGCCGCGGCACTTCCGACGTGCTGACGGAGGAACAGCAGCGCCTGCGCGAACGCGACAATACGCTGAGCGCGCTGAAGGCATGCCAGGGGCGCGTGTCCGGTCCCGGCGGGGCGGCCGAGCTTCTCGGGCTGAAGCCGACGACGCTTTACTCGCGCCTGAAGAAGTATGGAATTAATGCGAAAGCCTGGAGCGCCCCCTGAAGCCGCAGGTTTCATTCGGCCGGCGGAACCTCCCGGCCCGCGCGCTGCGCCGCAATCTCACGGATGGCTGACTGCGCGAGTTTGTCGGCGCGTTCATTGCCCTCGTCGCCCGCATGGCCTTTCACCCAGGCCCAGGTGACCTGATGCCTCTGCCGCGCCGCGTCGAGCCTCTGCCAGAGGTCCGCGTTCTTCACCGGCTTATTCTGCGACGTTTTCCAGCCGTTCGCCTTCCACTTGCCGATCCACTCCGTGATGCCGTTGCGCAGATATTGAGAGTCGGTGTGCAGTTCGACGCGGCAGGGGCGTTTCAAGGCTTCCAGCGCGGAAATGGCCGCCAGAAGCTCCATCCGGTTGTTCGTGGTCAAGGGCTCGCCGCCCTTCAGCTCCTTCTCGCGCCCGCGAAATTTCAAGACGGCGCCCCATCCGCCGGGGCCGGGGTTTCCCGAGCATCCGCCATCGGTATAGATGACGACCGGCTCCGGCTGTGCGTCAGAGGCCATAGGCGCTCGCCGACGTGACGGTGCGGTGAAAGCGCAGCTTGCGCCAATATTCCAGCGGATCTTTCCGGTTCACGAGCGCCGAAGCCGGCGTGTGAAACCAGTCATGGATGCGCGTCAGAAGGAAGCGCAGCGCCGCGCCCCGCGCGAGCAGCGGCAGCGCTTCGATTTCGCGCGCATCGAGCGGGCGCACCGCGGTGTAGCCACGCAGCAGTGCGCGCGCCTTGGTGACGTTGAAGGCGTGATCGGGCTCGAAGCACCAGGCATTCATGCAGATCGCCACGTCATAGGCGAGGATATCGTTGCACGCGAAATAAAAGTCGATCAGCCCGGAGACACGATCCCCGAGAAAGAAAACGTTGTCGGGGAAGAGATCGGCGTGGATCACCCCTTCCGGCAAACCGCGCGGCCAGGCATCGCGTAGCGCGCCGAGTTCCGCCGCGAGCTGGCCGGACATGCCGGGCTGCAACCGGTCGGGCTCATCCTGCATCGCGGCGAAAAGCGAGAACCAGCCTTCGAGGTCCAGCATATTGCGACGCCGGAGACCGAAGCCGCCCCCCGCGAGGTGCAGGGACGCGAGCGCGGAGCCGAGCGCCTGGCAGTGCTCCACGCGCGCGCGGCGCAGGGCATAGCCGCTGAGAAACGTCACGATGGCCGCGGGCCGGCCCGCGACGGTTTGCAGGACGACGCCCTCGCGATCCGCGATCGGTGTCGGGCAGGAGATGCCGCCCGCCGACAGATGCTCCATCAGGCCGATGAAAAACGGCAGGTCTTGCGGATGCACGCGCTTCTCATAAAGGGTCAGGATGTATTGCCCCTGATCCGTCGCAAGGAAGTAATTGCTGTTCTCGACCCCCTCCGCGATGCCCTTGAAGGCGGCGAGCGCGCCGATGGAGTATCGCGCGAGCAGGGCCTCCAGATCTTCCGCCGAGACCTCCGTGTAGACCGCCATGGTTTACTGCGCGGCAGCCTGCTGCAAGGCGCGCGGAATTTTGAAGATCACGTCTTCCGTGGCGGTCGTCACCGTTTCCACCTCGACGTTATAATAGCTGCGGAAGGCATCGACGATTTCCGTGACGAGCACTTCCGGGGCGGACGCGCCTGCGGTCACGCCGAGCGTCCGCAGATCGCGCATTTCGTCCCACGGGATTTCGGCCGCCTTCTGCACGAGCATGGCCTTGGGGCAGCCCGCCTTGAGAGCCACCTCGACCAGCCGTTGCGAGTTCGAGCTGTTCGGCGCGCCCACGACGAGGATCGCGTCGCAGCGCGCCGCGATGGCCTTGACCGCGCTCTGCCGGTTGGTCGTGGCGTAGCAGATATCGTCCTTGTGCGGGCCGTGGATCGAGGGGAAGCGGCGCTTCAGCGTCTCGACCATCTCCAGCGTGTCGTCCACGGACAACGTGGTCTGCGTGATGTAGGAGAGCTTGTCCGGGTTCTTCGGCGTGAAGTTTTCAGCGTCGCGCACCGTTTCGACGAGCGTCACCGCGCCGGGGGGAAGCTGTCCCAGCGTGCCGATCACTTCCGGGTGGCCCGCATGGCCGATCAGGATGATCTCGTAGCCCTGCTCATAATGGCGCTCCGCCTCCACATGAACCTTGGAGACGAGCGGGCAGGTCGCGTCGAGATAGAAGAAATTGCGGCGCTCCGCCTCGGCGGGCACGGCTTTCGGCACGCCATGGGCGGAGAAGATCACGGGCGCTTTCGTGTCGGGGATTTCGTCCAGTTCTTCCACGAAGACCGCGCCCTTCGCTTCCAGGGTTTCCACGACCGTTCTGTTGTGGACGATTTCGTGACGCACATAGACGGGCGCGCCGAACTTCTCGATGGCGAGTTCCACGATCTGGATGGCGCGGTCGACGCCCGCGCAGAAGCCGCGCGGCGCAGCGAGAAGAACTGTCAGGGGCTGTTTCTCGGTCATGAAAGCAATCCTCCTCGCACCGGCCGATAAATCCGTTGATGCCTGAACACCATCCCAAAACCGTCTCAATTCACCGCGATTGGCATGCAACGCGCTTGCGACGCGACGGCCAGCCCGTTAGGTTCGCCGGGATGCCGCTGGCCGTTAAGATCGCCAGACCGTCGAGTTCTATCAAGAACGGGTTGGACTGAATATCAAAAATCTGCCGTCGTGCCGCATCTGCCCAAAGGTGAACGGTCCGGCAAGTTCGAGGGGATCCATGATCGCCAGATCGCCAGCATGGGGGAGCTTGTGAGACCTGGACGCAAGGCCGTCGCGTCGATTGCGGTTCTGATGGTGGCCGGCATGGCTGGCGGCTGCGGCATGTCGCAGATCACGTCATCCCTCGGGGGCGGCGTCTTTTCCAGCAAGAAGCCGGAATCGACCTGGACGCCCATCGTGACCGAGGAGAGCATGCTGGCGGCCGCGCGCACGAATTCACCCGGCCCGGTCGATCTCGCGGTGGCGAATGGCTGCCCCGCGTTCCAGGTGCAGACCGGCGACCGCTACGTCACCTATTATGAAGACGGCCGCATCGGCGACAGCCTGTCCGTCACCCATCGCGGCGAGATCACCAAGACCGCGCGCGAATGCCAGGCCCTCGGCGCAGAAATCATCGTGAAATACGGCTTCGCGGGGCGCGTCCTGCTCGGCCCGAAAGGCAAGGCCGGCACGCTGACGCTTCCGGCAACCGTCGAGGTGACGGATCGCAGCCGCAACAAGCTCCGCGCGGAAAAGGTCTCCGTCGTCGTGTCGATTTCCAAGGAAAATCCGCTCAGCTACTTCTCGCTGGTCCGCGACATTTCCGTGCCGATCAAGCCCGGCACGCAGCCGCAGGACTACACCATCTCCGTCGCCTTCGACAGGAACGCGCCGGGCGCGAGTTGAGCGGGAAAATTGCAGGCGCGCCATTGACTCGTGCACCGCGATCCCTCAGGTTCTTGTAGCCACGCGAAGCAAGCGGGAGAGACTGGCCTGAACGCCAGCGCCGAAGGAGCAACCGCCCCGGAAACTCTCAGGCAAAAGGACCGCGCGCCGACGGCACTCTGGAAAGCAGCCGGGTTCAAGCCTGGCTCACCGACGGGGTAGGCCCCTCCGGAAACGGATCGGGCGAAATCTCTCAGGTTCCATGACAGAGGGGGCATTTGCGATTGCCGCAGTGCCTGTTTCCGTCGGAGCTTGAGCGCAGCATGGTCTCTTCATCCCACTCATCGTCTGGCGAATCGGAGCCAGCCCTCGCCCTGAAGCGCACGCCTCTTCATGCGCTCCACCGCGAGCTTAGCGCGAAGCTTGTGCCCTTCGCGGGCTATGAGATGCCGCTCAACTATGGCGCGGGCATCGTGAAGGAGCATACGCATGTCCGCGAGGCGGCGGGGCTGTTCGACGTGTCGCATATGGGGCAGGCGGTGCTCACGGGGCCGGATTTCGAAACGGTTGCCCGCGCACTCGAAACGCTCGTCCCCGGCGATATCCTCGGCCTAAAGCCCGGCGCGATGCGCTACACCCAGCTCCTCAACGCGGCGGGCGGCATCATCGACGACCTGATGGTGACGCGGCCTGCGGACGAGGGGGGCGGCGCACAGCTCATGCTCGTGGTCAATGCATCCCGCAAGGATGTCGATTATGCCCACATCGCCGCGAATCTGCCGCCGGGCGTCCGCCTTGAGCCGCGCCCCGATCAGGCTCTGCTCGCGTTGCAGGGGCCGCAGGCGGCGGACGTGCTTGAGGCGGTGCTGCCCGGCGTGCAGGCGCTTTCCTTCCTGACGGGCGGTGCCTTGGATTTCGCGGGCGTCAGGGTCGAGGTCACGCGCTCCGGCTACACGGGCGAAGACGGCTTCGAGGTCTCGGTTCCCGCCGCTCATGCGGATAGCTTGGCGCGAACCTTGCTGCGCGATCGCCGCGTGCTGCCGATCGGCCTCGGCGCGCGCGATACGCTGCGGCTCGAAGCGGGGCTCTGCCTCTACGGACAGGACATGGATGAAGAGGTTTCGCCAATCGAAGCCGGGCTCGCCTTCTCCATCGGCAAGCGGCGGCGCAGGGATGGCGGCTTTCCCGGCGCGGACCGTATCAAACGCGAGTTGGCCGACGGCCCGGCCCGCATCCGTGTGGGGCTGGCCCTCGATGGCCGCGCGGCGGCGCGTCAGGGCACGGAAATCCGCAACGAGGCGGGTGAAGCCGTCCTCGGCCATGTCACGAGCGGGGCCTTCACGCCGACCGCATCGAAATCCATCGCGATGGGCTATGTGCCCCCCGCGCATGCCGCGCCGGGAACGCCGCTCAAAGCCGTGATACGCGGCGTGCCGCAGCCGGCGCGGGTCGTGCCCATGCCCTTCGTGCCGCATCGTTATCATCGCCGCTAACCGTCGAACCTGTCTCAAAGAGAACCAGCCATGCCTCTGAAAAAATTCACGAAAGACCACGAATACATCGCCGTCGAGGGAGAGCACGGCCTCGTCGGCATCACATCTTACGCTCAGGAGAAGCTCGGTGACGTGACCTATGTGGAGACCCCGCAGACCGGCAAGATCATCAAGCAGAAGGATGCGGCGGGCGCGGTCGAGTCCGTGAAGGCGGCGAGCGAGGTCTATTCGCCGGCCTCAGGCGAGGTGGTCGAGGTCAATGAGGCCCTGAGCGAGCGCCCCGAACTCGTGAACGAGGATCCGGAAGGCGCAGGCTGGTTTTACAAACTCAAGCTGTCCGACCCCGCGGAACTCGACACGCTGATGGATGAAGCGGCCTACAAGGCTTATCTAGAAGGGCTCGATTGATGCGCTATCTGCCCCATACCCCTGCCGAGCGCCGCGAGATGCTCGCCGTCATCGGCGTGCCCTCCATTGAAGAACTGTTCGCCGACGTTCCCGCGGATAAGATCGCGGGCGCCTTCCCGGCGCTTCCCAACGCGCAGAGCGAAATCTCCGTCGAGCGCACCTTGAGCGCGCTGGCGGCCCGCAATCGCCCCGCCGGATCGCTGCCCTTCTTCGTCGGATGCGGGGCCTACAAGCATCATGTGCCGGCCAGCGTGGACTATATCATCCAGCGCTCGGAGTTCATGACGGCCTACACGCCCTATCAGCCGGAAATCGCGCAGGGCACGCTGCAATATCTCTTCGAGTTCCAGAGCCAGGTGGCCGCGCTGTCCGGCATGGAGGTGGCCAACGCCTCGATGTATGACGGCTCGACGGCGGCGGCGGAAGCCGTGCTGATGGCGCATCGCGTCACCAAGCGCGGCAAGGCGGTGCTCGCGCCCGATCTTCACCCCCATTATCGCGACGTCATCGAAACGTTGTCGCGCTATTCGGGCCACGAGATCGTCGCGCCCGATGCCGATGGGTTCGAAGCGGCCATCGACGGGGAGACCTCGTGCGTCATCGTGCAGAACCCGTGCGTTTTCGGCGATGTGCGCGACCTCGCGCCGCTCGCAAGTCTCGCCCATGAGCATGGCGCGCTGCTCATCGTCGCCGTCACAGAAGCCGTGTCCTTCGGCGCGCTGCGCTCGCCCGGCGCGATGGGCGCCGACATCGTAGTGGCGGAAGGCCAGAGCATCGGCAATGGCCTCAACTTCGGCGGCCCCTATCTCGGGCTGTTCGCGACACGGCAGAAATTCTTGCGGCAAATGCCCGGCCGGCTTTGCGGCGAAACCGTCGATCAGGACGGCAAGCGCGGCTATGTGCTGACGCTTTCGACGCGCGAGCAGCACATCCGGCGCGAGAAGGCGACGAGCAACATCTGCACGAATTCCGGGCTGTGCGCGCTGGCGTTTACCGCGCACCTCACGCTGCTCGGCGAGGCGGGCTTGCGCAAGCTCGCGGCGCATAATCATGCCAATGCGGTCTTGCTCGCAGACGCGCTGGCCGAAATCGACGGTGTCGAGGTTCTCACCCGGCAATTCTTCAACGAATTCACGATCCGCACGCCGAAACCCGGCGCGGCGGTGGTCGATGCCCTGGCCGAGCGCGGCGTGCTGGGCGGCGTGCCCGCATCGCGCCTGTGGCCCGGCGACGCCCGCTACCGGGACGACATCATCGTCGCGGCGACCGAAGTGACGACGCCCGCCGATATCGCCGCTTACAGACACGCACTGAACGAGGTTCTCCATGGTTGAGATGCCGAAAGCTTTTCCGTCCGAGGCCAAGCCGGGTTCTGGCCAGACCTTCACGGGCAATCGCGGCCTCTCCATCGAAGAGCCGCTGATCTTCGAGATCGGCACGCCGGAAACCAGCGGCGTCGATTTCGAGCCGGTGCCGGAGGCGGAGAGCCGTCTCGGCGGGCTGGAGCGGCGCGAGCCGATCGGCCTGCCGGGTCTCAGCGAGCCCGAGGCTGTGCGCCACTTCGTGCGCCTCAGCCAGAAAAACTACTCGATCGACACGGGCATCTTCCCGCTCGGCTCCTGCACGATGAAGCACAATCCGCGCCTCAACGAGAAGATGGCGCGGCTGCCGGGCTTCGGCGACATTCACCCGCTCCAGCCGGTTCAGACGGTGCAGGGCGCTCTCGCGCTGATGGATGAGTTGAGCCGCTGGCTGCTGGAGCTGACCGGCATGGCTTCCGTGGCGCTCTCGCCGAAAGCGGGCGCGCATGGCGAACTGTGCGGCATGGTGGCGATCCGCGCGGCGCTGGAGGCGCGCGGGGACGCTACCACGCGCCGTACCGTTCTCGTTCCTGATTCGGCCCATGGAACAAACCCGGCCACAGCCGCGCTGCTCGGCTTCCAGGTGCGCGCCATCGGCGTGCGCGAGGACGGCACGGTGAGCGCGGAGTCCGTGCGCGCGGCGATGGGCCCGGACGTGGCCGCGCTGATGCTCACCAACCCGAACACCTGCGGCCTGTTCGAGCGCGACATCGCCGAGATCGCCGCCGTGCTGCATGAGGGGGGCGCTTATCTCTATTGCGATGGCGCGAACTTCAACGCGATTGCGGGCAAGGTGCGCCCCGGCGATCTCGGCGTCGACGCCATGCACATCAACCTGCACAAAACGTTCTCCACGCCCCACGGCGGCGGCGGGCCGGGTGCAGGTCCGGTCGTGCTGTCGGAGGCGCTTGCGCCGTTCGCGCCGGTGCCGTTCATCACGCGCGATGGCGACACGCTGCGGCTCGTGGAGCATGCGGATGATGAGCGCGCGGAGCAGCCTTTCGGCCGGCTCACGGCTTTTCACGGCCAGATGGGCATGTTCGTGCGTGCCCTCGCCTATATGCTGAGCCACGGCGCGGACGGCATACGGCAAGCCTCCGAGGATGCCGTGCTGAATGCGAATTATGTGCGCGCGCGGCTCGCGGATGTGATGTCGCTGCCCTTCGGCAACCGGCCATGCATGCACGAGGTGCTGTTCGACGATACCTTCCTCAAGGGGACGGGCGTCTCCACGCTCGATTTCGCGAAGGCGCTGATCGACGAGGGCTTTCACCCGATGACGGTGTATTTTCCGCTCGTGGTCTCCGGCGCGATGCTGGTCGAGCCGACCGAGTCGGAATCGAAGCAGAGCCTCGATCTGTTCATCGGCGCGATGCGCGGGCTTGCGCAGGCGGCGAAGTCGGGTGACGTGGACCGCTTCCGGCAAGCGCCGCGCCATGCGCCCCGCAAGCGGCTCGATGAGACGAAGGCCGCGCGCGAACCCGTCCTGCGCTACCGCGAACCGTCGTTGCTGAAAGCCGCGGAATAATCCGCCCGCAGGCGCCAGCGGCGGATTGTCGCGCTTTCGCCACGATGATGACGGGCGGATGAATGGAGGCTTCCAAGGCGGTTCAGTTTCCCTCGGTTAGTTTCGCGTCATGATCTTCCGGGCCAGGGAAGACAGGGTTGCGAAGTGAATTTTTCGAGGGAGATTGAGATGAAGAAAGTTCTGTTCCTCGTGCTTGCGTTGACGGGTCTTGGCGTTGCGGCTCCTGTGGCGCTCGCGCCCGCCGCGCAGGCTCAGGGGTATTACGACGACGATAACGCAGGCCCCCCGCGTTATGGCCGTTACGATGAGCGCCGTTACAGCGACCGCTATGACCGGCCTTACCGTCCCTATCGCCACTACTACAAGCCGCGTCCGAAGTCTGACGGCTGCAAGGCGCTGATCCGCGCATCCGGCCTCGGCAACGTACTGCCCGGCATCGCCCGCATCAACGCCATCCGGGCCTGGCAGCGTGAAGTGCGCGCGGTCTACGGCAGGAGCTTCAGCTGGAACGCGGCGAAGGCCAACTCCGTGACGTGCGAGCCTTACGGCATCTCCACGCGCTGCACGGCGAAAGCCCGGCCCTGCTTCTAAGCGTCGGGCGGCGGCATCGGCTGCCCCCTTTGTCCCTTGCGTAGCGTACGGAGTTGGATGTCCTGCGTATCTGCGTCCGTGGCGTCCGGTTCCTGTGTTTCCGTTCCAAAAAAAAGCGTGGCGTCCCCCAGCGTCACCAAAGTTCCGGTCCGCAATGGTCCGGAATATTGCAAGAACAATAATTTATCTGCCCAGATCGGCCGGGTTTGCCCCGGCCGTTTTTTCGTGCCGGCGCATCCCCTCTTGCGCATCCGGCCCCGCAGTCGCTACATCTGCGCCGTGAAGCGCAGGGCTTCCCCTTTTTTTCATCCACGCGCGCGGACAAGACCAATGGCGAAAACGCTGTATGATAAGATTTGGGACGATCACGTCGTAGACACGCAACCCGACGGCACCAGTCTTCTCTACATCGACCGGCATCTCGTCCACGAGGTGACGAGCCCGCAAGCGTTCGAGGGCTTGCGCGTGGCGGGCCGCCGCGTCCATGCTCCTCAGAAGACGCTCGCCGTGGTCGATCACAACGTGCCGACGACCGACCGCCGCAAGGGCATCGACGATCCCGAGTCGGCGCTCCAGGTTCAGACGCTGGCCGAGAACGCGGCTGAGTTCGGCGTCGAATATTACAACGAACTCGACCATCGCCAGGGCATCGTGCACATCATCGGCCCGGAGCAGGGCTTCACGCTGCCCGGCACCACCATCGTCTGCGGCGACAGCCACACCTCCACCCATGGCGCGTTCGGCGCACTGGCGCACGGCATCGGCACGTCCGAGGTCGAGCACGTTCTCGCCACGCAGACGCTCATCCAGCGCAAGGCGAAGAACATGCGCGTGACGGTGGACGGCGCGCTGCCCCAGGGCGTGACCGCGAAGGACATCATCCTCGCCATCATCGGCAAGATCGGCACGGCGGGCGG
>CAZNAH010000003.1:28463-33809 GCA_964570735.1 uncultured Hyphomicrobiaceae bacterium | reverse complement strand
CTGCAACATGTCTATCGAGGGCGGCGCCCGCGCCGGCATGATCGCGCCGGACGACAAGACGTTCGACTACATCAAGGGCCGCCCGCGCGCACCGAAGGGCGCCGCCTGGGACATGGCCATGCGCTATTGGGAGACGCTGCGCTCCGACGAGGGCGCGCATTTCGATCGCGAGGTGAAGCTCGACGCGGCCAATCTGCCGCCGCTCGTCACATGGGGCACCAGCCCGCAGGACGTGGTGGCCGTGACAGGCAGCGTGCCGGACCCGGACGCGGTCGCGGATGAAGGCCGCCGCGCCGCCATGAAGCGCGCGCTCGACTATATGGGCCTGACGCCCGGCACGAAGATGACCGACATCCGCATCGAGCGCGTGTTCATCGGCTCCTGCACGAATGGCCGCATCGAAGACTTGCGCGCCGCCGCCAAGGTGCTGAACGGGCATAAGGTGGCCGAGGGCGTCAACGCCATGGTCGTGCCCGGCTCCGGCCTCGTGAAGGAGCAGGCGGAGGCCGAGGGGCTCGACGCGGTCTTCAAGGCCGCGGGTTTCGAGTGGCGCGAGCCGGGCTGCTCGATGTGTCTCGCGATGAACGCGGACAAGCTGCGTCCGGGCGAGCGCTGCGCATCAACGTCGAACCGCAATTTCGAGGGCCGGCAGGGCTTCAAGGGCCGCACGCATCTCGGCTCGCCGGCGATGGCGGCGGCGGCGGCGGTGGCGGGGCGCTTCGTCGATATCCGCACCTTCCACTGAGGCAGGCCGGGGGGCCTGAGCGGCCCCGCCCTCAGCGCACCTTCAGGAGGTTGCGCAGCGCGAGCAGGAACATGAAGATCAGGATCGCGCTCATCACCATCTGGAGCAGCGAGACCGCCGACACGCTCAAGGGGACGATGGGGTACGGCCCGTCGAGGCCATAGAGGCAGCCGAACACGCGGCGCGCGGTGTCCTCATCGTCCCAGCCCGTCATCAGCAGCGCGTTGCGGAACGACAGATAAACCGCTTCGCCGAACGGTGACGACTTGGCCGCCACGCAAGCCCCCTCCGCCGCGCTGGAGAACATGGCGAAAGCCCGGTCCGTCCAATCCCAGAATGAGCTCTTGCGGACCTCGCCGGCTGCGGCGCCTGACACGGCGGCCGACCAGCCGATATCCCGCTGGCTGAGGTAGTAAAGCGCGAACACGAAGATCGAGGCGAACCACAGCATGAACGGGCGCAGCATCGAGCGCCCGAAATTCGCCATGCCCCCGTAGAACCAGCCGAGCCAGAACTTGGCGACGCCCCGGCCGAACGGCCTGTCATACCAAAACCTGCGGCACCGGAGTTCCTGCGCGTAGAATTCCTGCTCGCGCGTCTGATCCTGCGCCTCGAACGCGAGCTTCTTGAGGCGGCGGTACTTCGCCGAGGCGTCGGGGTCCGCGCAGACCTTCATCAGCCGGAACCCGTGGGGGCGGGGGTCGCTGATCCCGGGCGTGCTCCACTGGTTCCAGCGCCGCAGCGGATCGGTGACGCTCATGTGATCGACGCGCGGCGGCTCATGGAAGCTCGCCTCCAGGAAGCTCGGCACGCTGCCGAAGGAGGCGTCGGCGAGCACGAAGGCCACCCGGCTCTGGATGGCGGAAAAGTCGGCGGCTGCGTTGAACATCGTGCTCGCGAACGAGACCGGGCCGTCGAACCGGGCTTCCCTGAATGTCGCCGGGGCGTGGAAGGTGCTGCCCTGGAAATCCGCGCCTTTTCCGAAGGCGCTGCCGGTGAAATCGAGGCTGGCGCGGAACTGGCAGGCGACGGCCCGAAGCGGGCCTCCGAAATGGCTCATGCGGAACTGCGCGGGCCCGGCAAATTCCGCTTCGCCGAGATCCGTCTCGCCCTTGACGCGCACATCGTCGAAATCGGCCTTGCCGCCGAACTTCGCGTTGCGCAGCCTGGCGTCGCCTTCCACGCGCATGTCGATGAAAGAGGCGTCCTGTTCGAGCCGCGCGTCGCGGAGCGACAGGTTCGCCCAGACCTGCGCGCGATCGAAATTCGCCGGGGCTTTGAAGACGGCTTCGCCGAAGCGGGCATCGCCGCTGAACTGCGCTTCTGTGAACTTGGTGTTGCCGGCGAGCTGCGCCTTGCTGAAGCTGACGACGCCCGCGAAGATCGTCCCCTCGAAGGTGGCGTCCGTCCTAATCTGGGCTTCGTCGAAGCGCGCGACGGCGGCGCATTTCACCTTGGAAAAATCGAGGCTGCCGTGGAACGCCGCCGAGCGGAAATCGGCGCGCCCGGTGAAGTGAGCCCGTTGAAATTTCGCGGGGGCAGAGAGAGGTCCGTTGTTCTCTTTCAGGAATTCGGCGCGCTCGAAATCCGCCGTTGCCCCGAAGGTTGCGTCCTCGAACAGCGCGAGGCCGCGGAATTTCGTCTCGGAGAAGGTCGCGTCCTGCTGGAAGGTGGCGCGCGAGAAGAGGGCGGGCAGATCGAAACTAGCGGCCTTGAACGTCACCGGGCGGCTGAATACGGCGCCCGTGAAGTCCACCGGGCCGGGAAAGTTGAATCCCGCGAAATCCGCCTCATCGTCGAAATGAACGCCCGAGAAGTCGGCGGTCGCGACCTTCAGCCAGAGGCGGGTCTCGTCGTTCTCGGCCTCGCCGAACCAGTTGAGCGCAAGCGAGCCCGCGTCATCGAAATTGGCTTTCGACTTGACGATCTCGGAGGCCCATTCGTTCCATGCGTCGCGGCCCAGTCCCCAGAGCGCTCGCGTCTCTTCAGCGTTCATGCCCCAGACCTCTCAACTCGACCCGAGCTTTTTTAGTCGAATGCCCCGTGAAGACAACCGCCGTTTTTCGCCGTGTGGGCCGCGCGGCACAAACTGTGGACGGCGGGCGGGCTAGGCTTTCCGCGGCCGGCTGGCGGCATAAACCGCGCCGCCGAGCGCCCCGGCCAGGGCCTGCATCGCAAAGCCGAGATCGGAACGCGCTCCCGCCAGCAGGGTTAAGCCTCCGAGAATGGCATTCATGCCGAGGAGGGCGGCCACGACCGCCGCTGCGCCCGCGAGCGGATAGGCAAGCGCGCTGAGCGCGGGAAGGCGGCGCCTGAGAGCACCCGCGACCGGAAACGCGATGAGAAAGCCAACGGCGATGACGCCGCCATAGCCCGGCGCGAGCCCGGCGATATCGCGCAGCGTCGCGTCAAGTCTGACACTTGGCGGCACCGCGACACCGAGGCTCTGAAGCCCGGCCAGAACGAATTGCGTATGCATCACCGAGCCCGCTACAAAGGCGGTCACGACAGCAAGGCCAAAGGCGAAGATGGTTCTCATGATCCTCACGAACGAAGCAACCCGGCCAAATCACGCGAGATGGGCGATGATCCCCATGGTTATGAGAAATTTCGCGATTGCGAAACAGGTTTTCCGAAGCGCCGCGATGGTGCCGCTCGCCCTGATCTGCGTCGTGGCCATGGGCGGCAGTCACCTTGCCGCGCAAGCGCAGACCATGCGGTATGAGACCATTGCAAGCGGCATCAACCATCCCTGGCGGGTGTCGTTTCTGCCGGATGGGCGGCTGCTCGTTACGTCGCGCGAGGGCAAGCTCTGGGCCGTGCCCCCCGGCGGAGAGAAGCAGGAGGTTGGCGGCGTCCCGCCGGTCTATGCGGAAGGCCAGGGCGGCTTGTTCGAGGCCGTGCCGCATCCGGACTTCGCGAGCAATGGCCTCGTCTACCTCACCTATGCGCACGGCACCGACGCGGCGAACGCGACGCGTGTGGCGCGCGCCCGGCTCGACGGCACGGAACTCAAAGACCTGGAAGTCATCTTCACCGCCATGCCGCTGAAGGACACGCCCGCCCATTTCGGCGGACGGATGGCCTTCCTGCCGGACGGCACGTTCCTGCTGACCACGGGCGACGGGTTCGATTACCGCGAGGCCGCGCAGCGTCTCGACAACCTGCTGGGCAAGATCGTGCGGCTCAATGCGGATGGCACCATTCCGTCCGACAACCCCTTCGTGAACCGCGAGGGCGCGCGTCCGGAAATCTGGTCCTACGGCCACCGGAACCCGCAGGCGATCCTCTATGACGAAGCTTCTAGCCGGGTTTATTCGAACGAGCACGGCCCCCGCGGCGGCGACGAGATCAACATCATCGAGCCCGGGCGGAATTACGGCTGGCCCGTCATCACCGGCGGCGTCGATTATACCGGCGCGATCATCACGCCTTACGAAACCTATCCGGGCATGGAGCAGCCGCTGCTCGAATGGACGCCCTCCATCGCCCCGTCCGGCATGGCGATATATCGCGGCGACATGTTCCCGCAATGGCAGGGCGATCTTCTCGTGAGCGCGCTCGTCTCGAAGGATGTGCGCCGCGTCGATTTGGAAGACGGAAAGGTGGCGGGACAGGAAAGCCTGTTCGGCGATCTCGATGTGCGGCTGCGGGATGTCCGCGTCGGGCCGGACGGCGCCATCTACCTCGCGACGGATGAGCCGGATGGCCGCGTGATCCGCGTCACGCCGTCCGGCTCGCGGAGTTCCGCGCAACGTAATCCCTGACCGCGCCAACGAAAGCGCTGAACAGGCGGCGCTGGGAGCGGCGGTAGATCAGAAACTCCGGGTGCCATTGCACGCCGAAGCGGAAATGCGCCTGCGGGTCTTCGATGGCCTGGACGATGCCGAATTCGTCACGCCCGCAGACGCGCAAGCCCGCGCCGAGCTTGTCGATGGATTGCTTGTGCAGGCTGTTGACGCGCATCCGCTCGACGCCGAATAGAGCCGCAAGCCGGGATTTGGGATCGAGGGTCACCGTCTTCGCGGGCAGCGGCGTCCAGCGGCGCGGAACCCCGTCATAGGCATCGTACATGTTCTGGTGCAGCGATCCCCCGAAATAGACGTTCAGCATCTGCGCGCCCCGGCACACGCCGAGCACAGGCTGCCCGCGCGGCACGGCAGAGGCGAGCGCGTCGAGTTCGAGGCGGTCGCGCTCGGGGTCGATCCGCACATCGAGCGCGGTCTCGCCCTTGTAAAGCTCCGCGCCGATATCGTCGCCGCCGCCGATGACGAGCCCGTCGAGCCGCTCGATGAGGCCGGGTTTCGCCGGGGCGATGAGACGGACGGGCCTAATGCCGTTCAGCCGGAGCGCCAGCCAGTAGAAGGCCCACATGAACCACGCTCCCCGCCGCGAACTCGTGACGCCGACACAGGGCTGCCGGGTCATACGATCAGCCATTCGCTCGCCTGGATGGCCCAGTTCTTCGGGATGAACTGGCTGGCATTGGCCCGGTAAGCCTCGCCCATACGGTTCAGGCGTCCGCGGTCCTCGGCCAGCCGCTCGACGACGCACCAGCGGTTCCATTCGAGCGTGAGGCTCCAGCCCGGGCTTCCGATATT
>CAZNAH010000003.1:23267-28438 GCA_964570735.1 uncultured Hyphomicrobiaceae bacterium | reverse complement strand
TGGAAGGTCGGCCGCTTCTTCACCTTTGCATCGCCCGCGGCGCGCCGCACCGTCTCCTCGTCGAACCATGCGAAGAGCGGCAGGAGATCGAGCTCGCGATTCCGTGTCGGGTTGTCGGCGAGATAGTCGTCGATCACGCGGTCGAGCGCGGGCCAATAGGACGCGGACAGAACCTTTGTGACATACTGCGGCGGGAAGGGATCGGCGAACGCCGTCACCCGCCGCGTGAGATCGATCGCCATGACGGCGCGAAGCCAGTCACTGAGCAGCAGGTAGGATTTGAGAACCGCGAGAATCCAGTCGCCGTCGCGTGTCGCGATATCCGGGTTCAGTTGCGCGCCGAAAGCATAGAACGGGCTCGCCCGCGTGCCCTGCGCGCCGAGTGCGTGGAGGACATCCACAAGCTGCTCCAGCTTCGGCAGGTCCTGGATCGGGATGGGCGGACAGACGACCTCTCGCGGCATGACGAGCGAGCTGATGTCGCCGAACACCTCGCGCGCCGCGGTGCCGAAACGGTCGAGCAACGCGTCGAAGCCACCTTCGGCCGGAGGCGGCGCGCCTGGACTGCGGTGCGCATAGCGGGTATCGAGTTCGGTCTCGAAATCGCCCAGCGAGGTGCCCTCGATCCGGTAGCGATGACGGTCCTCTTCCGCGATCCTGCCGCCGAAGAGCGCGCGCACCTCCTCCGCGACCGTTTTCGCGGACATGGCGGCGAATTCGAGTTCGACGCCGACATGCCGGGCGCGGCCCTCATAATTGCGAAGGCGCGGCAGCAGCCTCAATTCCGGTTTGACGGCTTTGACCATCGGACTCCACGTGCAGGGGCAGCGGCCAAGGCGGCGCTTCTTCTCTTTGGGTCAACGGTGACAGCGTAGACTTGTTCCGCCTGCTTCAGTTCAGCGGCAGATGGGCAAGGCCCAGCAGGGCCGCATCGTCATGGGTGAC
This sequence comes from uncultured Hyphomicrobiaceae bacterium, assembly GCA_964570735.1. GTDB lineage: Bacteria > Pseudomonadota > Alphaproteobacteria > Rhizobiales > Rhodomicrobiaceae > CAZNAH01. Next base: position 27,493 of record CAZNAH010000003.1, on the reverse strand, counting down.
GATCGCGGCGGGAACGTTCCGCATCCGCGCGCGCATCGCGCCCTTGCCGTTGAACACCTCGCGGAAAAGGCCGGCATCGCCCGCATCCGCCCAGCCACGGATAACGCTGCCGAACAGGAACACTCCGCCCCAGGCCGCATAGGCGAGCACGAGACCGCCCGCGACCCGCCCGAGCAGAGCCGTGAACATTCGGCAGGTTTCGGCGGCCACGGGGTCGCTCGCCGCGCGATCGAGAATTTCGGCGGCATCGAGCGGTTCTGACGCGCCCAGCACGCGATGGAGCGCCGCCAGCCCGCGCCCCGACAGGACATCCTCGACGGATGCGCCCGCCTCCAGCAGGCGGCATTCGCTTTCGCATGCGGCGGAAAGGGCCATGTGCCCGGCCTCGCTCGGGCAGGTGATCCAGCCTTCGCCGACCGGCAGAACGGCCGCCGCGCCGAAGCCCGTGCCGACGTTCACCGCGAGCATGCGCTGCCGCCGTGCTGCGCGCGCTTCGGGCTGGCCCAGCGGGCGGAGATGTGCGTCATCGAGATAGGGCAGGGCCATCGCGGCGGCTTCGAGATCGTTGACGAGCGCCCCCGGCACGCCGCCGAGATGCGCGCCGACTTCACCGGCGTCGATGGTCCACGGCGCGTTGGTCAGCGTGACTTTGCCGCCCTCGACAGGGCCGGCCGAGCCGATGGCGAATGACGCGACAGGCACGGCGCCCGTCTCGGCCCGGTAGGCGTCGAGCGCGGCGAGGAACGAGGCATGCTCGCGCACGCGATAGGAGAGCCGCGCCGTGATCGCGCCGGCGCCGTTCGCGAGGGCAAATCGCACGTTCGTGCCGCCCACGTCGCTCACGAGCCGCAAGCCTGCGCCCATCACGACGGCATTCCGATTTTCTGCTCGGTCAGCACATGCAAATAGCTTTCGCGCCACAGCCGGACATCCCGCGCGCGGATCCGCCTGAGCAGCGCGGAATGGCGGGTGCGGCGCTCCGGCAGCGGCATCTTGAGCGCCTGCTGCATGGCCTTGGCCATGTCGTCGATGTCGTAGGGGTTGACGATGAGGGCTTCTTCCAGATCCTCCGCCGCTCCGGCAAAGCGCGACAGGATGAGCACGCCGGGGTCTTCCTCGTCCTGCGCCGCGACGTACTCCTTCGCGACGAGGTTCATGCCGTCCCGCAGCGGGGTCACGAGCCCTACCTTGCTGCCCCGGAACAGCGCGGCCAGCACATTGCGCGGCACCGAGCGGTGAATATAGCGCACCGGCGTCCAGTCGAAATCGCCGAATTCGCCGTTGATCGCGCCGGACAGGCCCTCAAGCTCCGTGCGGATATTGGCGTAAGCCTCCACCTCCACGCGGGTCGGCGGGGCAATCTGCATCAGCGTCACCAGCTTGTGGTGCTCGGGAAAGAGCTCCAGAAGCCGGCGAAACGCCTTCAGGCGCTCGGGCAGGCCCTTGGTGTAGTCGAGCCGGTCCACGCCGATGATGTGCGAGCGCGCGGTGACCCGGCGGTTGAGGCTGTCGATGCGTTGGGCCGCCTCGGGCGTGGTGGCCATCGCACGGAAAGCCTCGACGTCGATGCCGATGGGGAAGGCGTCGGCCACGATCGTGCGGTTGAAGGCGCGCAGCCGGTTTTCGAGCACGCGGCCTTCGAGCTGCTCCTCCGCGAAACGGCGGAAATTGCTGGCATCCGTGGAGGTCTGGAAGCCGACGACATCGAACTGGAACAACGCCTCCATCAGCCAGTCATGCACCGGGATCGCGACCAGCATTTCCGGCGGCGGGAACGGGATGTGCAGGAAAAAGCCGATCCGCTGGGTGACGCCGAGCCGCCGCAGCTCCTGCGCGAGCGAGATCAGGTGATAGTCATGCACCCAGATGATATCGTCCGGCCGCAGCAGCTTGACGAGTTCGGCGGCGAAGCGGGCGTTCACCCGCTTGTAGCCCTCGAAATAGGAATTTTCGAAATTGGTGAGGTCCAGCCGGTAATGGCAGACGGGCCAGAGCACCGTGTTGGAAAAGCCGAGGTAATATTCGTCGTAATCCTGCTGCGTCATCGGCACGGTCGCGACCGTCACGCTGTCCTGCCGCGAGAGACTGACGTTCAGTTGGTCGGCTTCCGGCACGATGCGGCCGTCCCAGCCGAACCATAAGCCTCCGTGCTGCTTCAGGGCGTCACCCAACGCCACGGCGAGACCGCCCGACTGCGCGCTGTTTTCAAGGTCTGCGACGCGGTTCGAGACGACGACGAGTCGGCTCATACAAGGGTCTCCCATCGTTTCGAGAGGCGCATCGCCCCGTTGATGATGCCGACCATGGAGTAGGTCTGCGGGAAGTTGCCCCAGGCCGCTCCCGTGACGGGATGCGTGTCCTCCGACATGAGCCCGAGCGGGTTGCGCGCATCGAGCAGCGACTGGAAGATTTCGCGCGCCTGCTCCTGCCGCCCGATGCGGGCCAGCGCATCCAGCCGCCAGAAAGCGCAGATGTTGAACGCCGTTTCGGGCAGGCCGAAATCGTCGGCGGCCTCGTAGCGCATCATGAACGGCCCTCTTCCGAGCACGCGCTCAAGTTGCTCAACAGTTGAGATGAAGCGCGGGTCCATGGGGTTGATCATCCCCACTTCGCCCATCAGCAGCACGCTCGCGTCAAGATATTCGCCGCCGAAGCTTTCGACGAACGCCTTGCGCTTCTCAGACCATGCATTTTCCAGGATGGTCTGCCGGATGAGATCGGCGCGGTTACGCCAGACGCTCGCGCGCTGTGCCTCGCCCAGGTGATCCGCGATCTTCGCCAGCCGGTCGCAGGCCGCCCAGCACATCACGCTCGACGAGGTATGCACCCGCGACCGCGAACGCAGTTCCCACAATCCGGCATCGGGTTCATTGTGCAGCTTGAACGCCTGTTCTCCGACAACTTCCAGTTTTCTGAAATCTTCCATGCCCGGCCGCATGAAAAGGCGCGTATCGAAGAACACCTGAGCCGCACCCATCACCAGATTACCATAAGTATCGTGCTGGAAATGCTCATAAGCTTGATTGCCCACACGAACGGGTCTGTTGTTCACAGGGCCATTACTCTGGAATCCGGGCAGGTCGTCGATTGTCCGCTCGGTCAATTCTCTTTCGAGGCCAATGCCATAGACTGGCTGGATGTGCCCGCCATTGGCCTGCGCCACGATGTTCATGATCCAGCGGAAATAATTTTCCATGGTCCGCACGGCGGACAGGCTGTTCAGCGCGCGCACGACGAAATAGGCATCCCGCACCCAGCAGAAGCGATAATCCCAGTTGCGCCCGGTGCCGGGAGCCTCGGGAATGCTGGTCGTCAGCGCGGCGATGACGGCCCCGGTCGGCTCGTAGGCGCACAGCTTCAGGGTGATGGCGGCGCGGATCACCGCGTCCTGCCACTCCGGCTGAAGTGCAAGCCGGTGCGTCCAGCCCCGCCAGTAGAGGTGTGTGCGCTCCTCAAAGTCGCGCGCGGTTTCCGCCGGTCCCTCGCTCAGCGTCTCGTCAGGCCCCAGCACGAGGCAGACCGGATCGCTGAGGATGAAGGGCGTTTCGTTCAGCACGTAATCGACCGGCGCATCGGTGGTCAGCCGCAGCGTGAGTTCCGGGCCGACATAGCGGATGTGGTTCGAACCCCAGGTGAGCGCCGGCGCGGTGGCGCCATACTGGAAGCGCGGGCGCAGCCGGATGCGGATGCGCGGGCTGCCGCTCAGGGGCGTGATGCGGCGTACGATGGTCTGCGGGCGGAACGCGCGGTTGCGCCAGTAGAAGCGCGGCACGAAGTCGGTGATTTCGAGCGAGCCGCTTTCCCCGTGCAGGATCGTCTTGAGGATCGCGGTATTCGGCACGTAAGCCTGCTCGGACGACTTGAAATCGAGAAGCTCGATGGTGAAAGCCCCATCATGCGGGTCGCGGTTCGGACTGCCCAGCAGGGCATGGAACACCGCATCGCTGTCGAAACGCGGCAGGCAGCACCAGACGACGCGCGCCCTGCTGTCGATCAGCGCGCCGATGGCGCAGTTTCCGATGAGGCCGAGATCGAGATTGCTCATGGGTTTGCCTGCTGTTTGAGGGTGTCGGCCAGGTTGCAGAGCCAGTCGAGGAAAGCCGGAACGCCGTCGGCGCGATGTTGAGCCAGGGTCTCGCCGGGGCCGACCTTGATCGAGACGCCGCCTATCGCGTTGACGGCGGCGAAGGCGTCCTCGTCGGTCACGTCGTCGCCTGCGAATACGG
>CAZNAH010000003.1:20242-23257 GCA_964570735.1 uncultured Hyphomicrobiaceae bacterium | reverse complement strand
CGAACGGCGGCTCCGCGCAGAAATCGCGGATCGCAGTGCCCTTGGTCGCCCGGTGAAAGCGCGCCTCGATCACCATCTTGCCGCGCGTTAGGGTCACGTTGGCGGCATCGGCCGTCGCGCGCTCCATCGCGTGCAGGCATTCGGCTTCGAGGTCGGGCCGCGCGCGGTAATGCAGCGCCAGCGCGCCCCTCTTGCGCTCCAGCAGAAGCCCCGGCTGTGCGGCCGCAAGCGGGGCGAGACGGGTTTCTGCCTCGCGCGCGGCCGCGGTGTCGATGTCCGCGGCATGGCGATCCCCATTGGCGCGGCGTTGCTCCATGCCGTGCACGCCCGCCACGGGCAGCACCAGCGGGGCCAGAAAATCGTCGATGACGTCGATTTCGCGGCCAGTGACGACCGCGACCGCGCCGCTTGTGACCTGCGCCAGCACCGCCAGCGCTTGCGTCATGCGGCTCTCGATGAGAACCGCGTCCGGCCGGTCGGCGATTTCCGTCAGGGTGCCGTCGAAATCGAAGAAAAAGGCGTGGCGCTCGGCGCCGCCGATCATGGGAAGGTTCATTGTCGCGAGGATACCCGAAAAACTGCTACCAGAAATGACGATAGGGACCGGCGCGTCAAGCACCCGGAAAGGCCGCACGGTGTCGGCATTCCATATAAAATTCCTGCGGCAAGGCTGATTTGAGACGCAGCCCTGACCGTACCGCGATAACAATGAATTTTCGCATTCTTCCGAAAGAGCGTCTATAACGGGTCGCAGACCTGTCCAGCTGTCATCCGATGCCCTGGTTCGACATCCTCGTCCTGTTTCTGCTCATCCTGCTCAACGGCTTTTTCGCCCTATCGGAACTGGCCGTGGTCTCGTCGCGGCGCGCACGCCTCGTCAACCTCGTAACGGATGGTGTTCGCGGCGCGGAACGGGCGCTGAAGCTGTCGGAGGAGCCGACCACCTTCCTTTCGACCGTGCAGATCGGCATTACCATGGTCGCCATCGTCTCCGGCGCCTATGGCGAGGGCGCCTTCGCCGATCCTCTCGCGAGCGTGCTCGTCACGGTGCCCGGCGTCGGGGAATGGGCAGACATCCTGTCTTCCGCGATCGTCGTGGTCGGGATCGCCTATGTCTCCCTCATCATCGGCGAATTGGTGCCGAAGCGGCTCGCGCTGAACAATCCGGAGCGGCTTGCCTGCTTCGTGGCGGGGCCGATGGCCTACCTGTCGTGGATCGCCACGCCTTTCGTGCTGCTCCTGCGCCGCTCGACCGAACTCGTGCTCCGCCTGATCGGCGCGCGCAATCTGAACGAGGCGACCGTGACGGAGGAGGAGGTCAAGACGATGATCGCCGAGGGCACGGAAGCGGGCGTTTTCGAGAAAGCCGAGCGCGAGATGATCGAGGGCGTACTGCGCATGGCGGACCGCTCGGTGCGCTCGATCATGGTGCCGCGGCCCGATATCGTCTGGCTCGATATCGACGACGACATCCAGTCCTCCATGGAAGAGATCGCCGCGAGCGGCCATTCGCGCTATCCTGTGGGCCGCGAGGATCTTGACGACATCATCGGCATCGTGGGCGCGAAAAGCCTGCTCGAACAGTTTTATCGCTCCGGCAAGATCGACCTGAAGGCGGCGGCCGAGCAGCCCCTCTACGTGCATGAAAGCACGAGCGTGCTGCGGCTGCTCGACATGTTCAAATCCTCGATCGTCCACATGGCGGTGGTGCTCGACGAGCACGGCACCGTGCAGGGCATCGTGACGCCCACGGATATCCTCACCGGCATCGCGGGAGAATTGCCGGAGGAGGACGAGGACGTTTCGCCGAGCGCGGTGCAGCGCGAGGATGGCTCGTGGCTGCTCGACGCACAGATGTCCGTCTACGAGGTGGAGCGCATCCTCGACGTGCGCGGCCTCGCCGTCGACGACGCCGAATATACGACGCTCGCGGGGTTCATTCTCTCGCAGCTCGGCCATATTCCCGAAGCGGGAGAGTTTTTCTACTGGAAGGGCTGGCGCTTCGAGGTCGTCGATATGGATGGCCGCCGGGTGGACAAGGTTCTGGCGAACTGGAGTCCGGATGCGCGGCTGTCCCAGTCCTTTGCAAATGGCTAAATGGCCATCCACACACCTCCTTGGACGGGAATAACGGGGGAAAAGCGATGAGCAAGGTCGCCTTCATCGGTCTGGGCGTCATGGGTTTCCCGATGGCAGGCCATCTGCGCGAGCGGGGCGGACACGAGGTTTCCGTCTACAACCGCACGGCCGCCAAGGCGCAAGCCTGGGCCGAGCGCTACGGAGGGCGTGCTGCGGAAACGCCTGCGGCCGCGGCGGACGGCGCGGACTTCGTCTTCGCCTGCGTCGGCAACGATGATGATCTGCGCGCGGTCACGACCGGGCTGGGCGGCGCGTTCCATGCCCTGAAGCCGGGCGCGATCTTCATCGACAACACCACGGCCTCGGCCTCCGTCGCGCGGGAGCTTCACGCGGCGGCGCTCGAACGCGGCACGCATTTCCTCGATGCGCCTGTCTCGGGCGGGCAGTCCGGGGCGGAGGCGGGCCAGCTCACCGTGATGGTCGGCGGCGACGAGGCCCCCTTCGCGGCGGCGCAGCCGGTCATCGCCGCCTATGCCCGCGCGGTAACGCACATGGGTCCGTCCGGCGCCGGCCAGCTCACGAAGATGGTCAACCAGATCTGCATCGTCGGGATGCTGCAAGGGCTGGCCGAGGGCATCCACTTCGCGCAGAGCGCGGGCCTCGACGTGGAAGCCGTCATCGCCACGCTGCGTCAAGGCGCGGCGCAATCCTGGCAGATGGACAACCGCTGGAAGCCGATGAACGAGGCCGCGTTCGATTTCGGCTTCGCGGTGGAGTGGATGCGGAAGGATCTGTCGATCTGCCTCGACGAGGCCCGCAACAATGGCGCGCGCCTGCCGCTCGCGGCGCTGATCGACCAGTTCTATGCCGAGATCGAAGCGATGGGCGGGCGGCGCTGGGATACGTGCAGCCTGATCGCCCGCCTGAACCGGAGCT
>CAZNAH010000003.1:14523-20186 GCA_964570735.1 uncultured Hyphomicrobiaceae bacterium | reverse complement strand
CGCGATGCCCGCGAGCACCGCCGCGGCCCCCGCAACCTCAAGCTCGCCGAGCGTTTCGCCGAACGCGAACCACGCGACGATGCCCGCGCACACCGGCTGCATGAGCAGGAGAATGGACGCGAGACCGACCGCCGTATCCCGCATGCCCACGGTGACAAGCCCCTGCCCGAAGGCATGGATAACGAGGCCGAGCACCAGCACGATAGCCCAGGCGGATGCGCTTTGCGGCCAGATCGCCTCGCCCGATATCGCGGCGGCGCCGAACAGCAGGGCGGCCGAGACCGCCGACGAGGCCAGCATCACGGTCAGCACGCCCGAGCCCTGCCGCGCCTGCTTCACCGCAATGAGATAGGCCGCGTAGCCGAACATGCCCACGAACGCCAGGGCGTTGCCTTCCAGCGTGCCGCCGACATCGGCGCGGCCGGATGTCATGACGAAAGCCCCGCCGAGCGAGAGCACCATGCCGGCGAGCTTCCAGCCTCCGAGCCGCTCGCCGAACAGAAGGAAGCCCGCGCCGAGCGCCACCACCGGCGCGAGGTTCACGATGAGCGTGGCGTGGGCGACGCTCGTCATGGTCAGCGAGGTGTGGAAGAAGCCGATATCGATCGCGAAGAACACGCCCGCCAGAACGGCGAACAGCGGGTTCGCGCGGCCCCCGCGACGCTCCGTCGGGCGCTCCTTGCCGTGCACCATCAGCCAGAACGGCAGCAGCGCCAGCGCCGCGAACAGCATCCGCCATCCCGCCGTGGCGAGCGGCCCGACCTCGCTGATGCGCGCGAGGATCGGCGCGAGCCCGATGATCGTCCCGCCGATGAGAATCCAGGCGACGCCCGGCGGCACGGCAAAACCCGGCGCGGCGCTCGGGGCGGGAGCGGACAGGCGAATGGCGGTCATTCCGGCACTCCGTGGTTGCGGCAGGCACGATAATCGCCTAGCCTTGATCACGGAAACGAATTGTTTTGATTTTGAGGATCACGAGCCGTGATCGACCTCGATATCGGAAATTTGCGCGCCTTTCTCGCCATCGTCGAGGAAGGCGGGTTCACCCGGGCCGCCCTCCGCCTCAACCGCACGCAGTCCGGTATCAGCATGCAGATCAAGCGGCTGGAGGACGCGCTCGCCACGAAACTGTTCGCGGAACGCAAGCCGCCGAGCCTGACGCCCGCCGGCGAACGCCTCCTCACGCAGGCCCGCCGCCTGATCGCCCTGCATGACGAGACGATCGCGCGGACCAAGGGAGCCGACATCGTGGGCCACGTCCGCATCGGCACGCCGGACGATTATGTGGAGGCGCTGATGCCGTCGATCCTGCGCGGATTGGCGATCACCCATCCACAGGTGGAGGTGGATGTGCATTGCGCGCTGTCGGTCGACCTGATCCGGGCGGTCAATCACGGGCGGCTGGACCTTGCGGTGATTACGCGGCCGCCGGACCTTGCGGGCGGCGTGACCGTGCGCCGCGAGCCGCTCTACTGGGTCGCCGCCCATGCCGAACTCGCCGCCATGCGGCCCTTGCCGCTCGCCCTGTTCTCGCCCGGCTGCATGTTCCGCGACACCGTTCAGGCCGCGCTGAAGGCCGCCGATATCGACTACCGCATCGCCTATCAGAGCGTCAGCCTCGCGAGCCTCGTCGCGGCCGTGTCGGAGGGCCTGGCCGTTGCGGTCCTCGCGCGCAATTCCATGCCCAAAGGTCTCGCCGTGCTCGGCCCGGATGACGGCTTGCCGCGCTTGCCGGATATCGACATCGCGGTCTTCACGAAAGCGGGCGACGTGTCGCCTGCGGTCTCTGCCGTGCGGGACTCCGTGGTCGAGGCCGTCCGCTGGAGCGATCTGAAACGCCAGGCGGCCTAGTGGTTCGATTCAAACATTTGCATCCCGTTTGCAGCGCCCTCATTTGCAAATGTTTGAATCATAAGAACCACTAGAAGGTATTGAGTCTCGTGGAGCTTTTGAATTTGACATTTGAAAGGGCGCTCGCTGCAGGCGGGTATCAAATGTCAAATTCGCTCCACTAGATGCGCGCCAGCCCGTGCTCGTGCGCTTCCAGCACGGCGCCTGCCAGATAGAGCGAGCCCGTCACCATGATGCGCACGGGGCCGCGCGCGGCGGTGCGGCTCTTGAGGAAGGCTTCCTCCAGGCTTTCGGCGGGGGTGGCCGCGATGCCCTGCTGAAGCGCGATCTCCGCCAGCTCCTCCGCCTTGTAGGCGTTCTTCTGGCCGGGGATCGTTACGGTCGTCACCAGTTCCGCCAGGCCCTGGAAATGGGCGAGGAAGCCGCCCGCGTCCTTCGTCGTGAGCATGCCGACGATGAGGTGGATGGGGCAGGAGACCCGCTCCTCGAGGTCGGCCAGCGCCCGCGCGATGACCTCGCCCGCCGCCGGGTTATGGCCGCCATCGACCCAGATCTCCGAGCCGGGCGCCGCAAGCTCGTGCAGCGCGCCGGGGGCGAGCCGCTCCATGCGCCCCGGCCATATGGCGCGCGTCAGCCCGTCGCCGAGGTGCTCGTCGCCAATGCGGAAGCCGTCGAGCCTGCGCGCGGCGGCGACGGCGGTGCCCGCATTATCGAGCTGGTGCTTGCCGAAAAGGCGCGGCAGCGGCAGGTCGAGCAGCGTGTCCTCGTCCTGGAACACGAGGCGGCCGTGCTGCTCATAGGCGTCCCATGTGGCGCCCGCGGCGGCGACAGGCGCGCGCAGTGCAGCCGCGCGAGACACGATCACCCCATACGCTTCGCTGGTCTGGCGCGCCACGACGAGCGGGCAGCCGCGCTTGATGATGCCGGCTTTCTCGAACGCGATCTGCTCGACCGTGTCGCCCAGGAAGCCGCAGTGATCGAGCGAAACGGGGGTGATCACCGTCATGGCCGGGCGCTTGACGACATTCGTGGCGTCGAGCCGCCCGCCCAGGCCCGTCTCCAGGATGACAGCGTCGGCGGGATGCTCCGCGAAGGCGAGGAACGCGGCGGCTGTGGTCACTTCGAAGAACGTGATGGGGCGACCGGCATTCGCCTCTTCCGTGCGCGCCAGCACATCCGCGAGCGCGGCTTCCGAAATGGGTTCAGCCCCATCCGGCGCGGAGAGCGCGATGCGCTCATGGAACCGGCGCAGATGGGGCGAAATGAACACATGCGTGCCGTATCCCGCCGCTTCGAGGATGGCTTTCAGATAGGCGACGACGGAACCCTTGCCGTTCGTGCCCGCGACGTGGATGACGGGAGGCAGCCGATCCTGCGGATTGCCGAGCGCGTCGAGCAGGCGTAGAACCCGGTCGAGCGACAAGTCGATCAGCTTCGGATGCAGCTTTTCGAGCCTAGCCAGAAGGTCACGCGCAGGGGGTGGGGTCACGGTCGTCTATCGTCCAGGGTGAGGGTGATGGTGTCCGCTCGCTTCTTGCGGCCCGGATGCACGATTTCCGGGCGGGCATCCCTATCGTCTTCGGCCGGTCATCAGGCTGACGAGCCGGGAGCGGCGGGCTTGTTTTCAGGGGAAGGACGGGCTTCGTCCTGCTGCGGCTGAGCCGGCGAGGGCTCCGGCTTCTCGCGGGGCGCGGCCAGTTGCTCGGCGGTTGCGGGAAGCTTGATCTCCTGGCCCTGCTGGCGCGCGAGTTCGGCCTGCTTCTTGCGGAACTTGACGTTGTTCATGCCGGCGCGATGCCGCCGTTCGGTCACGAGCAGGCTGCACAGGCGGCTCAACGTCTCGCGGAGCTGGTGGCGGTGCACGACCAGATCGACCATGCCGTGCTCCAGCAGATATTCCGAGCGCTGGAACCCGTCGGGCAGCTTCTCGCGGATGGTCTGCTCGATGACGCGCGGTCCGGCGAAACCGATGAGGGCGCCCGGCTCCGCGATGTGGATGTCGCCCAGCATGGCGTAAGATGCGGTCACGCCGCCCGTGGTCGGGTTGGTGAGCACGACGATATAAGGCAGGCGCGCCTCGCGCAGGCGCTGCACCGCGACTGTGGTGCGCGGCATCTGCATGAGCGAGAGGATGCCCTCCTGCATGCGCGCGCCACCGGACGAGACGAAGATAATGTAGGGCACCTTCAGTTCGACCGCGCGCAGCATGCCGGTGATCACAGCCTCGCCCGCCGCCATGCCGAGCGATCCGCCCATGAAGGAGAAATCCTGCACGGAGGCGATCACGGTGAGCCCGTCCAGCGAGCCCTCGCCCGTCAGCACCGCATCCTGCATGCCGGTCTTCGCGCGCGCATCCTTGAGGCGGTCGATATAGCGCTTCTCGTCGCGGAACTTGAGGGGGTCCGAGGCGGTCTCGGGAACTTCGACGACTTCATACTTGCCCGCGTCGAAAAAGGATTTGAGGCGCTGCTCCGCGGTCATCCGCATGTGGAAGCCGGAGCCGGGCACGACGAACTGGTTGGCCTCCAGGTCCTTGTAGAAGACCATCTGGCCGGTCTCGGGGCATTTCACCCAGAGGTTTTCCGGCATATCCCGCTTCTGCCAGAGGCCGCGGATTTTAGGCCGTACAACGCTGTTGATCCAGTTCACCGACGCTACGCCCTTTCGCCGCGACTGTAGCGGATACCATCCGCGTTATCGCGAAAAGATTAAGCGGTCCTCAACCCGGACGAAAGCTGCCTCACCAGATTTAAAACCGAGCATGCAGTAACTTCGGTTCGGCGGCGGTTCCCGTCAAGGCTTTGATGGCGTCCACCAGGGCAGAGCCGACGACCACACCGTCGGCGACGCCCGAAAGCGCCTTGACCTGCTCCGGCGTGCGGACGCCAAATCCAACCACCACCGGCAGCGGCGTCTGCGACTTGATGCGCGCGACGTTCGCTTCCACCGCCGCGATATCCGGCGCGCGCGTGCCCGTGATGCCCGCGATGGAAACGTAATAGACGAAGCCGCTGGTATTGGCCAGCACGGTTTTCAGCCTGTTGTCGTCCGTTGTTGGCGCGGCGAGCCGGATGAAGTTCAGCCCGGCCTGCATGGCGGGGATGCAAAGCTCGTCGTCGGCTTCGGGCGGCACGTCCACCACGATCAGCCCGTCCACGCCCGCATCCAAGGCTTCCGCGATGAAGTTCATCGTGGGGAAAATATAGATGGGGTTGTAATAGCCCATCAGCACGATGGGGGTCGCCTGATCGCCCTCGCGGAACGCGCGCACGAGGTCGAGCGTGCGGCGCATGGTGTGGCCGCCCCGCAGCGCGCGCTGCGACGACATCTGAATGGCCGGGCCGTCCGCCATCGGGTCGGAGAACGGCACGCCGAGTTCGATGAGGTCCGCGCCCGCGGCGGGCAGCCCGCGCAGGATGTCGAGCGAGGTTTCGTAATCCGGGTCGCCCGCGGTGACGAAGGTGACGAGCGCCTTGCGGCTTTCGGAGGCGAGCGCAGCGAACTTGTGTTCGATTCTGTTCATTCCTGGAATCATGGTACCCGATCTATAGCACAACTTAGATTTTTGGTGGACTAATGCCTGAATGGCTTCAAACTATGACTGCTGTAGCAGCGGCCCTTGTTGGTGTAGCAGCTCTCGTGGTTGCGTGGTTACAGTATAGGTTGGAGAGGTTGAGCTTCAACCACACCCTATTTGATGAGAGATACAGAATATACAAAACCACGTCACAATTTATAAGCAGCATACTTTGCCATGGAATAGCTGATGCTGACATTGAAAACCAGCTTCTATCCGCACAACAGCGCGCCTA
>CAZNAH010000003.1:3407-14513 GCA_964570735.1 uncultured Hyphomicrobiaceae bacterium | reverse complement strand
CTTCCTGTTTAAGAGCGATATCTCATCGTATTTAGGTGAACTTTATAGCCGATGGATAAACCTGTCTGCGCGAATAAAAGAAGCTGATCGATCTGAGGATCGAGAGCGCACCTTGCTTCTCGACCGGAACCAAGAAGATCGTGACTGGTTTGAGAACGAACTGTTGAACCTCAATGTGAAGTTTAAAGCTGCGACCGGGTTAGACTTCTGACACGCTAAATTTCCATGCCGAGATGGCCCGCGACCGCGAAGATGTCCTTATCGCCGCGTCCGCACAGGTTCATCACCAGCAGATTGTCGCGCGGCAGGGTCGGCGCGAGCTTCTGCACGAAGGCGAGCGCGTGCGCCGGCTCCAGCGCGGGGATGATGCCTTCGAGCCGCGTGCAGAGCTGGAACGCGTCGAGCGCCTCGCGGTCCGTGGAGGCGACATAGGTCACGCGGCCCGAATCGCGCAGCCAGGCGTGCTCCGGCCCGATGCCCGGATAGTCGAGGCCGGCGGAAATCGAATGGCCGTCGAGGATCTGTCCGTCGTCGTTTTGCAGGAGATAAGTGCGGTTGCCGTGCAGCACGCCGGGCTTGCCGCCGTTCAGCGAAGCCGCGTGGCCGTTCTGCACATCGAGCCCGTGGCCGCCCGCTTCCACGCCGTAAATCGCGACCGTCGGCTCGTCGAGGAACGGGTGGAACAAGCCCATCGCGTTCGAGCCGCCCCCGATGCAGGCCACCAGCGTATCCGGCAGGCGCCCTTCCGCGGCCATCATCTGCTCGCGCGTCTCGCGGCCGATGATGGACTGGAAATCGCGCACCATCGCCGGATATGGATGCGGCCCCGCCACCGTGCCGATGATGTAGAAGGTATCTTCGACATTCGCCACCCAGTCGCGAAGGGCCTCGTTCATCGCGTCCTTCAGCGTGGCCGTGCCGGAAATCACCGGGCGCACCTCCGCGCCGAGCAGCCGCATGCGGAACACGTTGGGGCTTTGCCGCTCGATATCGGTCTGGCCCATATAGACGACGCAGGGCAGGCCGAAGCGCGCGGCGACGGTCGCCACCGCCACGCCGTGCTGGCCCGCGCCGGTCTCCGCGATGATGCGCGTCTTGCCCATGCGCCGCGCGAGCTGGATCTGCCCGAGGCAATTGTTGATCTTGTGGCTGCCGGTGTGGTTCAGCTCGTCGCGCTTGAAGTAGATTTTCGCGCCGCCGAGATGCTCCGTGAGGCGCTCGGCAAAATAGAGCGGGCTCGGCCGCCCGGCATAATGGGCGTTCAGCGCGTCGAGTTCGGCCTGGAATTGCGGATCGGCCTTCGCTTGCGTGTAGGCGCTCTCCAGATCGAGGATCAGCGGCATCAGCGTTTCGGCCACGAAGCGGCCGCCGTAAAGCCCGAAGTGACCCCGCTCGTCGGGGCCGGTCCGATAGCTGTTGCGCTGCGTGTGAGCCTGGGCGGGCATCGACATCGTTTCTTGATCCTTGTTATTCGGCCGGGACGAGAGCGCCCTTTGCGGCCGCGACGAAGCTGCGGATGAGGTCCGCGCTCTTTACGCCGGGAGCCGTTTCGACGCCAGAGGATACGTCCACGGCAGGCGCGCCGGTTTCCTCGATCGCGGCGCGGACATTATCAGGGTTGAGCCCGCCGGACAGCATGAAATCGCGGCGGCCTTTCCACGCAGCGATGAGACGCCAGTCGAAGCAGGTTCCCGTGCCTCCCGGTAGCCCGGAAGGATGCGCGGCATCCGTCTTGGCGTCGAACAGAATGAGGTCGGCGGCAGCGGCGAAGGCGCTTGCGGCGCTGACATCGGCGGCCGTTCCGACGCGGATCGCCTTGATGACGGGGCGGCCCCAGCGGCTGCGGATATCGCTGACCCGCGCCGGGGTTTCCTGGCCGTGGAGCTGGAAAAGGTCCGGATTTACGGCGCGCGCGATCGCGTCGAGCGCCGCGTCGTCGGGATCGACCAGAAGCGCGACGGTCTTGATCCGCCCGCGTGCCTGTGCAGCGAGACGCGCGGCCGTCTGCATATCGAGATGGCGCGGGCTCTTCGCGAAGAAGACGAGGCCGACATAATACGCGCCTGCTTCGATGGCGGCTTCCAGAGCGTCCTCGGTTTTGATCCCGCAGATTTTGATGGCGATGGTTGGGGCAATGTCCATCGCCGTATGTTCTCGCGCAATCCCGCCGATTGCAAGGAATGCCTGTCGCGTCCGGCCATGGCTAGCCGTCGCGCGCGACGAACAGGGCGGAGGCGCGGATCTCATCGGGACCCTCGCCGCTGCCGAAGACGAAGCGCGACAAGGCATTCGCCTCGCCGCCCGTCGTGTATCGCGCGCTGAGGATTTTCATCGTCAGGGCGCCCTCCGCGTCCCGCGTGAAGCCGGGGTTTGAGAAGCCGGTCATCGGCTCGATCTTGATGTTCAGCCGCGTGCCGCAATCCGACAGCGCGGCGAAGGCGCAGATCATGTCGCGCAGTTCGCTTTCGGTCTGGCCCGCCGTCTCGTTCTGGCCCAGCATCAGGGCGGTCTGCGCCACCGCCGTATTGAGCCGCAAGGTCGTCAACGCCAGCGAGGCAAAATAGACGAACCCCACGATGAGTAGGATGAAAAGCGGTCCGAGCAGGGCAAATTCGATCGCGACCGAGCCCAGGATATCGCGGCTGAAGCGGCGCAACGGCATTTCTTATTCTCCTTTTTTGTCCGAATGCTGCGGATGACGGGCGGACTTCTGCTGCGCGGTGCTGTCCGTCTCGCCGTTCCCCCGCAAAGGCTCGCAGAGAGGCGCGCAGTGCAGCGTGTTGCGCGTGACGCCGCGATAGACGCGGACGACGCCGCTCTCCGGCGGCGTGACCGTGATTTCCGCGTTGAGCAGAAGCTGGCCGCGCTCATCCGCGGCGAGGAGGTTCGTCGAGCCGGGTGACTTGCCCGTCAGCACGACGCTGTCGCCGACGATCAGCGCGTCCGCGATGGCCGGGTTGCCGACGGCGACGGTCCGCGTGCCCGGCGGCATGTCCAGGAAGCGGGAGCGGTCGGTGTGAACGCCGATGACGGCAGCGGGGCCGGATTTGCCGGGGCCGTTCTGCGCAGCATACGCCAATGAAAACGGCGCGTAGAGGATGAGAGAGGTAAATATGATGCGTGAAATCAACAGCATCGAAGAAATCCCTGCTTTTCTTCAATTTAGAAGCAGGGATTGAAATTTCCGTTAACCATGCCCGCCCTGAAGGGCGAACACTCCGCCTCTAACGCTTGGCCGCTGCGGCTGCTCCGGCGGCAGGCTCCGCCGCGCCCGCCTCTTCCGGCAGGGGCGGCGGGGGCGCCTCATCCTCCTGCTTCGCCTGGGCGGGCTGTTCCGCGCCGGGAACGGGCCGCATGGAGAAGCCGCGCCACGGCTTGGCTTGCGCGCGCGGATCGGCGGGAGGCTGGTTCGGCTCCGGGCGCTGAGGTGCGGCCGGACTTGCGGATTGCGGGCGCGCCTCGCCCTGGGCCTTGCCGTCTGGCTGTTCCTTGGCTTGAGCGGTAACGGTAGCTGGCGGCGCCTTGACAGGCGCGGGCTGCTGCAAAGCCGCCTGCGCGGGCAGTTTTTTCTCGGCTTCGACCTGCGGACGCCGCGCCGCAGCCTGCTCTATGACCGGCCGCTTGATGGCGAGCAGCGGCCCGTGGCTCTCCCCGATCCGCTCGATCGCGCGGCGAACGGGTTCGACCACCACCTCCATATGAAAACCGCTGGCGTGGACTATCCAGTCCGCCGACTGGGCGAGCGCGACATGGCCGCGCCAGAACAGGAGGTCGCCGCGATGGATCGCGTCGAGGTTCGCAGGGTCGATCGCCTCGCCGATCTCGGCCGCCTGCATGTCGCTGTCGCGCGGACACCACAGTCCCGCCGCGTGAAGCGAGACCTGCACGAGGCCCGAGCAGTCGATGCCGGTCGCGGTCTTGCCGCCCCAGAGATAGGGCGCGCCGACGAACCGCTCCGCGACGCGCACGAAATCGCGCACCCGCTCGTGAGCGCCCACGAGGTGATCGCCGAAGACGAAGCCGCCACGGCTCGTTTCCACGAACTTCCCCTCCGGTGCCCCGAGCGCGCGCACGGCGGACGAAAAGCTGAGCCGCATGAAGGGCGGCTGTTTCATGTCGGGCGCGGGGTAGACATAGGTGAGGCGGGCCGCGACCTTATGGGTCGGCTCGTCGGGCAGCGCGGTGATGCCGTCGAGCGTGGTGTAGCCCACATAGCCGTCGCCATGGAGCTGCACCCAGCCCCAGCCGTCCTTGGCGTCGTAGAGGGTCAGAAGTTCGCCGCACAGGCCCTCGGTCGCGAGCGGCGCATCGAAGCGCGGCGCGGTGCGGATCGGGATCTGCGGCGCGCAGACCTGCCGGATCTCGCCGTCCGCATAGCGCGGCGCGCGCACCTGGTCCTTGAGCGAGGCGGCCGCGAGATCGGCCCGGAACGCGTGACGGCGTGGATCGAGCTTGGTCATGAGGCTTTCCCGAATTCCTGGCTGATGACCCTGTAGAGCGCGCGCGCGCATTGAGGTTCGCCGCCCGCCGGTTTGCCCGGCAGCCCGCGCGGCATCCAGGCGAAAATGTCGAAATGGACGAAGCGGCGGGCCTGCTTCACGAACCGCCTCAGGAACAGCGCGGCTGTGATCGACCCGGCGAACGGACCGCTGAAGATATGGTTCACGTCTGCGACCTTGCTCTTGAGATAGGTATCGTAAGGCATCCAGAACGGCAGCCGCCACATCGGGTCCGCCACGTCGATGCCGGCCTTGTAAAGCTGGGCGGCATAGTCGCCGTCATCGGTGTAGAGCGCCGGAAGGTCGGGGCCGAGCGCGACGCGCGCCGCACCCGTCAGCGTCGCCATGGTGATGAGGAGGTCGGGCGCTTCCTCGTCGGCGAGCGCCAGCGCATCCGCCAGCACGAGGCGGCCCTCCGCGTCGGTGTTGCCGATCTCGACCGTCATGCCGTTCCGGCTCGGCAGGATGTCGCCCGGACGGAAGGCGTTGCCCGCAATGCTGTTGTCCGCCGCCGGGATGAGCATGCGCAGGCGCACGGGCAGCTTCGCCGCCATGATCATCGCGCCGAGCGCCATTACGGTCGCGGCGCCGCCCATGTCCTTCTTCATCAGCGCCATGCCCGACGCCGACTTGATATCGAGCCCGCCCGTATCGAAGCAGATGCCCTTGCCGACCAGCGTCACCTTCGGCGCGGACGGATCCCCCCAGACGAGATCCGTGAGGGAAGGAGCGCGGTCGCTCGCCCGGCCGACGGCGTGAATCATCGGGAAATTCTGCTCCCGCAGCGCATCGCCTTCAATGCGGATAACCCTCGCGCCGAATGCCGTCCCCAGTTCTTCGGCGGCGGCGGCGAGGTCCGGCGGTCCGAGGTCGTTCGCGGGGGTATTGATGAGTTCGCGCGCGAACCAGATCGCCTGCGCCTGCGCGAGCGTCGCCTCGCGGTCCGCGCCGTGCGGCATGACGAGGCGCGCCGCCTTGCGCGCCGGCTCCTGCAAATAGCGGTCGAAGCTGTAGGCGCCCATGGCCCAGGCGAGCGCGAGACCGCCCGCGTCGAGGCCGGCTTCCGGGAAGTAATAGGCCCCCTCGGGAAGTGCGCTCGGCAGGTTGCCGGCCTGCATCGCCGCGCCCTCGCCTTCGCCTTCGCCGTCCTCGCCCAGCGCCAGCACGACGCCGTCGAGCCCCTGTGCGCCGGGAAGAAGCGCATGCGTTCCCGCTTTCGCCTTCCAGCCGGAGGCGCGCAACCAGGCGAGGTGCTGCGGTTTCAGGGCGCCCGGCGCGTCGGGGAAGGTCTTCGACTTCACCGTCCAGATGGGCACCGCGTCGATCGGCCGCTCGTCAAGGAGGATGCCGGAAATCTCATTGCGAATCGTCTTGAACGAAACAGTCATTATCTTTGACCTTCAGAAAAACGGTGAAACAGCCCGACGCGAGGCGGTGCGCTGCTTAGATGGCATTGGAGTTGAGAAGATGGCAGAAGCGGTTCAACACGCAGAAATAGTCCTCGCGATCGGGGACAAGGCGTGGTCGTCCTGGAGCTTGAGGCCCTGGCTCGCGGCCCGGCGCGCGCACATCCTTTTCCGAGAGGTTATCATAGGGCTGCGGCAACCCGACACGGAAGCACTCATCCGCGCATTCTCGCCCTCCGGCAAGGTGCCCGCCCTGCGCCATGGCGACCTCCTGATCTGGGACAGCCTCGCCATCTGCGAATACCTCGCGGAGCTTGCGCCGGAGGCGGGGCTGTGGCCGAGGGACCGCGCGGCGCGGGCCGTGGCGCGCACGGTCTCGGCGGAGATGCATTCCGGCTTCTTCTCCCTGCGTCAGGAGTTCCCGATGGAGTTTCATGCGCGCATCGAGGGCCGCGAACCGTCGGAGAAGGCCGCGCGCGACATCGCCCGCGTCGTCGAGATTTGGCGGGGCGTGCGCGCGGAGTTCGGCGCGGGCGGACCCTTCCTGTTCGGCGCGTTCACGATCGCGGACGCGATGTATGCGCCCGTCGCGACGCGCTTCCGCACCTACGGGATCGACCTCAAGGGCTTCGGCGACGACGGCACGGCGGCGGCTTATGCGGAAACCCTGCTGGCCATGCCGGAGATGACGGAATGGGGACAGGGCGCGGCGTACCCCGCCCCTTCAGCGGCCAAGCACGCTTAACAGCGCGGGCGTCAGGATGATGAGGAAGAGCGGCGGCAGGAAGAACAGGATCAGCGGGATTGTCAGGCGTGGCCCGAGCTTCGCCACCGCTTCCTCGCAGCGGGCGAGTTCGGCGGCTCTCATGCTGTTCGAGAGCGCCCGAAGCGAGGGCAGCAGCGTCAGGCCATGGCGATTGCCCTGGGTCAGCAGCGCGGCAAGCGCCCGCCACTCGGCGGAGGGCGGCCTGTCACACGCCCCCGCTTGCGCGGAATCGCCGAGCGCACAGGCCGCATAGAACAGTTCGTCCGCGAGATCCGGCGCGACGGTTTCAAGCTCCCGCGCGGCACGGAAGGCGGACGCCTCGACGGTCAGGCCGGCCGACAGGCCGAGCGCGATGAATTCGAGACCGTAAGGCAAGGCCCGGTCGATGGCCTGCCACCGCCGCCGCGTCCTGAGGATCAGCCCGATATGCGGGACTGCCGCACCGAAGGCACCGGCGGCGGCGGACATCGCGAGTGTGGCGGAAATGCTCGTATCCCGCTGGCTGAGGATGGCGGCTCCGGCGATGGCGCAGATCAGCGCGCCTCCGCCCTGCGCCGCACGATAAAGCAGCACGGCGCGCGGCCCGAAATATCCGCCTTGGCGCAATCGGGCGCGCAGAACCGCATGGCCGAGTTCAGGCAGCGCCGGCAATGCGCGGCGCAGGCACGTCAGAAGCCCGGTTGGCCATGGATGGAGAGCCGGTTTGTCGGCGGGCAAAGCCAACGCGTGGATGAACGAGGCCGTGCCGAGCGCCGCGAGAAGGCACGCCGCGCCGATCCAGAGGGGCGCGTCACCGGGGGACACGACGGCCGTCATGACAGGCTTTTCGGCAGGGCCGCCGCCACGAGCCAGCGCAGCACGGCATGTCCGCTCGCCATCATCAGCACACACAGCGTGAGCACGGCCTGCCCCGCCGAAGTCTCCGCCAGAAGCGCGAACGACGCCGGTGTGAATGCCCACATGCCCATCAGGAGACCGGCGGGCAGGATCGCAAGGATCGCGCCGGCGCTGAAGGCTTCCGCGGCGGCGGCGTCCCGTTTCTGCGCCATGATGCGCTCCGCGCGAAGCCTGCCCGCCAGGCTTTCAAGGCACTCGCGCAATTCCCCGCCGTTCTGCGACTGAAGGGCGAGAGCCGCCGCGAGAACACCGGCCGCGGGCAGCGGGACCGCGTGACGCAGCGTGACCATGCACTCCGCGATGGGCTGGCCCGTCAGCATGTTGCGGCCGGCGGGGGCCAGCGCGGCCGAGACGGCCGGGGGCGCGCCGTCCAGGGCGAGCACGAAGCCCGCCCTCACATCGAGCCCGGAAGAAAGGGCGCGTGACAGCCCCTCCACGATCGCTTCAAGCCCCGTCATGAAGACCGCCTTGCGGCGCGAAATCCGCCAGCGAACGAACGCAAGCGGCGCAAGCCCGGCCGTCAGGGCGGTCAACGCGGCCAAGCTACCGCTAAAGCCCCACGAGGCCGTCGCGAGGCCCGCCCCGAGAGACGCGCCCGCGCCGATGGCGGAGAGGCCCTTCACGCCGAATGCGAAGCCCGCCCATCGCATCAGGTCGCCGAAGGGCAGCGGGTTCCGGCCAGGGCTTACCTCGCGCATGGCCGTCCAGAGAGTGCGGGCGTCAATGAGGGGCGCGTCGCGCGCTTGAGCCTGCGTCCCCGCCCGCCGAAGCAGGATCGCTGCCGCCAGGGCCGACGCGGAGAGGCCCGCGAGCGCGCTGCACAGGGCGAGATGCCACAGGGTCATCGTCTTTCCCGCCATACGCCAGCCCGGCGCGCCGTGACCCCGACCGCCGCGGCGAACTCCCGGGCAAGGCCATGCTCCCGCGCCTTGCGCATGAGGCGAGACGGCGTGCGCGCCGTACGATCCCGCCGCAGCAAAGGCCGCAGCCGGATCGGCAGCCCATCCCGCCCGCCGTGGAGTTCCTCGATGTGGCGGACCCTGCGCTGGCCATCCGGCCGTTTCGCGAGATGGACGACGAGATCGACCGCGCCCGCGATCATCGCCGTTACCGCCGGCAGGGGCAGGCCCGCAGCGCCTGCCGCGACGAGCGATTGCAGGCGGGCGATCGCGTCCGCTGGGCTGTTCGCGTGCAGCGTCCCCATGGAGCCGTCATGGCCGGTGTTCATCGCATGCAGAAGGTCGGCCGCTTCCGGTCCGCGCGCCTCGCCAACGATGATCCTGTCGGGACGCATCCGCAGCGCGTTGCGGACGAGGTCCTGCATCGTGATGCGGCCCGCGTTCTCCGAATTGGCGCTGCGCGTTTCGAGCCGCACCACATGCCCGTGCCGCAGGCTGAGCTCCGCGACGTCCTCGCAGGTGACGATGCGTTCGCGCGCCCCGGCGAAGGCGGCCAGACAGTTGAGCAGCGTCGTCTTGCCCGAGCCGGCGCCTCCGGTGATGAGGATGTTGGCGCGGGCTGTGACCGCAAGGCTTAAGAGTGCGGCCTGCCGGGGTGTGATCGTGCCGTTCGCGGTGAGGTCGCACAGCGCCGGGCGCTGCCGCGGGAACTTGCGGATGGTAAGGACGGGGCCATCGACCGCGACGGGCGGGAACACGATGTTCACCCGGCTGCCGTCCGGCAGGCGCGCATCGCAGATCGGGCTTGCCTGATCGACCCGCCGGCCCGCGCGCGCAGCGATCCTCTGGCACAGCGCGGTGAACTCGCTGCCATCCCGGAACGGATAGCCGTGCGCGATGATGTCCCGGCCCGTATCGATGAAGCATTGCGACAGGCCGTTGACCATGATCTCGCTGATGTCGTCGCGCGCCATGAGGGGCTCAAGCCGGCCGAGCCCCACCACATCCTCGTAAATTTCGCGGGCGAACGCCGTTTCGGTTTCGAGCGTGAGGGGAACGCCGGAGTCCCGCGCAGCCTTTCCGAGGGCCGCGACAAGAGCATCGAGCGCCTGGCTAGGCGCCATGCTGGCGAGCGCATCGGGGTTGAGGCTGCGGAGCATCGCGAAGCGCAGGGCGGAACGGAGCGCGGTTTCCGGCTCATTCTGCGGCATGGAAGGCATGACGGTCATGGCGCGTCCCCGACCGGGGCGACTTTGATCCTTTCGCCGCCCGCACGTTCGGCCCCGGTGCCGCGTCCCGCGATGTAGGCGCGCATCACGCTGTCGCGCCGCGCGGCGAGGCGCGCGCTTTCCGTGCGCGGCGTCAAGACATCCCCGCTGTCGGCCAGCATGGCGCGGAGATTGTGCCGGCTCGCCGCGCCGAAGCCGTCGCCGTCCGGCTCGGCAGGGCTGCACGCGGGAAGACCGGCCGCGCTCAATGCCAGAAGCGCGAGACGCCAGCCGCGCCAAGCCGGTATGGTCTTGACCAGCATGTCAGCGATCCTCGAACACGGAAAAGGCCGGGCGATCGGCGGTGTGCGGGCGCGCGGAACGCATTTCGAGCGAGCCTGTCCAGGCATTGCGCCCGCCGATCCGTCCTCTGGGCACGAAAGCATCGCGCGAACGGCTGTCCACGAGATAGGGCGCGACGATCACCACGAGTTCGGTCTGCGAGCGCGTGAATTCCTGGCTTTCGAAGAGCTGGCCCAGCACGGGCAGGCTGCGCAATCCCGGAACGGCGTCGGCGTTCTGGCGGGTTTCTTCCGACAGGAGCCCCGCCAGCACGACCGCGCCGCCGCTCGGAAGCTCCACGCTCGACGTGACCCGGCGCACGCTGATTGCGGGGATAGCGAGGCCCGCGGACTGCACCGCCCCCTCCACGCTGAGGTTGCTGACCTCTGTCGAGATCTTCAGGCTGATCCGCCCCTCGCTGAGGACGACCGGCGTGAAGGCGAGCCCGACCCCGAACGGCTTCCAGGCAAAGGAAAGCTGGTCGTCGTCGCGCGAAACAGGCACGGGAAACTCGCCGCCTGCGAGGAAATTCGCCGTCTCGCCGGAGATCGCGGTTAGGTTCGGTTCGGCCAGGATGCGCACCGCGCCGGATCGCTGCAAGGCTTCGAGAACCGTCCGGCCCTCGAACCTGCGGCTCGCGAGCGCTGCGGACGCGGTGGCCCCCGACCCTGCGGCGCCGGCCGCACCTGCCGGCGCGACGATCCCGCTCGTGAGTGCGAACGCATTGGCCGCCGTAATCTGCGTCGAGACCGCACCGGCGGCCACCGCCACGTCTTGCCATTGCACGCCGAGCCGCTCCAGGTTGTTGCGGTTGATCTCGGCGATCGTCACGGTGAGGAGCACCTGCTCCTTGGAGCGTACCGTCAGGAGGTTCACGACGCGCTCGGGCTTGCCCGCGAACCGCTCCGCCAGGGCCAGCGCGTTCGCCGCCTCCGCCGGATTTTGTGCCTCGCCCGTGAGCACGATGGCGTCCGCGAGCGCGCGCACCCTGATCCGCGAGGCCGGGATGAGGTCGCGGAGCGCGCTTTCGAGCGGCGCGAGGTCGCGCGTCACCCGCACTTCGACCGACATGAGTTTACGATTGTCCCC
>CAZNAH010000003.1:0-3397 GCA_964570735.1 uncultured Hyphomicrobiaceae bacterium | reverse complement strand
TGCAGCGCGAGCGTGGACTTCCCGATGCCCGGGTCCCCGCCGAGCAGCACGGCGTTCGTCTCGCCGGGCGCGATGCCCACCACATAGACATGGCGGCGGCTGCGCACCACGACATCGGCGACGTTGGGGTTTCCGAGGATCACATCGGTGATGTCGGAGGGCACTTCGAGGGCAGCCGACTTGCCCATTGAAAGCTGAAGCCCGCGCACATCGGGCTTGACGGGTTCGGAGCGCTGCCCGGTACCGTCCCGCGTGATCTCAACGGCCCCGGCATCGCGCATTCGTCCCGAGCAGGGGTGAGCCGTGAAAGCCATCGCCAATCCGAAGCAAAAGAGAGAAAGAGCGAGACGGACGGCCGGCTTCTCTCCTGACCTGACCATGACACGCCTGCGATGCTAATGGGGACTGTGCGGCGGCTTGTCTTCCTGCGTCACCCTGCCGTACTCGATCAGGGTGACGGAGGTCTCCGCGCGGGTCTGCGCTGTGCCGGCGAGATCTGCCTCCGCGTGGGCCTTCTCGCCCACGAAGGCGACCGCGACCTGCCCCGCCGACGCATAGGGCGCCACGATCTCGGCCTGACGCGGCGACAGCGCCACCAAGGCCATGACCGGGCGGCGGCCCGCGTCCTTCCGCACCGAGAGAACCCGGATATTCTTCAAGGTGCGTTCGGATGGCGCGCCCGCTCGCGCAGCGCTCATCAGGATGAGGTCCACGACCATGCCCGGCCTGACGAGGGCGGCGGCGCCGTCATCGGCGAGCTTCACCGCAAGCGCGCGCGTTTCCCCGTCCAGGCCGAAGCCCAGCGGCGAGGCGTTGAGCAGGCTGCGCGGAACGGGATCGCCGGCCTCGAATGCGACGGGGATGGCGGCGCGCTGCAATGCGGTAAGGTCCGCTGCTTCACCGCGCCTCACCATGCCTGAGGAAATCCCGTGGCTCGGCCATGCTGCCCAGCGCACATCGCTCTCGGAGAGGATCGCGCCGGGTTCCACCGACCGTGTGAAGACGAGAACCGGGGCCGAGCCTTCCGCGCCGGGTTCGGCCGATAAATGCGACAGGCCGTGCCAGCTTATCGCCGCCGCTCCCACCCCGCAGCAAAGCGAGACGCATAGGAGGCGGCTCCGTGTCGTAATCATTTGTGACGCCCATAAAAATATGTTTCTTTAAAATTACAAAAGAGCAGTTAACGAATCGCTAACGAAAGTGAAAACGAATACCGAGGATAGCGAAATTAATGCGCGTCGATCACAGCCCGGCGCGGGAGGCCCACAGCATCCACTCGGGGAACAGGTAAAGCCCGGCCGCCGCGATCGCGACGCCATAGGGCAGGCTCGCCGGGCGCCCGGCATTCGCGAGGCGAGGCACCGTCAGGTAAACGACGGCGAGGATGCCGCCGAACAGCGATGTCGCGACCGCAAGGGGCGCGATCCATTCCCAGCCGAACCAGAGCGCGGCCGCCGCGAAAAGCTTGGCGTCGCCGCCGCCGATGACGCCCCCGCCGAACAGCGCGAACCCGGCCGCCAGCATGATCGCCGCGCAGCTCGCATGGGACAGGATCAGCGCCGGAGGCCAGCCCGTGCCCAACGCCATCGCGATGAAGGCGGCGGCCAGCGCCACCGCAAGAGCGTTCGGAATGATGCGCGTGAGAAAGTCGCCGCTTGCGGCCCAGACGAGCAGGGCGGGCAGCAGCAGGGCGAAGGATTGCGCGAAGGTCGACACGGCTTGTCCCCGTTTGGAAAGGCTCGGCCGCCGTGTCACGGAATGGCTGAGCTGCCTTCGCGGATCATCGACGCGAGGCTGTGCAGCGCGCCGTGGATTTCGCCGCCGATCACGCCCACGACTTGGCTCAGGGCGAGAGCGACCGCACCCATCAGCAACGCATATTCGATGAGCGCGGCGCCCCTCTCGCAGGCCGCGAAGGAGCGTGGATGGCCGCGTTTCCCCGCCCGTTTCATGGCTCAGGTGGTTTGCGTGCCGTTGAACGTTTGAAGCGTGTCGCGGAGGCGTTCGAACATGATCTCGATCTCGCCGCCGACTTGCCCGACGAGCGTGATGACCGCGACGCCGATGCCCGCCGCGATCAACCCGTATTCGATGGCCGTCGCGCCGGACTCGTCCTCGATAAAGCGCTGAAGCAGATGACGCATACAGTTTCTCCAACAACTTGCGGCGTTCGGGAAGGGGAGTGCCGCGCTTTCCATGGTTGGAGGATTAGGTTCGGCGCCTTAAGAACGATTTAATTCGAATTGTTCGGCTGGCGCTTGCTTCGGCAAATGGTTATCGCGTCATGATACCGCTTCGCTTCCGCCGGGTTAACGCAGGCTTGGCGGGCGGAGGCTGGCGTCAGGCGCGCTTGTAGTGATCCTCAAGGCGAACGATGTCGTCCTCGCCGAGATACGAACCGGACTGCACCTCGATCAGCGTGAGGGGGATAAGCCCGGGGTTCTCCAGCCGGTGCACCGCGCCGAGCGGCACATAGACGGACTCGTTCTCGGTCAGGAGCTTCACATCCGCGTCGATGGTGACGCGCGCGGTGCCCTTCACCACGATCCAGTGTTCGGCGCGGTGGTGGTGGCGCTGGAGCGACAGGCGCGCGCCCGGTTCCACGATGATCTGCTTCACCTGGTAGCGGTCGCTGAGATGCAGCGTTTCGTAGGACCCCCACGGGCGATGCACCGTGAGGTGGTTCTCGGTCTCGCTGCGCCCGGCCGCGCCGAGCTGCTCGACGACCTGCTTCACGCCCGCGCTTTCGCCGCGCTTCGTCACGAGGACCGCGTCCTTCGTCTCGACAATCACGAGGTCCTCGACGCCTGACGCCGCGATCAGCCGGCTTTCCGCGCGCAGATAGCATCCGGAGGTGCGCGTCGCGAGGATGTCCCCGCGCGTGACGTTGCCGTTTTCGTCCTTTTGTCCCGCATCGTAGAGGGCGTCCCACGTGCCGACATCGCTCCAGCCCGCGTCGAGGGGCACGAGCGCGCCGCGCTTCGTCTTTTCCATCACGGCATAGTCCATGGAGACGGCGCGGCATTGCAGGAAGCTTCCGCCGAGACGCAGAAATTCCAGATCCGCGGAAGCCTCCGCGACGGCCTTTTCGCAATGCGCAGCCATCTCGGGTTCGAAAGACCGCAGTTCTTCGAGGAAGGCCGAGGCACGGAACAGGAAAATCCCGGCATTCCAGAAATAATCGCCCTGCTCCAGGAAGCGGGCCGCGGTCTCGGAGTCCGGCTTTTCGACGAAGCGAGACAGGGCGAGTGCGCCCGGAGCGGCCTCGCCGACCGTGCGGATATAGCCGTAGCCTGGGTCTGGCCGGGTTGGGCGCACGCCGAAGGTGACGAGCAGGCCGCCTTGCGCCGCCGACGCGCCGTTGAGCACCGCCGCGCGGTAAGCCTCCGCGCTTGCG
>CAZNAH010000002.1:9993-50030 GCA_964570735.1 uncultured Hyphomicrobiaceae bacterium | reverse complement strand
CAAATAGCCTCCGACAATCCCGGGGCGGTTCATTATGTCTACGATTTCGGCGATTACTGGGAACACAGTTTGATCATCAGGGATGTCCGAGCTGGGGATCGCTCTACGGCATATCCGCGCTTCATCGCCGGTGAGCGCAACTGCCCTCCCGAGGACTGCGGCGGCATCCCGGGGTTCTACGAAATGCTCGAGGCGAGAAACGATCCGGACCATCCAGATCACGCCGAGGTCAGCGAATGGCTCGGCGACTACGATCCAGACGAACTCGATGTATTCCCGATCAACGGTATCCTCGGCAGGATCGCCGCTCGCCGAAACGCCGCAGCGAAACGGATCGTCAAACTCGGCGACCGCTGACAGAAACGGGTGCGGCCTTCACCGGATGGATACGGTGTTCAGTGCTTGCTGTTGGCTTTTTTGGTATGCGGGCTTATCGCCCTTCGCAGCCGCGTCGGCCATGGCGGCGAATGATTTGCGCATGGCTTGGCTCATCTGCCGGAAGCCTTCGGGAAGGGCTTCATGAAAGCCATCGGGGTGTTTGCTCCCTGAACCGGGACCTTGCGCGCGGGCCAACTCTATCGCCTTCGCCTGATCGGGTATCGTTTCAGCAGCGTCAAGATCGCGGATAGTTACCAGCAGACCGCGCATCTGCTCTAACGCAAACTGGTGCTGTTCGGCATTAAGGACGACCGCTTCACGTGGGTCTCCTGCCACCTGGGCCTCTGTTATCGATTTTGCTTTCGCGGGTCCGGCCGTACCCGCGCCGAATGAAATATAGAGAAGAATCCCAAAAACGCCCGCTAGCAGAGCGAGCATCAAATTTGATTGCGATTTGGTCATCGGTTGTCTTTCGGCTGAACGACTATAAAAGATTCGGTGCAGTCGCTCAGCGCAGGGCTACCTCCACAAGACCTTGCGATTATGGGCAAAGCTTGGGGGATCGCAGTTTATTTTGCTGGCTTGCTGACAAGGAAGGCGCCGCGCAATTCACCTGCCTGGAAGCCCGTTGCTTTATCTTGCGGATAGGCGGCGACGATGGCGCTCGACACCTCTGGCGCAATATCATTCCCGTGGCAGACGGCGCAGGGCTGTTCCTTCATGGGAATCGCGCGCAGGTACACGTGCTTGTCTGCGATTGTGGCAGTCACGAAGCGCGGCTTGCCGTTGTCGAGGGGTTCTTGCTCAAGCTCTTGATAAAGTTCAGCCAGTTCATCAGGCACCGCGTTTGCGGGATTGCGGTTGCGCCGTGCAATGCGGCTGACTTGCATCCCACTTGTAGTCGACAACTCTGCGTCAATCGCAGGAGCGGTTGACTGACAGACACCTATCGAACCAACCGGACCCACTTGCGACATCGATTCAATGAGTGCCTTTTGCAGGCTGGCCTGATGCTCATCTGCCAGTGCCGTCGCGCGTCCGACGAAGGCTTGATCGGGTTTTGATGCCGCCTCTGGCTGGCTGCAGCCAGAGGCGGCAGTCAGGCAAGCGAGGGCGATCAACGTCAGTGATGAGCTGCGCAGAAAATGGTCCATTATTGTGCCTCTTTTATGCCTTGATCCACAGCCGGATAATGTAAGCGACAGCGCCAAGTGAGCTTACACTCGCGGCCCAAATGCCCGCCATCCACAGGAGGCGCTGCCACAGAGGGGCTTCAGGCTGGCGTTCAGGAGGGGCCAGCATTAGTGATACCCCTCGTCACCCACCTTGCCGCGAAACACCCAATAGGCCCATGCGGTGTATCCAATGATGAGCGGCATGGTGATCGCCACCCCGATCAGCATGAAGATCTGGCTCCGCTCAGGCGCAGCGGCATCCCAGATGGTAATGCCAGGAGGGACGACGTTGGGCCATATTGTTACGCCCAGACCAGACATGCCGAGGAAGAACAGCGCCAGCGCCAGCCAGAATGGCGACGAGTTTCCGTCACCCTTTATCGCACGAAGCATTGCGAGCGCTATGATGGCCGTCAGGATCGGGACTGGCGCTGCGAAATAGATTTCCGGTGCCGTCAGCCAACGCTCAGCATACTCGGCGTTCAGCGTGATGTTGTAGAGGCTCACAGCCCCCATCAGCACGATTGTCGCCAAAGCGGCACGCATGGCAACATAGCGTGCGTGATCCTGCACCCCGCCATCAAGTTTCCAGATCAGCCAGGTGCTGCCCAGCAGGGCATATCCGGCAACCGTGCCAAGCCCGGTCAAGAAGGTGTAAGGGGTTAACCAATCGAACCAGCTCCCGGCATAGGCTCGCCCGTCGATCTCGATGCCCTGCAAGAGGGCTCCAAGGATCATTCCCTGCGACATCGCTGCGACCAGTGAGCCGCCAAAAAAGGCTGTATCCCAGAACTTCTGGTGCGCAGGGTCACGCCAGCGATACTCAAAAGCCACACCGCGAAACACGAGGCCAAGCAGCATCGCGATCATCAGGGGATAGGTTGCTGGCAGGATCACCGCATAGGCGAGCGGGAATGCCGCAAACAGCCCGCCGCCGCCCAGCACAAGCCAGGTCTCGTTCCCGTCCCACACGGGGGCGATAGAGTTCATCGCGCGATTGCGACCTTTGCCTACCCTAAATGTCGGAAAGAGGATACCGATGCCAAGATCGAACCCGTCCATCACCACATAGGCGAACACGGCGAAGGCGATGATGAAAGCCCAGATGACGGTCAAGTCCATCACACGGGCTCCTTCTCGACCGGTGCTTCAGTGGGGAGAGTTTCCTTGCCGCCCGGATTCTGGGTTGGTCCAGGCGTAATCCCTGCGGTACGGATTGGCCCTGTATCGCCGTGCTTGGCATCGAGTTCACCTGCGTGCGGGACTTTGGCCATCAAGCGCATGATGTACCACACGCCCACGCCGAAAACGGCAAAGTAAACGAGCACGAAGGCCAGCAACGAAGCGGCAACGGCCGGGGCATCAAGCGGAGACGCCGCGTCCGCAGTGCGCATCAGCCCGTAAATCACGAAAGGTTGGCGCCCGACTTCGGTCGTTATCCACCCGGCAATCACGGCGACGAACCCGCTTGGTGCCATGATGAGCGCCGCGCGGTGCAGAAGCCTCCAATCGTATAGTTTCCCGCGCATTCGTGCGAGCACGCTCCAGGCACCCAGACCAAGCATGGCAAAGCCAATGGAGATCATGATCCGGAATGACCAGAATACGATGCCAACAGGGGGTTCGTTCTCGTCAGGGATCGTATCGAGCCCCGCCATGGGAGCATCAAGGTCATGCTTCAGGATGAGGGACGACGCCTTGGGAATTTCCAGCGCGTAATCGATCCTCTTTTCGGCACTGTTCGGTATGCCGAACAAGATGAGCGGCGCGCCTTCCGGGTGGCTTTGGAAATGCCCTTCCATCGCCATCACCTTGGCGGGCTGATGTTCAAGCGTGTTAAGGCCGTGCATGTCACCAAGAAATATTTGGGTTGGCGCCACCAGAGCGGCCATCCACATCGCCATGGAGAACATCTTACGCGCATGAATGTTGGTGCGGTCTTTCATCAGGTGCCATGCACCCACTCCGCCGACAACCAGAGCCACTGTAAGGTAAGACGCGGTCACGGTATGCAGCAACCGGTAAGGGAAGCTGGGGTTGAAAACGATATCCCACCAGCTAGGTCCTGGCAGAAACTGACCGTTCGCTCCCATTTCAAAGCCGACAGGCGTATGCATCCAGCTGTTGACCGACAAAATCCAGGTCGCCGACACGAGAGTGCCCAGAGCGACCATCAGTGTCGCTGCGAAGTGCAACTTCTTTCCGACCTTGTTCATTCCGAACAGCATCACGCCAAGAAAGCCGGCTTCAAGGAAGAACGCCGTCAATACTTCATAGGCCATCAGCGGCCCGATCACCGCTCCAGCCATGTCTGAAAACACAGACCAATTGGTGCCGAACTGATAAGACATCACGATGCCCGATACGACGCCCATCGCAAAGGCAATGGCGAAAATCTTGATCCAGTACTTGAACAAATCAAGGTAGACCGCTTTGCCCGTCTTCAGCCAAAGTCCTTCAAGCACAGCAAGATAGCTTGCTAGCCCAATGGAGAACGATGGAAAAATGAAGTGGAAGCTTACCGTAAAGGCAAACTGGATGCGGGCTAGCAAAAGCGCATCAAGATTTTCAAGCATTGTTTATACCTGGGCCTGTTGCATGAGGGAGCACGATTGCTGACCGCGAGAAACAATCACAAAACAAGAAGGTTGCACCGCCACTGCGGGAGGGGGATGGGGACGCAAGGCGGTGCAACCAGTAACCCGTGCGCTTTAGTCGAGGTCGACCATGCGCAGATAAGGCTTAATGGTGGTGAACCCTTGCGGGAACATCTCCTTGGCCTTGTCGTCGGGAATTGAGGGGGGGATGATGACCTTATCGCCCGGTCGCCAATCGGCGGGGGTTGCGATGCGGGACTTGTCGGCCAGCTGAAGGCTGTCGATGACGCGCAGGATCTCGTCGAAATTGCGACCCACGCTCATGGGATAGGTCATGGTGAGACGGATCTTCTTGGCCGGATCGATGATGAACACCGAGCGCACCGCCGCCGTCTCGGACTGATCGGGGTGGATCATGTCATAGAGCTTTGCGATAGAAAGATCGGCATCGGCCACGATCGGGAAGGCGAGGGTGACGCCTTGAGTCTCGTCCACATCCTTAACCCATTCGAGGTGCTCTTCAACCGTGTCGGTCGACAGCCCCAGCGGCTTGACGTTGCGCTTGTCGAACTCGGCCGCGAGGCGAGCGGTCATGCCCATCTCGGTCGTGCAGACCGGGGTAAAATCGGCCGGATGGCTGAAGAAGAACACCCAGCTGTCACCCGCCCAGTCATGCAAGGAAATCGGGCCGGTGGTGGTATCCACGGTAAAGTCAGGGGCGATATCGCCGATGTGCAAGCTCATGCTTCTTACTCCTTGGTTGCGGTGCAGCTGACCTACGGCCAAGGCACAAAGCTGTCCAATTCATTTACTCCCTTACATAAATCGAATTTTCAAATCCAGCGCAAAACACGCAATTAAGGATCAATATGCTGCAATACCGGGATTCGATTGCGGAATTCTGTAAGTGATAGATGAAAAGCCGATCAGCTTGCTTTCGAACGCGCTCGGCGCCAGCGGTAAAGCGTCTTTTCTGAGACCCTTTCCTCCCGGCAGCTTTCACATACGCCCTGACCGGCGGCGATGCGCGCTTCGATGCGTTGGCACCGTGCGTCTTTGTCAGGTATCGCAGGCATCAGGCGTCCTTTCTGATTCATCACAATCCTGAAAATAATAAAATCATATCAGGATGCTAATACGTGCGACTGATCCACAGTCGGATGTTGGCGGCGTCGCTGCTTCGGGTAAGGCCCCACAGAACCCCTCCATGCACAGTCCAGCCATTGCCGAACGTCAGCGACCCAAATGGGCCGGCTTGGTGTGATTGATCGGCCAAAGCATAAATATTGCTGGTCGATCCAAATTCGCTGAATTCCTCGACACTAACGCTGAGTTTGCCGAGCGATTTGCGGATGCTTGCCCGGCTCTGCAAAAGAATGCCTGGCTGAGCCTCCTGGCCTGCCTGCACAGCGCCCTGAAGGAACAGCCGCGCTTCAAGATTCTCGTCCAGACGGACCTGGTTGAGCCAGCTGACCGCAACGCGACCAGGCGGTCCCTCGGCCTCAAGTCGCAGGTCAAGGCGCACCCCGGTCTGCCAGCCATTGTCCGGGCCATCCGGACTTAACTGGTGCCAAATCTGCAATTGCACGAAATCGGCTTCGGGCGGAGTGCCTTTGCTGTCGCGCCATTGTACCTGCGCTCGCGCTACGGTGTCATCATCGATCGCCCGGTAGATCTGCAACCGCTGGGCGAAGGCGCCATCTTCCGGATCAAACCCGGCCCGCAATTCTACGCCGCGTTCATCGCCGCGAATAACCGGGCCGGGCACGCCCGACACATTTTGAGCTTCCACCGGGCTTGGCAGGGCAGCGGCGAGACCGAGACCTGCAAGGACAGCAAGCCTGCCTTTTTGGTCCCTGAACCTCAACGCGCTTGCCCTAGCTCAGCGCGCGAGCGGCTTGCGGATCGCAGGGGTGTCCATCTGCATCGTTATCGCAGGCCAGTTCGACCATCGCCATGTCTTGTGAGAGGAACACACGCCCTGAAAGCTCATCAAGGAAATGGGTGCGCTGCAACGCGTCCATCACCGGACCCTTCACCTCAGACAGGTGTAAATCGATACCGGCGTCAGCAAGGCGATGGTTGATCGCTTCGAGACTCTCCAGCCCAGAAGCATCGATCGCGTTGACCGCACTCGCCATCAGCACCACGTGGCGCAAGGCAGGCCGCTCGGCGACCTGTTCGAGCATATATTCCTCCAGCCAGCGGGCGTTGAGATAGGTCAGGCTCTCATCAATCCGGATCGAGAGGACATGAGGAAAAGTGATGACCTCGTGTCGGTCGATATTGCGGAAATGTTCGGTGCCCGGAACGCGGCCTACGATCGCTGCGTGAGGCCGGCTTGCACGCCAAAGATAGAGCAGCAAGCCGACCAAGACCCCGGCGATGACGCCAAGCTCAACACCGGCCACGAGTGTCATTACGATGGTCGCAGAATGGGCTGCAAAATCGGCCTTGGAATAGGTCCACAATTGTCCAGGGGTCTTGAGATCGACCAGACTCAGCACGGCAACGATAATCGTGGCTGCCAGCGTTGCATTGGGGAGATTGAACAGCAGCGGCGTGAGGAAAAGGCTTGCCAGCGCAATCCCGACCGCAGTGAACGCCCCGGCCGCCGGTGTTTGCGCACCTGCATCAAAATTGACGACGGAGCGGGCAAAACCGCCCGTCACCGGATAGCCACCCGATAATGCCGAGGCGATGTTCGATGCGCCGAGCCCGATCAGTTCCTGGTCCGGCGCAATCCGCTGACGGCGTTTGGCAGCGAGTGTCTGAGCAACCGAGACGCTCTCGACAAAGCCGATGACTGAAATCAGGAGGGCGGGCACCCACAATGCACTGATCAGCGTAAGATCGGTGGACGGCAAGGCAAAGGGTGGAAGGCCTTGCGGAATGGCGCCGACGATTGAGACGCCTTTGCTTTCCAGGCCGAGAGCAACAACCGCGAGGATCGAAACGGCGACCGCAACCACCGGGCCGGCTTTCGCCGTCATATCAGCGGTGCGAGGCGCCATCCCGAATTTTTGCAATGCAGGCTTCAAGCCCTTCCGTACCCAGAACAGGAACAAGGTGGCTGGGACACCGATGGCGAACGTCACGAGGTTGATGTCGCTTATTGATCCGACCAGCCCGCTCAGCATTTCGGGCCAGGTTTCGCCGCCTGCCTTGATGCCGAGGATGTGCTTCAACTGGCTGGTAGCGATGAGCACGCCCGAGGCGGAGATGAAACCGCTGATCACCGGATGCGACAGCAGGTTGGCAAGAAACCCGAGACGGAGCAGCCCCAGCACCACCAGCATTACGCCAGACAGCGCGGCGAGGGTAATGGCAGCCTCCCAATATTCCGCAGTCCCGGGTCCCGCCACGGCCCCGGCCGCGCTCGCAGTCATCAGCGAGACGACAGCCACGGGGCCCACTGCCAGTGTCCGGCTTGTGCCGAACAGCGCATAAGCAAACAGCGGCATGATCGAGGCGTAAAGCCCCACCACGGGCGGTAATCCGGCGAGCATCGCGTAGGCGAGACTTTGCGGGATCAGCATGATGGTGACGATCACCGCCGCCATCAGGTCACTCGTGAGGACGTCACGATTATAGGTTCGACCCCACTCGAGGATCGGAAAGTACCGCTTCAGCATTGGTTGTTCTCTATTGTGCAATCAGGCCGCCAGGACCGGCCAGCCACTCGCGTCCCTTGAGCATCCCGTTCCAGTAAATCCACGGGAGGGCGTCCGCTTTGAGCATCCAGGAAAGACGCGCCGGCTTCGTCCCGTCGATCAGCCATTTCGGGAAACTGGGCGCAAGCTTGCCGCCATAGGCAAATTCGGCGAGTACGATCTTCCCGCGCTCGACCGTGAGCGGGCACGAGCCGTAACCGTCGTAGCCTGCGGTCGGCCCTTTGCCATCCAGCTGCCGCAGCGCGTTGACCGCCACCACTGGTGCCTGCTTGCGCGCGGCCGCCATCGTCTTGGCGTTAGGTGTTGACCCGCCATCACCGAGCCCAAACACATTGGGAAAGCGAACATGCTGGAGCGTGTGCTGATCGACATCGGTAAATCCGCTTGCCGCTGCGAGAGGGCTATCGGCAAGGAATTGGGGCGCGACCTGCGGCGGAACGACATGGAGCATATCGAAGCCGACGGTCAGTTCACCATCGGGTGTGGCAAAGGTTGCCTTCTGGGCGGGACCATCAACCGCAACGAGATTACTGCCAAGTTCGAGATCGATGTCGTATTTCTGAACGTATTCCATCAACGCAGGCACGTAGTCGGCAACACCGAAGAGGACGGCGCCGGCATTGCGGAACTCTACCTCAATATCATCAAGCGATCCGGCGCGGCGCCAGTAATCGCAGGCCAGATACATGGCCTTCTGCGGCGCGCCGGCGCATTTGATCGGCATCGGGGGCTGCGAGAAAATAGCCCGTCCGGATTTGACGCTCTGCACCAGTTCCCAAGTGTAAGGTGCCAAGTCTGGCCGATAGTTTGAGGTGACACCGTTCTTGCCGAGCGCGCTTTCAAGGCCGGAGATCTTTTCCCATGCCAACCTGATGCCAGGCGCGACAATCAGAACTTCGTAGGTCAGCGTGTCGCCATCAGCGAGCGTGACCTGGTTGCTCTCGGGCTGTAAGCCTGTAGCCGCCTGTTTGACCCAGCGCACGCCCTTCGGCATGACGCTCGCCATCGGACGCAAGGTGCTGGCAACGTCGAAGATACCTCCGCCCACCATCGTCCAGCCAGGCTGATATGCGTGTGTGTCCGACGGTTCAACAATCGCAATGTCCAGCCCCGGGCGACGTTTGAGCATCGATGCTGCAGTTGCGATCCCGCCGGCGCCGCCGCCAATTATGACGACCTTATGTGATGCGTTAGCCATTCTGATCCCTCCAATTTTCGGGCGTTATCCGCCGCTTTCCAATCGCGGCGCCAAGGCCGACAAGTCATAGCCTGCGTCCTTGGCCCGTCTGATGCGAGCGTCTCTGTCGAGGCCTTCAATGTTGGCGAGCGCGTCGAGCGTGATCGACCGTGTCCCGGTTCTGCAGTAGCCCAGCACCTTGCCTTCGGTACCTCGGCGCACAGCAGCAAAGGCAGCAATCGCAGCAGGCGGGAAAACGCCGCCCGACACCGGGATATGGTGAAACGCAATCCCGGCATCTTGCGCAGCGCGGCGCATTTCTTCGAGTGGGGGCTGGCCTGGTTCCTCGCCGTCAGGACGGTTGCATATCACGGCCATAAAACCATGCCTTGCCAATCCGGCCAATTCATTGGGCTGGAGCTGTGGTGCTACGGCAAAATCAGAGGTGACATCGTGGATATACATTATGCCTGTCCTTCAATTAGACGCACGGCCATCATTCCGGCCAGCAGCGCTACAACAAAAATGGCAGCCGATGTCGGAGCGATCGCAAGCGCTGCAAAAGCTGGGCCCGGGCACAGGCCAGCAATGCCCCAGCCGACCCCGAACAATGCGGATCCGCCGATCAGGCGCGGCGTGAGATCTTTTCGATCAGGAAGAGAAAAGCCATCGGCGAACAGGGGCTTCTTCATCCTTCTTTGCACGAGCCAAGCCACAGCCATAACGAGGACAGCGCCGCCCATCACAAAGGCCAACGTCGGATCCCACGCTCCGAACAAGTCAAGAAACCCGCGCACGCGCGCCGGATCGGTCATTCCGCCAATGTTTAAACCTGCTCCAAAAATGGCGCCTGCGGAAAGCGGGATTAGCAGTTGGCGCATGAGCGCAAACCTAGCACGCGATAGAGCGGGCAGAACGACACCAGGCTTGTCAGGACAATGATTGCTGCCGCGCCATAGGCGACTATCGCTGCCGTGCCGGCAAGAGTGCCAGTGGCAGCAAGCGCTACGGCAATAACCGCCAACACAATCCTCACGATCTTGTCGAAAGATCCCATATTTTTCTGCATTGTCTCATCCTTGTCAGAGCAGGGCATTCATCGCCGCTACGGTCGCAAACCCAGTTGTCATGAAGGTCGCTGTCGCCACCAGTGAGCGCTGTGAAAGGCGGCTCATCCCGCAGACACCGTGCCCGCTGGTGCAACCACTGCCGAGCCGTGTTCCGATCCCGACGATCAGCCCGGCGATCGCTAGGGTGACCGGCCCGGCGAAAGCCGGGGTCGGAGCTTGCGTGACGCTTCCGACGATCAGCGCACCCAAAGGCAGGCCGATGACGAACGCCCATGCCGCGGCGCGCGGCATGGAACCGCTGCCTATGCCAAAGGCCCGCGCGGCAATCCCGGAAACGCCTGCGATCCGGCCAGCCCCGATCAGCATCAATGCGGCAGCCAGCCCTATGAGCACGCCGCCCGCGAGCCCGGCGAGCGGCGCTGCATCAGGAAAGCCTGGCAGTCCGGTCTCGGTAAAGATCATACCGCGTTGACCGGGATTTTAATGTAGCTGACGCCATTGTCTTCGGGCTCAGGCAGGCGGCCGCCGCGGATATTGACCTGCACAGATGGCATGATCAAATTGGGCATGGCGAGTTTGGCATCGCGCGTGGTGCGCATAGCGACAAATTCGTCCTCGCTGACACCCTCTTTCACGTGCACGTTTTCGCGGCGTTGCTGGCCGACGGTGGTTTCCCACGCAAACTCGTCACGTCCTGGCGCCTTGTAGTCGTGACACAGGAACAGGCGCGTGCCGTCCGGAAGCGACAGCAGTCGCCGTATCGACCGGAAGAGTTGATGGGCATCTCCTCCAGGAAAATCGGCACGCGCCGTGCCGAAATCGGGCATGAAGATCGTGTCTCCGACAAATGCGGCATCACCGATGATAAACGCCATGTCAGCCGGAGTGTGCCCCGGAACATGCAAGGCGATCCCCTCGATAGAGCCAATCGAGAACTTCTCTCCATCGACAAACAGATGATCAAATTGCGACCCGTCGCGCTCGAAATCTGTTCCCGCATTGAAGAGCTTGCCGAACACATCCTGCACGCGGATGATGTCCTTACCGATGGCGAGCTTACCGCCAAGCCTCTCCTGAAGATAGGGGGCGGCCGAGATGTGATCGGCGTGAGCATGGGTTTCGATCAGCCAAGTCACTTTCAGATTATTTGTAGTAACGTATTCAATGACCCGCTCAGCAGACCCGTACGAGGTGCGGCCTGACGCTGCCTCATAGTCCAGCACCGAATCGATAATAGCTGCCTCGGATGTTTCGGGGTCGTGCACCACGTAGCTGACCGTGTTCGTGGCCTCGTCGAAAAAGCCGGCAATGGTCGGCCGCTTCGTTTTTTCCGCCAGCGCGCATTCAATCTGCGCCGCAGCGCTGGCGAGTGCTTGATCTTCATTTGCCACAGCAAATCTCCTAATATTTACATAAACCGTGTATATGTCTTGCATCGCTGCTGTCAAGTGATATAGGGGCGAAATGAACGAACCTCGCGACAACCCACCTTGTGCCGGTCTCAGGATCGGCGACCAGGCACCCGATTTCGAAGCGCGTAGCACAATCGGCCCGGTCCGGCTTTCAGCCTATCGTCAGCGCTGGCTGATCCTGTTTTCGCACCCTGCCGACTTTACGCCTGTTTGCACCACCGAGTTCATCGCTCTCGCGCGCGAGGCCGCTGCTTTCGAGCAGCGCGACTGTGCGTTGATGGCGCTCTCGGTCGACAGCTTGTTTTCGCACTTTGCGTGGCTTCGCATGATACGAGACCGGTTCGATATCGAAGTGCGGTTTCCCATCGTCGAAGATCCGACGTTGGTCATCGGCCGCGCTTTTGGGATGGTATCATCGCAGGACAGCGACAGCGCCACAGTCCGAACCACGTTTTTCATCGACCCGAATGGCGTGATCCGGGCGATGACTTGTTACCCCGCCAATCTGGGCCGTTCTGTCCCTGAAATGCTGCGTATTCTTGATGGGCTTCAGGCGATTGATGCCGAGGGTGCGCTTGTGCCTGCCAACTGGAAGCCGGGGGAGGCACTTATATCGCCGCCAAGCCATAGTCTTGACGAGGTTTTTGCCGCTGAAAATCCCACCAGCTGGTTTCTGCGCTATCCTGAAAGGCCGGCTTGATGTCAGAAGATGATGTGGTTGAGACGTTCAAGGCGCTGGGCCACTCGCTTCGGTGGCGAATTCTTTGTGCTGTGGCAGCAAGGGAGCGCAACGTTGGTGAGATAGAGCAGGTCACGGGGATCAGTCAGCCCGGGCTGTCGCAGCAGCTCGCCGTTTTGCGCCGGGCAGGCCTGGTTGAGACCCGTAAGGACGCCAAGCTGGTCTATTACCGGCTCGCTTCCCAGCCAGTCGGGAATCTCTTCGATGTGCTGGCGCAACTTATGCCCGCTCCATCAATTCCGCAAACACCTAGCACCGCGCATGGCGTGGCCAGTTTTGCCCGGATGTCCTGAAAGGCTTTTCATGATGCATGATGCTGCACCCAATCGTCCTGCCGAAGCCCAGCACGTCGAGGATTGGTCGGGAGAAATGGGAGCAAAGTGGCTCGCCAATCTCGATCGATTCGAAGGCATGCTGGCGCCGATTGGCAGCGC
This sequence comes from uncultured Hyphomicrobiaceae bacterium, assembly GCA_964570735.1. Taxonomy (GTDB): domain Bacteria; phylum Pseudomonadota; class Alphaproteobacteria; order Rhizobiales; family Rhodomicrobiaceae; genus CAZNAH01. Next base: position 37,374 of record CAZNAH010000002.1, on the reverse strand, counting down.
CCTGATGGCCCAAGCTGGTTTCAAGCCCGGGGAGCGCGTTCTTGATCTGGGGTGCGGCGGCGGGGCGACCTCGCTGGAGATTGCGCGCCTCGTCGCCCCATCTGGCGAAGTCCTTGGATTGGACATATCGCCGGACCTTGTTGGCGCCGCCCGCTCGAGAGCCGAAGAATTGGCGCATGCGAACGTACGGTTTGTTTGCGGCGACGCCGCTAAAGTCCGCCTCGATGAAGCGCCGTTTGACCGGCTGTTCTCCCGGTTCGGCGCGATGTTCTTTGCCGTCCCGGTTGCCGCCTTTGCAAACATCAGAACCATGCTCCGTCCGGATGCACGAATGGATCTTGCTGTGTGGGGGCCGCCGCGCGACAATCCGTGGATGATGGAGGTAATGGGGGTGGTGCGCTCGCACATCGAGGTGCCCCCTGCCGTGCCGCGCACACCTGGCCCATTTGCTTTTGAAGATACCGAATATTTGCGCGAGGTGTTGACTGAAAGCGGATTTCGTTCGGTCAATTTGGCGCCATATCTGGGCCGCCAGGCAGTCGGTGGCCCTGCTGCCACCCCCGAACAGGCTGCTGACTTCGTGCTATCTTCGCTTGCCGCCGGACGTGCACTCGCAGCGCATGGAGAAGCTGTACTGGCCGCCGCGCGCAATGATCTCGTTCAGGTGTTCATTCACCACTATATTCCAGGCGAAGGGGTTATGCTGGGCTGCAAGGTGTGGCTGGTCAGCGCCACGTCCTGAAAACGGTCACGTACGCTCTCGGCGCTCAGCCAGCGGTGCTTCCGGCCTTGGTCCATGACAGCCACTGAAAGCCATTCTGTACCTATCGAAGCATGTGCCGAGAACTCGTCAACGCTCCCTAATGCTGGGACGGCCGAGACATCAGTCGGCAATTCACTGGCCATGCGAAATAACCAAGGAGGAATGATTGATGCCAAGAACCTCAACATCCGAACCCATTGACGCATCGCCGTACAACTGCGTCGGTGGAGAGGATGCTGTTCGCGCTATTTGCCACCGCTTTTATGAGCTCATGGACGAGTTGCCTGAAGCCAGGGCTTGTCGCGACATTCATCCACCCTCGTTGGTGCGCGCAGAAGAGAAGCTCTTCCAATTCATGTCAGGCTGGCTTGGTGGCCCTCAACTCTATCGTCAAAAGCATGGCCATCCCCGATTGAGGCAACGTCACTTGGCGGCCCCGATAGGGAAAGAAGAAATTGCAGGATGGATCGCCTGTTTTCATCAGGCTTGGAACGAACTCGTGCCTGCTTCGCCCATGGCGTCTGATCTTGTCGCCCGCATTGATACTCTGGGCTGGCACATGCAAAATACTGACAATTCCGCTCGGGAACCGCGTTCATGCGGTGCCTGCCCGAACACCACCGCCGACGCGACAAAAGCGCGTCAGCCACATACTAAACCGTAAGGGCGCTCTAAGGCCATTGCTAGCGACCGCTCCAGATTTGCCTTCCATGGCAAATCGCCAAAAATTGCAAAATATCCGCTCAGGACACGGAATCGACAGCATGATCAAACGAAATGTACATTTCAGTGCGAGCAATGCCGCACCATCGCCGATCAACGGAGAAAAGTCACATAATCCGCCAATCACGGATGGCGGACAGTTTGAGCTGCGCCGTCATCAGGCTACGAAGCGATTTAATCCTCTCACATTGATGACCTCGCTTATTCTTCTTCTAAGCTTTCAGGCGCCGGCTTTGGCAGAAGGGAGCGCGGAGAATGATGCTGCCACCTCAACCGTAGCAACACACCATGTCTCTCTCCTTCTTGGCGGGACCCACGTTGATGAGGTTGACGAGACAGCCTTTACAGCCGGCGTGGACTACGAATACCGGGTCAATCATCTGATCGGTATGGGCTTTGTCGCCGAGCGGGCATTCGGCGAGATCGACGCGACCACTCTTCTCGCGGTCGCAGACATTCATATAAGGAAAGGTTTGGCCTTGCAGGTGGGCCCTGGTGTCGAATTCATCGATGGGTCAGAATATGCTGTTGCAAGAATTGGCGCACTTTATGAATTCGAAATTGGCCATCACTACACTATATCACCGCAATTCCACTACGACATCACAGAGCATGACGACTCAATGGTTTTCGGACTTGCGTTAGGCCGCCATTTTTAAAGCGATAGAGTATTTTTTGATCGAGCGCTGGGTGGATGGCCAGATCATCCGCTTTACATTGCGCACGTTTTTTCGGATTTAACATATTATATATTGCCTGCCCGGCTTGCCAAGAAGCGAGGCTACTCGGCTTTATGCGCGGTATGCTCAACTCGTTGACAACGGAGTTCGCGGATGATGCCGGCAACAATAGCGTGAACTTGTCTTGCCGCATCGGTGGCCCGGCTCGTCGCAAAGGTCCCAACTCAGGGGTACCAATGGGGGTATATTTTGACGGCTGGCAATAAAAAAGTCGGTTCAACAGTATGTTATGACCTAAGGAAGGATCCCTCCTCCGCTACCACCTCAATAGCGAAATGTCGTTTTTAACCAGTGAACCGAGGACGCCGTACAACCTCAAGGACACTGGTTTCCGTGCTTCGGACGGCTCGACAATGACCGGTCCGACAAATTCCCTGAATTTTCCGAGCATTGGCTCGCTCAACTCCTGCGTGTCGATGGCCGCCGCGATTTCTTCCACAATCGCTCGGTAGCGGATCATGGCGTCTTCGTTGATCGCGATCACATGCCGCAAATCGCCGGGCGCCGCTCATCCGCCCGCCCCGTCCGAGCGTTCCACAGCCGCCAGCGGAGCGCACTTGCGGGGCGCAGCTAGTCCCGTCCTCATCAGCGAGCAACCCGTGCCCGAACTCTCCGCGCTCCTGGCCGCCGCCTCCCTGGGCGCCAAGGCGCGCTTCGACGCCTAGTGGGGCGCGGGGCGCCACGGCGGCGGCCACTTCCTCCTTGCCCTGCTGCGCGCTCTCTCCGTGCGCTGAGTATTCGTTGCTTTGCGAAAAAGGATATGTTGGTTGAGCAGCGACCATCAGTGGGCCGACATCGGGAGGGGCTGAGATTGCCTTTTTTCGGCAAGAATAGAGCGCCTTGCTAGCCAATCCTGGAGAGCGCCGCCGGATCGCGTATCAAGAGTTGCCCTCGGCGGGAACAAATCACATTCACCGCTTGCAGGTGCTTCAGACGAATGGCCACCCACTGCCGAGTTGCTCCCACCATATGGGCTATTTCCTCTTGGGTGAGCGATAGCTTGATCTCAATGCCTTCAGGCGTCTTGGTGCCGTAGAGGTCCGCCAAATGCATCAGCACTTGTGTCATGCGTTCGCCGGCGGAACGAGTTCCGAGCATTTGCGCCATGGCAGCGTAGCAGCGTCCCTTGAACACCATCGCCTCGATAAGACCGAGTGCGAGATTCGGAATATTGGCGCAGAGTGTGCGGAGTGCCGCACTCGGGATCATGAGAAGACTGGTATCGCGAATGGCAATTGCCGACCACATATGCGGGGTGTCGGCAAAGACATCCGGTCCGCCTATGAAATGACCGGCAAACCAATAGGCACGCGTAATCTCCCGGCCGGTTGGCGCTCCGAAGAAGACGCGAACGCCACCCGACAGAAGGACGTAGATTCCCTTCTGGGTATCACCTTGGCGGAAGATCGTGCTGTGCCGCTTCGCCAAATGAAGTGTGCAATGGGCGAGCACCCGTTGCCGCTCAGTCTCTGTCAGATGACAGAGTGGGTTAAACTTTCGAGCCTTAAGCGTCGCAATGTCTGACAGAACGAGAACGCCCGCTTCCTGCCGTTCCATCAGCGCCGCAGAATGCACCTGAAGCATGGGCTCTCAGCGCCTCCGAGTTATCCTCCCTTTCGCTATGCAAGTTGTGCGCCAGAATACAATCACCCTTGTCCAAGCAGGCGTCACTCCATGAAAAAGGGCTTGTTCAGCTCTAGAACCCGCTCGGCCGGGCGGTACCAGCCTTGAGGCGCATAGCTGTCATCATGCAGATAGCAGCGGACGCGGACGAGCCGCGATCCGGTCGTGAAGGTGAAATGACGGCTCATCGGTGGGCAAGTGACGAAGGAATGATATTTCGAAAGCTGCGCACAGTTGACGAAGTTGGTGCTCCACTTGCGCTCGACATGGCCGCGGCCGCCAAATCGATCATCAGGGAATGTGTGGGTGTGGCCGCCGAGCCAGATATCAACCGCCCCGGGATGAGCCTCGAGATAGCGTTCAAAACGCCCGGCCTTTGGCTCGTCGTCGATGAAATACAGGTAGGAAGCGCCCTCGGGCGCTCCGTCCGCGCCGTGGTAGCGCCCATGCCGGTAACGGCCGTCCGGATATTGCGACAGACCTTCGAAATCACCTGAAGCAACGGTCGTCTCCCGAAGCATGTGGTGGTGACAGCTTATGACGACATCATCGCCCGCCTCCTCGACATGGCGTTGCCACCAAGCGAAGGTCTCGGAGGTCACCGCCCCGGCGGGTGAACCGCCTCCAGTCTCATGACGCCCAACCGGATAAGGCAGGTCATTGCGGTCGCTCATCATAAGGAAACGGATATTTCCAACTCTGAATGTGTAACGCTCCCAACTCCCGTCCGCGGGGTAGGGCCGCTTGGATACGTCGACGCCGGAGCTTTCGGGGAACTCCCCCATCGGATCGACATATTTTCGGAACCACCAATTGGCAGGCTTGCCTTCGCTCGAGACGGCACCGCAAGGCGAGGCGTCGTGGTTGCCCGCAATAGGGTAGATCTGCTCACGCCGGTGGTGCCGAAGCACGCTGTATTGGCGAACGATTTCTTGCCCCTGTTCATCATCGGGGAGATCCCAGAGACCTGCATTGTCGCCCAGATCCAGGGCGATATCCCAGTGGAAGGGAGGTCCGCCGAGTTCGCTGCCTTGCTCAGACTGCCGCAAGGCCACCGCCAGACTCTCCGGATAGCCAGCCGGAGGCAGGAAATCCATTCCATTACGGATGGCGGCTGAGACGGCCTTGTCGGTTGCAACATGGGCATCCGAGAACACCCAGAGACTGAAGATTTTTGCCTCTGCTGCCTTGGCGGGCGAGGCTGGCTGGTTCACTGGCATGGCATTGCTCTTTGGTCTTGATCGGGTATGAGGCTGCCGTGCGGCCGAGCATTGCCCAGCCGGCTTGGCGACTTGGTGAAGGCCAGGTACGGCCAGATCAGGGGAACAGGGTCGTGAGATCCACTTTGGATTTGATCATCTTGTACTGGTAGGCATCCTCCGCCCAGGTGGAGACTAGCTTGCGCACGTCCTCGGAGATGGAGATGTCGATATCCGAGAGCAGTGTGGCGGTATAGTTTGGATCGTCCCTTGAGGCTGCTTGGACCAGCTTCGGATCAATGCGAAGATGTGCACCAAACCATTCTGCCGCCTGCGCCTGGTTCTGAGAAATGTAGAACAACGCTTCGTGTAGCGACTTCAAATACTTCCGGTAAACTTCCGGCTGCTCCTCGATGAACTTGGACTTCATGATGGAAACGAAGCGGAACGGCCATGTGTGCAGGATGCGCGCACCCGACAGTTCCTGGAGGCGAAGCACCTGCGGCTGGCGGATGACGATTGCATCGACCGAGTTGTTGCTCAATGTCGTAGCCAGTTCGGCGGGAGACACATTGATCAGCTCGATTTTGCCGGCAAGGCCGGTGTCCCGCAGCCAGACTAGCGTATCCAAATGGGAATCGGAGCCGAAGGAGACCCCCAACTTCTTGCCAGCGAGATCGGCGGCCGCCTTCGCCGGGCTATCCTTGCCTACCATGAGCGAGTGGCTGGAATTGCCAAGCATGGCAACAATCTTAACGTCGCCGGGGAACTTGGCCGCATAGGAAATGACCGGCATAAGGCTCGTCACAACCGCATCGATCGAGCCGGAAGCGAGCGCCTCCATCATGGGTGGGCCATATTGAAAGGCGGTGAAGGTCGCCTTCAGCCCGTTCTTCTCTGCGATCCCGGCTTCTTCCATCGTCACTACGATCTGGCCGTTCATTCCGGACGGGAAGGCGATGCGGATCGGGCTCACATCCGCCGCAGCAGGTGTCATGAGGCCGCCAATGGCAAGCATCGCTTTGAGCAAAACCAATCTTCGGGATAGAGGTCTGATCATCTGCGGTCCTTTCTTGGGTGTGCGTGACGAGCCGCTCATTGCCGCCAGGGCACCAGAACGCGGCGTTCCAGAATTTCGAGCAGGAGAGACATGGCCGCGCCGAGCACGCCGATGACACACATCCCCACCAGCACCAGTCCGGTCTCCAGAGACAGACGGTTCGCCTGGATCATGTAGCCGAGCCCGGAATGGGCGGCGATCAGCTCAGCCGTCACCACCGCCATCCAGGATTGACCGAGGCCAATCCTCAGACCTGTGGCGATCATCGGCATGGCGGAAGGAAGATAGATGCGCATGAAAAGTGCCCGCGGCCCCGCCCCTAGCGATCGAGCGGCATGGACGTGCTCCGGACGCACAGAACGCCCGCCTGCGTAGCTGTTGATAAAGATCGGAAAGAAGGCGGCGAGTGCGGTAATGAAATAGCTAGGCGGATCACCAATGCCAAACCAGAGAATTGCGATCGGGATCCAGGCAATGGGTGGGATAGGCCGAAGGAACATCACGATTGGCGATAGTAAATAGCTGAGCTGGCGCGAGAAGGCCATCATCAGCGCCAACGGCACGGCAATCACGGAGGCAATCAGAAACCCCCCAATCACTCGCTTTAGGCTGGCGGCAACATCGGCCACCAATGTGCCATCGCCGAGAAGCTGGAAGAAGCCGCTTAACACCGCATGGGGCGCAGGCAGCAGCACTTCATTGCCAAGCCTGAGCGAGACCACGGCCCAAAGTCCGAAGAATAGCGCTATACCCGTCATGGCCAAAGCGAGCTTTTCGGCGTCTTTGAGGGAGTTAATCAAACGAGGCATTCTGGATACTCTTGTCCGATCTGGCTGGGCGGCATTTACTTGAAATTTTGCGAGCGACAGTAGGTTCATCTCAATCCTGGTGTGGCCGAAACACCTTCAGTGTCTCCTCGCGGATAAGCTCGAATATTTCGCCGCGATACGCATTGAAGAGTTCGGACTTAATGACCGCAGGATTGCGCGGGCGGGGCATTTCGATATTGACCTCGCGTTTGATGCCGCCGGGCAGCGTCTTCATCACCACCACTCGGTCAGCAAGGAATATCGCTTCCTCGATGTCGTGGGTAACAAACACGACCGTTGTCTTGAACTGGGACCAGATCTTCAGCAATTCCTCCTGCATGATGGATCGCGTCTGCGCGTCAAGCGCGCCGAACGGCTCATCCATCAGCAGAACCGGCGGATAGGTGGCAAGCGCCCGCGCTATGCCGACCCGCTGCTGCATTCCGCCTGACAGGCTTGAAGGCCAAGCCTTGGCCTGTTTTTCAAGGCCGACAAGTGCCAAAAAAGTGCGGGCGGTCGCCTTTGGATCGCCATGGCCAAGCATGCGGGGACCGAACGCCACATTTTCTATCACCGACATCCACGGGAATAGCGAATGGTGTTGAAAAACGATGCCGCAGCCTGGGTTGGGGCCTTTGATAGGTGCTCCGTCCACCAACAGCGTTCCGCTTGTCGGCTTCAAAATCCCGGCAATAAGATTTAAGAGGGTGGATTTGCCGCATCCGGACGGACCCAACAGCGCCAGAAATTCGCCGGGCGCGATTTCGATATCGAGGTTATCAAGGGCAACCACATCGCCTTTCTTTCCCGTGAACCGCATCTCCAGCCTCTGGCCTTTTATGTGGCCTTTGCTAGCGGTTCCGGTGCGCGGGCCAGGTTGCTGCGGAACGCCGCCCATGCCCTGGGCAGATTCCTTCCTGAATGCCAATACAGACATGCTGTCTCCCAAGCTTCGCGGCCTGCGCCGCCCGTCTCAGCCTCGGTGCAGCGGCCATCTCCTTTGCCGGGCATAAGTCGTGCCAACGTGATTATGATGACTGTCATGCGGAGTTGCACAAACTCGAATCGGCTTGGCATTGGAAGATAATTGCGAATTTAGCTTGCCCCCTTTTCCGGGTACCTGATGCGGCGCTGCCGAGCCGGACCGCGTCTCGACTCTTTGGGCCTCCATAGGTGGCTTGGCTGGGTATGACCTGGTCTAATACCTGAATGTGTTGCGCAAACAGCAGCGTGTACATAGGGCTGCCGGGTCGGGTCATAAGGAGCGTTCCGGCTCGCTCCATCGCTGGGACTATGGCCGTTTGTCGGCATGCTCACGCGGCAAAATGATGGGCTCCGTCGCTAAGCCATTGGCCCACCTAGAAATGAATGCGGCTATTCAGTCCGACACGCTCCTCCGCTACCACCTCAATAGCCACAGTGTCTCCCGTGACGATAGGTTGGCGGTGCGATAACGAGCGCCCTCAGGTTTTTCGAGCGAGTTCCGCGAGCCTCATAGCATCGCCCGTTCCGTTGCCAAATCTGACGAACTCGACGCCCTGTGTCACATCCACGCTGCCGGTGCGGTTGTCGATGATGCGAAATCTGTCGCCCGCCTGTCGCACCGTGTAGCGCTCCGCCCTGCCTTGCAGGACAAGCGTATCGCGGCCCACACCGCCGATGATGCGGTCATCTCCGGTGCCGCCCCTGAGGGTGTCAGCGCCCGCGCCGCCAACGAGCCGGTCATTTCCGGCCCCTCCATTCAGTGTGTCCCTGCCGGCAAGGCCACGAAGCACGTTCGCGCCGGCATTGCCGGTGATCACGTCGGCGGCCTGTGTGCCGTTAACCGCAACGATATCCGCCGATAATGGCACGGGCTGCCCGATGGAAGCTCCGTTCGTGACGACCGCTGTGCCTGCTGCGAGGTTGACGTTGACGCCAGCGCCCACCGGCTGGTTGGCAAAGCTTACGGTTGTCTCTGGCGTGGGAGAGGGCGCTACCTTGGGCATGGCTGACGCTCCCTCGGTCGCGTTATCTGCGGTGTCTGTCTTATTGGCTTGAACGCCGATGAAGCGGTTCAGCGTGCGCTCGACGCTGCGCACCGCATCGTTCAGCGACGACGAGACCTCGGCCGGCACATTCCATGCGCTCCGGTTTTCCGGGGCAACATCGCCGATACGTACAAGCGCGTCGCCCTTCACCCGGTACATGCCATCCCGGAACTGAAAACGCTCAACATTTGCAAACTCAAGCGTGCCGTTGCGGCCCCGCACCTTATCGATGAGCCGAACACGTCCATTCGCCAGCATTTGCACCTCAAACTGGCCGCCTCGACCGTCAATCACAGCAGTATCGACGCCCGCGCCACCGATCGCTGTATCACCCCGCGTGACCACGAGACGGTCATTGCCAGCTCCGCCTTCGAGCCGGTTGCGCCCGTTCTGGCCGTACAGGAGATCGGCCCCGGCGCCGCCGACGAGCGTGTCACGCCCGCGCCCACCCTTCATGAGGTCGTCACCGGCGCCGCTGGATAGAAGATCGTTGCCATTCTCGCCGTCGAGGATATCACGCCCGCGCCCTGCGATGAGGCGGTCGTTTCCTTCGCCGCCGATCAGGTCGTTATCGCCTTTGAGGTCGAGGATCACATCGTTGCCGTCACCGCCGTAGAGCTTGTCATTGCCCCCGCGGCCATCGAGCACGTCATCTCCGGCGTTGCCATCGAGGCGATTGAGCCCCTTGTCCCCCAGGAGAGCATCCTGCCCCGCGGTGCCGATCACGCCTTCGATGGAATTGAAGCGGTCGCCCTCGGCAACACCGCCCACGGTCTGACGCTTGAGATCGGCGACGATGCCCATGCCGTCAGCCGACGGCGCAAGATCCGCAAAGGATGCCATATCATTCCCTGTGCCGCCGAGCAGTACGTCCTTGCCGAGGCCGCCCTGAAGCATGTCATTGCCTCCGCCGCCCCGCAGCACATCGTCGCCGTCCCCGCCGTCGAGCCGGTCAGCGCCAAGGCCGCCTTCCAACTCGTCATTCCCGCCCAGGCCATAGAGCCTGTCATTGCCCGCGCCGCCGACAAGCCGGTTTTCTCCGCTGGAAATGAGGGCAAGCCTGCCGTCTCTTTCCTTGATTACGACGTTGCTCCCGATCAGCACATCCTTGCGAGAGCCGCCGGTAACGCCTTCGAATCCTGAGATGACGTCGCCTTGCGCGTCTCCTCCGGACGCCGTGTTTTTACCCAGGTCGATCCGGACGCCGGCTGTGCTGTCCTCATAGGAGAGCATGTCGTTACCAGCGCCGCCGAACAGCCGGTCTGCGCCTGCGCCGCCGGAGAGCAGGTCGAAGCCGCTTCCGCCCCTCAGCGTATCACGGCCGCTGCCGCCTGACAGGATATCGTCGCCCGCTCCCCCTACTAGGGTGTCATTGCCAGCGCTGCCCAAGGCGACATCCGCGCCCGCGCGTCCGAGCAGCACATCGTTGCCGTTGCCGCCTACGAGGAGATCTTCCCCGATGCCGCCATCGAGCTTGTCGTCACCCGATGCGCCCACAAGGCGGTCATTCCCGCCTTCCCCCCGCAATACGTCGTTGTGCTGTGACCCCCGTTTCTCCTCCATCTGAGGTTAGAGTCCGGCCCGAGGAGAGGACCGGACGATGAAGCGATCGAAGTTCACCGAGGAGCAGATCGTGGCGATCCTGCGCGAGCAGGAAGCCGGGGCGAAGACGGCGGACGTGTGCCGCAAGCACGGCGTCAGCAGCGCGACGTTCTACGCCTGGAAGGCCAAGTACGGCGGCATGGACGTATCCGAGACGAAGCGCCTGAAGGCGCTCGAGGACGAGAACGCCAAGCTCAAGCGGCTGCTGGCCGAGGCGATGCTCGACAATACTGCGCTGAAGGACCTGCTGGGCCGAAAATGGTGACGCCCGCCGTCAGGCGAGACGCGGTCGCCCATCTCGCGGAGGCCTACGAGATGAGCGAGCGGCGGGCGTGCAGCGCGATCGGCGTCGACGGATCGTCGGTAAGATATCGCAGCGGGCGTCTCGACGACGCTTCCTTTTTCGCCCTCCAACTCTCCGAAGAGCTGGTCAAGGCGCGACACCGCAGGAGATAAGCTGGATACGCTATTCCCTTTGGCAGGAGCATCGCCGCGCTCGCCCGGGGCGATCGAATCTGTCGGCGAGATCACCTGTGTTTTTGCGACAGCCTGCTCAAAAGACTTCGTATCGGGCACATCAGCATTCAAGGCTGGATTATTCGTCCCGACTGGTCCGCCGCCTGTAATTTTAGTAGTCATCGCCGTAAATCCATTCGGCACGAGAGGGCAACGCGTGCACTCTCGTGCAGCATTGCGGGGCCGAGCGTTCCAATTTTCAACGTTTATAAGGTCTCAGGCGTTCTCCGACCAGCGTAAGCTCCTGGAATCCATCCGGATGCTTCTCAACTGATTATCTGCTTCGACTCCCGATAAATCCTGATTGAAATATAGCACGGCGTGAGTCCACGCACACCTGACCGATAGCTCTATACGGGTTATGCATGAAACCAAGCACAGTTCAAAGACGCGCGCGATCGACGTCTCAGCCACGGCCTCGCCACTTGCGGCGAAACGGTGGCGTTGCGACGTAAGCTTGATATCGTTTCGAGAGAGCAGCACTGCGCCTGCCGAAGTGAGACGCCTCGATGCGTGAACAAAGCCTCGGTTTGGACCATGACGCGAAGCCCGTGCTGACGCCGGCCCAGCATGCGGCCCTGGTTTCGGCGGGCGTGCGGCGCGAGCACCCTTCCGGCGCGGTTATCTACCGGCAGGACGATCCGGCGGATACGGTCTATCTGCTCGTGTCGGGCCGCGTTAAGGCGCTTTCGGTCAATGCCGACGGAACCGACAGGCTGCTGCGCGTCCATCTGCCGGGGAGCCTGCTCGGCCTGACCGCGATCGCACCCGTGCCCCGCCGCGACGCGACAGCCGTCACCATGGCCGCCTGCGAGTTTTACGCCCTTGGCCGCAAGGACATGCTCGACCTCATGCGAGCCGATCCTGAGCTGGGGATACGGATCTCGCAATTGCTGCTCGCCCGCCTCCGCGCCTTTCAATATTGCGTCCATGAAATTTTCACGAACAACGTGGAGCAGAGGGTCGCGCGTGCGTTGCTTCGCTTCAGCGAGCTCGAAGCGGACCCGCCGGATGAGGGCTGGACCCTTCGCCTCACCCATGAAGAGCTGGCCGAGATCGTCGCAGCGCGCAGGCCGACGGTCACCGCCGTGCTGAACGGCTTCGCGGCTTCCGGTATTCTGTCGTTGAAGCGAGGCTGCATCGTGATCCGCGAACCCGACCGGCTTCTCAGCCTGCTGCCCGACGCGAAAGAGTGTCATCGCTCTGACTGAGACGGCGGCCGCGCGCGCCTAAGCTCGCCCCATCGTCAAATCCGAGAGTGCGGCCCTGAGCCGCCGGGGAGAGGAAACATGCGCCTTCAAGGGAAAACTGCGATCATCACGGGTGCGGCCAGCGGCATCGGCGAAGCCATGGCACAGGCTTTCGTGCGGGAAGGCGCGCGGGTCGTGCTGGGCGACCTCGACGGGGGCCGCGTCCAGGCGCTCGCGGCGCAGTTGGGGGACGGGGCCGCAATCGGTGTGCGCGTGGACGTCACGGACAAGGCGGCTGTCGATGCGATGGTCCGCGACGCCCTCTCGGCCTTCCCCGCCGTCGATATCCTCGTCAACAACGCGGGAGCCCGGATCATCAAGAGCTTCACCCAGCACACGCTCGAAGATTGGCGCCGCATGATCGACATCAATCTTACGGGGCCTTTCCTGTGCAGCCAGGCCGTGGCTCCGCACATGCTTGCGCGCAGAGCCGGAAGCATCATCCATATCGCCTCGATCGCGAGCTTCATGGGCCGCCCCGGCCGTGTCGCCTATGTGGCGGCGAAAACGGGCCTGCTCGGTCTGACCCGCGCCATGACGGTCGATTTCACCGGAACGGGTGTGCGCGTGAATGCGATCGCGCCGGGAATGATCGCGACGCCGTTCAATGCGATGTTCTCCGAAAGCGCGGAGACCGGACCTGTCTGGGCCAAGGAGAATGCCGTCGGACGGTGGGGCAAGCCGGATGATATCGCCAACGCCGCCGTCTTTCTGGCGAGCGACGAGAGCGCCTTCATCTGCGGCGCGGAAATCAAGGTCGATGGCGGCTGGCTGGCCTCGAAGACGCGCTCGGGCGAGTTGGGCTGAGGCCGCTCCACGGCCGCCTCACGCCGAACGGGTTGCGGGCGGCGCTCATTCGCCCGCGACTTTCGAGAGTGCGCCGTGCCCGGCCGCCTGCTTCCGGCGCGCGCGGAACGCACTCACGGCGGGGTACACCAGCGCGAAGGCTGTAAACGCCATGATCACCCCGCTGACGGGGCGTGTGAAGAACACGGTCCAGTCGTTCGAGAAGCTGATCATCGTCGTCATGAAGTTCGCTTCGGCGAGCGGCCCGAGGATCGCGCCGAGCACCATGGGCGCGATCGGAAACCGCAGGCGCTCGAAGGCGAAGCCCACGATACCGAAGGCCACGATGATCCACAGATCGCCGATCGTGGAGCGCGACGCCAGTGCGCCCATGAAACAGAACATCACCACGAAGGCCGAGGTGATCGCTTCCGGCACGTAGAGGACCTTCACCAGAAGCCGGATTGCGAAATAGCCGACGATGCACATGCCGACGACCGAGGCGATCACCGCCGCGAATACGGTATAGACGAGTTCACCGGACGTGAAGAAGACCTGCGGCCCCGGCTGTATGCCATGCAGCATGAAGGCCGCCATGATGATCGCCGTCGCGCCTGAGCCGGGGATGCCCATCGTCAGCAGCGGCACCATCGCCCCGCCGACCGATGCCGTGGCCGCGGCCTGAGGCGCTACAATTCCCTCAGGGATGCCCTTGCCGAGTTCGCTCCGGCGCTTGCCGTACTGGCTCTCGATGCCGTAGCTCACGAAGGACGCGATCGTCGCGCCCGCGCCGGGGATGATCCCGATCAGAAATCCGAGGACCGAGCCGCGGGCAAAGCTCGCCTTCGTGGCGGCCACTTCCTTCAGGCGGGGAAGCTGCGTATGGATGCCGCCGCTGGCGAGGACAGGCGGTGCGTCCGAGCGCCGTTCCATGCGCGACAGAACCTCGCCCAGACCGTAGGCGCCGACCATCACGAGCAGGAACTCGATCCCGTCCTCAAGGAGCCGGATGCCGAAATCGAAGCGGACTTCGCCATAGGTCGGGTCCGTGCCGACCGTCGCCAGAAGAAGGCCCAAAGCGAGCGAGATCAGGGCCTTGGGCAGCGCGCCTCCGCTGAGCGAGACGACGGATGTCAGGCCCAGCAGAATGACGGCGAAATATTCCGGCGTGGAGAGGGACAGCGCCACCTGCGCGACCGGCGCGGAGAACGCAATCATGGCGATCGAGGCGAAAAGGCCGCCCGCGAGCGCCGCGATGAGCGTCCAGCCCAGGGCGAGCGCGGGCTGGCCCGCTCGCGCCATGGGGTAGCCGTCCCAAAGGAGCGGAACGTCCATCGGCTCGCCGGGGATGCGGAACAGGATCGAGGTGAAGGCGCCGCCATAGGTGCCGGATACGTACATTGCCGTCAGGAGAACGACGGCCGGCAGAACGCCCATACCGTAGGTGAACGGGAGCGCCAGCACGACGCCCATGACGAGCGTGAGGCCCGGGAGAACCGCGACGATGAGACCGAGAACCAGCCCGACGATGAGGAAGATCAGAATGTGCGGATCGAACAGGGCGGCAAGGCCCGCGCCGAGTAGCGTCAAGACATCCATGGCCGCCTCCCTACCTCACGCCCATCAGCGCCATGAGCCCGGTCGAAAGCTCCTTGAAGGGACCGGCGCCCAGAGGCAGGGACACATAAGCGACGCGCTGGAAGATGAAGAAGAACACCAGCGCGCCGATAACGGCGATCAGGGCTGCGCTGAGCGGCTTCGTGTATCCTGCCAGCAGCATGATGGAGAAAAGGATGAGAAAGGTCGAAACGGTGTAACCGAGGAATGGGATGACCAGCACATAGCCGAGCATCGCCGCCATGCCGCCGAAGGCATAAAGGCTGCCGTAGCGCACCGGCTGCCCATCGGCATCGCTGACGAGCGCGACATCCTCCGCGTGCCCCGCCTTGCGGCTCGCTTCCGAAATCAGGATGTTTGCGGTCTCGTCCGGCCCGCCTTGTCTTCGCGTGCCGAGCAGAGCATCCGCGATGCCCCAGAGCGAGGCCAGCCCCATCAGCCCCAGCACGATCTTGGGCCAGAGATCCGGGCCAACCCGATCGAGCCTCGTGTCAATGGCGAAACCATTGCTGACCGACCAGAGCCAGAGGGTCGCGGCGAGCACGAGTACGAACGGCCCGGCACGCATGAGACGATCCGAATTCTGCATGGGCTTCCCCTCCGGCGGCGGGGGCTTTGCAGCCCCGCACCGCTGCGCTCGCGCTATTTCCAGATCGCCTTGAGGGATTCGATCTGATCCTTGATGTAGGCCGTCGCGGCATCGCCCACGACGAGGCTATTGGGATCGGCCCAGTTCTGCTCAAGGAACTTGACAAACTCGTCGCTTTTTCCGGCCTCAGCCGTTTTCTCCTGCAACAGCTTGAGACGGTCCGCGGGAGTGCCCGCCTTGGCCATCACGGTGCGGAACTGGTCCAGGACGAGATCCATCCCGAGATCCTGCGTCGTCGTCACGTCCGTGAAGGGAGTGACCTTGGTTTTCGACAGGAACAGGACGGGCTTGACCTGATTGCTGTCGATGAAGCTGCGCATATCGCCCGCCTGCTCGTAAAGGAGATCCGCATGGCCGCCGAGAACGGAGGCATAGCGTTCGGCGGGTTTCGCGAACGGGACCGCAACGAGTTTTAGGCCGCGCTTCTTGAACTGCTCGACCGCGATCTCGTCAGGCGTGCCGAGCCCGGTCACGGCCACTTTGAGCTCCTTGGTCTTCGCGGCCTCTTCGACATCCGCCCACGACTTGTAAGGGCTGTTCGCGTTCACGAAGAAGCCGGATGGCTGCTTGATCAGGACCGCGATAGGGGCGAGTTCGTCAAGCGTCCAGCGCTGTTCGCGACCGGGTGCAGCGAGCAAGGCATAGGTGTCAGCCGTAATGATCGCCACCTGGTAGCCTTCCGGCTGGCCATTCAGCAATTTGTTCAGACCCGTGACGCCGGCGCTGCCCGCGATGTTCTCGACGGGAAGCGACACTTTCAAGCTCTCTTCGAGAAGGCGCCCGATCATGCGGCCGGTCTGGTCAGCGCCGCCTCCCGGTCCCCAGGTCACGATCATTTCGATCGGCCGGGTGGGATAGTCCTGGGCGCGCACAACCGGCGGCACCGACACGACGAGTGCGAAAAGCAGACACAGTAATCCTTTGAACGCAGACGAATGCTGCATGTGTTATCCTCCCAATATGGTTCTCTGCGCGTCTTGTGCGCGCATCTGCACCGGCATGATGGCCGTCGCGGTGTTCGCTCGTCTGTCAGCGTCGTGACATGGCCGCGGGCCACTCCAACGGCGGCGACAGAAGCCAGACTGCGGCAGCTTGGCACAGGCCGGAGGCATAATCTAGCAAAAAACGGTATCATGTATTCCGATTTTTGAGTTTTCTTGCCTAGCCCCGCTTGAGACGGGACGCAACGCCAGTCATGCCCCTCACGCCGCACTCGATCGGGCGCGCGGCAGCCTGCCGGACAGGAACGAAAACTCCGCGCAATCCTTGAGATAAACGGGACGACGACGTCCACTTTTTTCATCGCGAGGGGGAGTTGTGAGGCTTGCGCGGTCTTCAGCGCGGGGGCGAAATTGCGGCCTAGAGGGGACGGTCGCGCGGGCCGCGCTCATTGCGGCCACGCTGGCAGGCTGCGCGGAAGTGGTGGATACGCCGCCCCGGCAGTTCAGCGAGAAGGTTGTCGCCGGGGGCAGCCCTGAGCGAGGGCGCAGCCTGATCGAAGCGGGCGTGTTCGGATGCCATGCCTGCCACCGCATCGAGCCGATCCGCAAGGCGCGCGGCATCGTCGGGCCGTCGCTCGGCAATTTCGGCGACAGGGTCTACATCGCCGGCACCGCGCCGAACCGCCCGGGCGTGCTCATCGGCTTTCTGCTCAATCCGCCCGCTTACGCCCCGAACACGGCGATGCCCGTCACCGGGCTCACGCACGATCAGGCCCGCGATATCGCGGCATACCTCTACACGCTGAGAGGGGAGGCGCGCGATGGGGCATCCTGACCTTGCGCGCTGCGGACTGTTCGTGACTTGCGCATTCCTGGCGGGGTGCGACGGGCCGCAATCCGCACTCACCACGACGGGCTCGGCCGCGCCTCCCGCTCGCCTATTTCGCGGCCGCCAGCGCCGCCATCGCGGTGCCGATGGGCGTGCAGGTGTTCGCCTGGATCGCGACGCTCTGGGAGGGCCGGCCGCGCATCAGCGTGCCGATGCTCTACGTGCTCGGCTTTTTGTTCACCTTTACGATCGGCGGGCTGACCGGCGTGATGGTTGCGACCGTGCCCTTCGACTGGCAGGCCCATGACAGCTATTTCGTGGTCGCGCATCTGCATTACGTGCTGATCGGCGGGGCGGTCTTCCCCCTGCTCGCCGCCACCTATTACTGGTTCCCGCTGATCGGGCGCCGCCAGCTATCGGAGCGTCTCGGCAAGCTTGCCTTCTGGCTCATCTTTCTCGGCTTCAACCTGGCGTTCTTTCCCATGCACTACACCGGGCTGAGGGGGATGCCGCGCCGCGTCTACACCTATGAATCGGGGCTCGGCTGGGACTGGCTCAACCTGATGTCCACAGTGTTCGCGTTTGTCCTCGCGCTGGGCGTTGTCGTCATCCTGTTCGATGTTGTCCGCCAGCTTCTTCGCGGCAAGCCTCCCGCCAACGAGAACCCCTGGGAGGCGCCCTCCATGGAATGGGTCGCGGGTGCGGGCATCAACCCATACGGAACGCGAAGCATTCCGGTCATCGACAGCCGCTATCCGCTCTGGGATCATCCCGATCTCGGCCAACGGCTCGACCGTGGCGAAGGCTTTCTACCCGATGCCCCCACATTGCGGCGCGAAACCCTGTTGACCGCGCCGCTCACGGGCACGCCGCAGCAGAAGCTGACCCTCGCAGGCGCCCAACGGCTGCCTTTCGTCGCGGCCTTCCTCACCGCGATGTTCTTCGCGGGATTGACCCTGAAACTGCCCGTTCTCACGGTGGCCTCGGCGACTGGCGCGGTCATCTGCATCGTCGTGTGGCTCTGGTCGCTCGATCAGACGCCGCCGCGTCTCGTGGATGCGGGGCGCGGCCTCGCTCTGCCCAACTATCTGAACACCTCGGCCAGCCATGGGTGGTGGGCGCTCGCCGTCTTCCTCATTGCCGACGCCGCCTTTACCGCCGTGTTCGTCTATTCCTACTTCTTCCTGTGGAGCCAGAACGCACCGGCGTGGCCGCCTGAAGGAACCCGGATGCCGAACCAGGGGATCGCCGTCGCGCTTGGCCTCATGACGCTCGCGGCCTGGGCCGTGTTCGAACTGAGCCATCGCTTCGTCGCGCACAACCGGCTGTCCGCTGCGATCCTCACGATGCTCGTGGCGGGCGTTGCCGGCGCGGCGGCTCTCGCGGGCGGGCTGATCTTCGCCGATGCGATGCAACTTTCGCCGACGGCGCATGCCTACGGCGCGATCGTCGCCACCACGCTGGGCTTCGCAGGAGGGCATATCGCCATCGGGGTGCTGATGGCCTTCTGGTGCATCGCGCGCGTGCTGACCGGCTATCTCTACCCCGGCCACGCGATGACGCTCCAGCTCTGCCGGGCGTGGTGGCGATTCACCGTCGTCGTGTCGCTCATCATGCTGCTGCTCGTCACGGGGTTGCCCCATGCGATCCGATGAATTCTCGCTCGGCCCGGCAGAGAAAACCCCGCGCGGCGTCATTGCGACCTTCTGCAGCCTCATGTTCGGCTTCATCATCTGGGCGCTGCACCTGCTGCTGATCTATGGCTTTACGGCCGTCGCCTGCTCGCATCTGTCGGACCTCGGCCAGCAGCCCATCCTGTCGAAAAGCATTCTGGGCGGGCTTACGGCCATCGCGCTCGCTGCGGTCGCCTGGCATGGGCTGCACCACTACAGGCAATCCGACGAGCATGAGGGCGGGCAGAAATTCGTAAGCTGGCTTAACGCCTTGCTCGATGGTGCGGCCGGGCTCGCGATCCTGTGGCAGGCGCTCCCCATCCTCACCATCGGGATGTGCGCATGAGGCGCGCGGGGCGGGCATGGGCGGGCGCGGCGGCCGCGCTGTCTTTGCGGCCCGACGAGGTCATGGCGCATATCACCGTTTTGCCGGTCACGCCGGACGACGTCTGGCAAGCGTGGGCGTTCGACTGGTGGATCGTTTTGCCGATCCTCCTTGCGCATTGGCTCTATGGGCGGGGCCTCGTCAGGCTCTGGTCGTCCGCCGGGGTGGGGCGCGGCATCTCGCTGCGTCAGGCCGGCTTTTTCCTCGCAGGCGAGGCGCTTCTCGTGGCCGCGCTCGTCTCGCCGCTCGATGCGCTCGGCTCGACCCTGCAATCGGCGCACATGGCGCAGCACGCGATCCTGATCGCTTTCGCCCCGCCACTTCTGCTGCTGGGGCGGCCGGACGCGGCGCTGGCCTGGGCGATCGGCCCCCGCGCCGCGCTACGGATCGGGCGGCTGCGCATGCGCTTTGCGGGGCTCGCCGGGCCTTTCGCCGCAACTGCGCTGCATGCCGCTGCCATCTGGCTCTGGCACGTGCCTGCGCTCTATGAAGCCGCGCTCGCCAGCGAAGCGCTGCACTGGCTCGAACATGCGAGCTTCTTCGGGACAGCGCTGCTCTTCTGGTCGGTCGCATTGCGGGGTGCGCGTCACCTTCACGCTGCGCCGGCCGCGATGGCTGCGAGCCTCGCCACGGTCATTCACTCGGGCTTTCTCGCCGCGATCCTGACATTTGCGCCGGTGCTGCTCTACCCATGGTATGACGGGCGCGCCCAGCTCTGGGGACTGACGCCTTTGGAGGATCAGCAGCTCTCGGGCCTGCTGATGTGGGTGCCGGTCACGCCCGTCTACCTGGCCGCCTGCCTGTTCGCGGCTTGGGCTCTCATCAACCGCCAGCCCGTCGCGCAAGCCACCATGGCGCAGCCTAGCCCGCGTCCGTTTGCTCGCCGCGCACCTCCAGCGTGAGCCGCGTTGAGGGCCGGATGGCATCGACGACCGGTGATTGCAGTTCGAGCGCGACGACATCATCCCGCCCGCCGACGAGGACATCCGAGCGCCGATCGGGCTATTCGAAGCCGAACCGCGAGGTGATGTCATAGTCCCCGCTCACGGATTTCGGGTCGAGGTTGGCCGTGGGGGCGAGCACGCGCCAGAACACCTGCACGCCGGTCGGCTCGACGAGGTAAAGCCCCGGCCCTTGCATGCGCCCGATGACGCGGTATCGACGGCCCTCCCGGAAAAGCTGCAACTCGCAGTCGAGCTTGGTGGTGATCAGGTCGCGCCCGCTCTCATCGGCCTGTGTGGCGAGGCAGGACATGCCGCCCACCGGCTTCAGCACGCCTTCGGGAGCCTAGGCGAGCGCGGCGCCACTCAGCGCCAGGGCGAGCGCGCCCGCTCCGAGAATTTCGATCAGTCTGATCACGCCCCCTTTGAAAACCATACGTCACCCTAAGCGCCAAGGGGCTTGAAGTGTTCCGCCCATTACGGCGGGCGGGCCGCTCCCGCCGTCCGGAACCAAGCCCCGCCCATCTCGTTGGACTCCGCAGGACGCATCACGGCGCAGGCGTCATCAGGGAGACCGCTTTGCAGCAAAGAATCAGCCGCCGCTCAGCCATGGGCCTCTTCGCAGGGACCGCCGCGGTTCTCGCCTTCGACCTCAGAACGCTATGCGCCCATGCCCAGGGCATCGCCGAGGGCCGCTCGCCCTATTTCTTCCTCACCCGCGACGAGGGGGCGGTGCTCACCGCGCTGGTCGACCGGCTGATTCCGGCGGACGAGTTCCCCAGCGCGAGCGAGGCGGGCGTGGTCGATTACATCGACTTCCAACTCGCGACCGAATGGGGCAAGGGTGAGGGCCTTTATCTGCATGGGCCGTTCTTCCCCGGCGTGCCGGAGCAGGGCTATCAGCTGCCCTATACGCCGGCGGAGCTTTACCGCAGGGCGCTTGCCGGGATCATCAGCGAAGACGCGAGCCGCTTCCCCGGTTTCAGCGGCGCGGACAAGGACGAGCTTCTCAAACGGTTGAGCGGCGGCGAGCTTTCGCTGAACGGCGTTCCCGGACGGGCATTCTTCCAATACCTCCAGATGAACACCGTCGAGGGATATTTCGCCGACCCGGTCTATAACGGCAACCGCGATTATGTCGGCTGGCGCATGGTGGGCTTTCCCGGCGCGGATGCCTATTACCTGACGGAAGTCGATCGCTACAACATGGTCTACTGGCGCGAGCCGTCGGGCGTTGCGCATCGGCCGACGGTCGGCACGCCCCAGTTCACCGCGCGCGATCTCCCGCCGCGCCAAGCCGCGCCCGCGCAGGCGGCAGGAGGCTGATATGGCGAGGCGGCTGCCCAAGA
Organism: uncultured Hyphomicrobiaceae bacterium; assembly: GCA_964570735.1. Lineage (GTDB taxonomy): Bacteria > Pseudomonadota > Alphaproteobacteria > Rhizobiales > Rhodomicrobiaceae > CAZNAH01. The sequence continues at coordinate 15,889 of CAZNAH010000002.1, read as the reverse complement.
CGGACGTGCTCATCATCGGCGGCGGCGCGACGGGGCTCGTCTCAGCCTACGAGCTTTGCCACGCCGGGCGGAAATGCGTGGTGCTGGAGCGCGGGCCAATGCGGCATGAGTCGCCGAATTTCCAGGCGCCGGAGGAGCACGACGAGCTGAAATATGCGCTCCGCTACGATCATATGACGGACGTCAAGCAGAACACGCTGACGTTCCGAAATGACATTCGCCAGCGGGCGCTGCCGATGCGGCGGCTCGGCTCGTTCCTGCCCGGCGAAGGCGTGGGCGGTTCGATGATCCGCTGGAACGGGCAGTTCTGGCGCCCGCTCCCGTCCGACCTCACCCTCCGCAGCCACTACACCGAGCGCTACGGCGCGGGCTTCATTCCCGAGGATGTCACGATCCGCGATTACGGCGTCACCTATGACGAGCTCGAGCCGCATTTCTACAAGGCGGAGCTGGTTTTCGCAGCCTCGGGCAAGGCGGGCAACCTCAACGGGGAAATTCAGGAAGGCGGGAACCCCTTCGAGGGGCCGCGCGCGCAGCAATACCCCTGCCCGCCCCTGAAGCAGCAATATACGGGCGCGCTGTTTGAGGAGGGCGCGAAGAAGCTCGGGCTTCACCCCTTCCCCTTCCCCTCCGGCAACGTCTCGGTCGAGTACAAGAACCCCTATGGCGCGCAGCTGCACCCTTGCGTCTATTGCGGCTTCTGCGAGCGCTTCGGCGGCGGCTATTGGGCGAAGGCCGATCCCATCGTCTGCGTGCTCGACCCCCTGTGGGGACACGAGAATTTCGAGCTTCGTCCCCGCGCGCAGGTACTCCGCGTCGAGAAATCGCGCGACGGGCGGACCGCGACCGGCGCAACCTATCTTGACCTGAAGACGGGGCAGGAATTCTTCCAGCCTGCCGACATGGTGCTGCTCTGCGCCTATGCGCTGTGGAACGTGCATCTCCTGCTCGTGTCCGGCATCGGCGAGCCCCGATCGAAGGGAACCGTCATGAACAAGATGCTCACAGCCGCCACTCTCGCCGCCGCAACGATGGCCCTGACCGGCGCCGCATCCGCCTGCGCCCCTGGCTATAAGCCTGTCAAGATCCAGGGCAACTGGGTGTGTCAGCTCGACGCCTCGGCCAGCGACCGGCTGAAGGCCCCGCAAAACCCCACGCTGCCAGGCCAGAGTGTCCAGAAGAAGCAGGTTCAGATGAAGATAAATCCGTCACGGTGACCTGGCGCGGGGCGCTCGCATGAGCGCCCTGCCTCACCGAAGCTTCGCCTTGTCTTTTGCGAGAGCTGGGGGTTAGCCCGAGGAGGTTCGTTAAGCGGGCGTGACGTGCTGGATCACGTCGAAGCCCTCGAACTGAGGCGCCTCAAGATAAAGCGGCTTGTTCTCGCCCGCCCCCTTGTGCGCCGCGCGGAAGCTCTCCGAGCGCGTCCACGCCTCGAATGCATCGCGGCTCGCCCAGATCGTGTGCGACACGTAAAGCGCGTATTCGTCGGACACTGGCCCCTTCAGCATATGGAAGGCGACGAAGCCCGGCTCGCGATTGATGAAGACCTCGCGGTTCAGCCAGACGGCCTCGAAGTCGGCCTCCGCGCCGCGGCGCACGCGAAATCGGTTCATGGCGATGAACATGGGCAGCCCTCGGGTTGGATGTCCGCAACTCTAACCCGGCCCGTGCTCCGAGGTCCAGAGCGAAGGCGGCGGCGTTCCCTGCGTCATGACGCGCAAAGGGGTGCAACGCCAGCCGTGCTCGCCGCTGCCGCTGGCCGCTGGAAGATGCCAGGCCCGTCCGCCAGCGCCCGGAACGGCGAACCGCTGGTCGCCAGGATGCTTTCGCACGCCCCGAGCACCAGATAGCCGTCCGGCAGAAGCGCCTGCCCGAGCCGTGCGAAGACGTCGATCTTCCTCTCCACGTCGAAGTAGATCAGCACGTTGCGGCAGAAGATCACGTCGAACCGGCCGAGCGAGCTGAAATCGTCGAGCAGATTGAAGCGCCGGAACGTCACCGCATCGCGGATGGGCTTGCTGATCCGCCATTGCTTGCCGGTGTTCTGGAAAAAGCGGGATAGAAAGGCATCCGGCAGGCCCCGCTTCACCTCGAACGGCTCATAAAGTCCGGCTCGCGCCTTTTCGAGCACGGCTTCTGACAAGTCAGTGCCGAGAATTTCGATCGTCCAGTCGCGCAGCATCGGCGCGGCATCCGCGAGGATCAGGGCGAGCGAATAAGGCTCCTGCCCGCTCGAACAGGCCGCCGACCAGATGCGCAACCGGCGCTCGTGGCTTCGCCTCGCGATGAGGTGGGGAAGCATGACATCGCGGAATTTCGAGAACGGCACTTTGTCGCGGAAGAAATAGGTCTCGTTGACGGTCATCGCCTCCATCACGTCATAGGCGAGCCGCGCGCTTCCGCCCCGCTCCAGACGGAGGACGAGTTCTTCCATTCCGGAAAGGTTTTCGCGCCGCAAAATCGCCTGGAGGCGATTCTCGGCGAGATACGCCTTGTCGGTGTCGAGCACGAGGCCCGACGTCTTGCGCAGATAGGCGCGGAGCGCATGGAACCAGGCAGGCGCCATCGTGGGCCTGGGCAGCGGAGGAATGGTCATGCGTCGGCACCCGAATGGCTTGAAGCGAAGACGTTCAGCGGCTGAAATCGAACACGGCGCCGATGTCCAGAACAGGCACCAGCAGATCGTCCAGACGGTAGAGAGCGGCAGTAAGGCGCCGTCTCGCCGCATCGAAATGGGGCGGAACGGGAATTTGCATGGCGGGCGAGAGCGTGAGCACGTCGCCGACACGGTCCGCGATCAGGGCGAAGCACTCGCCCTTGTGCTCGATGGTGATGGCCAGCGCATTGGCGACCGTCGCATCGTCGGAATATCGCAGCCGCCGGCGCAGGCTGACGGCGGTCACGACCTTGCCGCGCAGGTTGACGAGCCCGACGATATCGGGCGGCCCTTCCGGAATCGGCGTCAGCGCGGCGACGCGGAAGATGGTCTGGGTCTTGCGCACCGGCAGTCCGAAGACTTCCTCGCCCGCGAAAACCGTGAAGTAGCTCGTATCGGCCGCTGAAGCCTGGCTTGCGGCCAGCAGCTTTTCCGTTTCGCCAAGCGATGTCATGCGACTGCCCTTTCAATCCTTGCGCGGCGCGCTTCTCCGGAAGCCGTCTTGCGCATCACCTGTGCCAGAGCATGCAGGATGGACCTGCGATCAAGCTTTTCGGCCGAAACCGCCGTGGCGAAGAGGCTCAGGGCGGAGGCCGCGCCGTCATGGTCGCCAACCAGCCTGACCAGCGGCAGGGTTTCGCGGAGCCCTTGCAGGGCGGCCGCCAGGGCCTCGGCGTCATCGCTCGGCATGGCCGCGTCGATCACCGCCGCGTCCGGCGCGTCACCGTTTTCCAGGAAGCCCTGCGCATGCGACGGCGAAGTCACGAGGTTCACGTCATAACCGGCCGCCATCAGGGCAGGCGCGATCATAGTGCGGGTCATGATATCCTTGCCGACGAGCAGCACACGGCCCGCCTGACGCTCGCGGTGCAGGTCCGGGAAGGCGAGCGCGAGGAAGTGCATGACGTCGATGACCTCGACGGCGCGGTTCTTCAGGCTGAGCGCACCCAAGGTCTCGGCGCTCTCCCCGGAGAGTTCGAGATCCATGCCGTATTGCAGGATATCGAGCACCTGATCTACGAGCAGGCCGAAGCGGGTGTCGGCGACCGAAATGACGAGCACGGGACACGTGGCCCGGTTGAGATTGGCTGCGCCGCCTACCGCCAGCACCGGCATCAGCCGGTCCTGGTGCATCATGACGAGCCGCCCGTCCGCATTCTCGATCTTGGCGCTTTCGACGTTGAGAATGCGCGAGACGAACTCCAGCGGGATGACTTTGGTCGCGCCCGGCCCTGCCCGGAACTTGAGGAGCAGGGCGGCGTTGCCGAGTTGTTCCGCTTCCTGAGCCGACAGGGGTGTTTCGGCGGCCTTCTCGACGTTCAGCGCCTGCGCGAGCCCGCTCGGATCGAGGATCAGCACAACGGAGCCGTCGCCCAGGATCGTATGCCCGCTGAAGCGTCCAAGATGAGACAGCGAGGCGCTGAGCGGCTTGACCACGATTTCCTGCACGTCGCAGACCGCGTCGACCACGACGCCGAAACTGTTCGCCCCGACCCGCACGACGACGACCAGCCCCCCGGTCCACTCCCCGCTCGCGCGGGTTTCCAGGTTGAGCATGGCGGACAGGTCGATCACGGGGATCACCTCGTCGCGCAGACGAAGCACGAGCGCGCTCTGGACTTTCTCGACGCTGTGGCGCGAGTCCGCGCCGAGCGCCACGGCCTCCAGCACGGCGTTCTGAGGCAGGGCGAAACGCTGGCCGCCCGCCTGCACGATCAGCGCCGGGGCAATCGCCAGCGTCAGCGGGATGCGCAGGGTGAACTTCGTTCCGCGCCCGGCCTCGGAAGTGAGTGAAACGGAGCCTCCGACCGCCTCGATGTTCGAGCGCACCACATCCATGCCGACGCCGCGTCCCGAAACGGCCGTCACGGTCTGGGCGGTCGAGAAGCCGGGTTCGAGGATGAAGCGGTAAAGCTCGCTCTCGCCCACAACGGCCGCCTGCTCCTCTGTGAGAAAGCCGAGGCGGATGGCCTTCGCGCGGATTTTCTCCACGTCCAGCCCCTTGCCGTCGTCCGAGACTTCGAGCGTGACCTGCCCGGCCTCATGGAAGGCGCGGACGCGGACCGTTCCCGCTTCCGGCTTGCCCGCCGCCTTTCGCGTTTCGGGAGTCTCGATGCCATGGTCCGCGCAATTGCGGATGAGATGGGTGAGCGGATCGCGGATCACCTCGATCAGCTGGCGGTCAAGCTCGGTGTCGGCGCCCTCGGCCACGAGATCGATTTTTTTCCCGAGCTCGACGGAAAGCTCGCGGACGAGGCGCGGCAGGCTGGCGAAGAGCCGCCCCACGGGCTGCATGCGGGCGCGCATCACGGCGTCCTGCAAATCCGTCGTGAGCGCGGACAGCCGTTGCAGCGGCGTCTTCACGGCGTCGCCCTCGCGGCTGCGTGTGAGTTCGAGCAACTGGTTGCGGGTGAGGACGAGTTCGGAGACCAACTCCATGATCTGCTCGATGGTGCCGACGCTCACGCGGATGCTCTCGGGCGAACTGGTGGCGCTGCCCTGCACACGGGAGGCATCGGCCTTGGCGCCCGGCTTGGGGCCGGCGCTTTCAGCGGTTTCCGCGCGCGGCGCTTCGGCCGTCTTCGGCGTGGAGGACGAGCTTGCCGGCGGCGGCTCAGAGCCGTCCGCGCCGGTCAGACCGTTCTCGCAAAGGGCGTCGATGGCGTCGGTGATGTCCGCATCTCCCCCCGGCGCTTCCGAGCCTTGGGCTTCGACCTCATCCATGATGTCCTTGATGCGGTCCATCGCCGTCAGGATGAGCGAGACCGCGCGCTCGGTCGGCGGCACGCCATCGCGCAGCAGGCCGAGCAGCGTTTCCGTGGAATGGGCGACCTTCTGCAACCTGTTCAGGTCCAGGAAGCTCGCCGTGCCCTTTATGGTATGCACGAAGCGGAAAATGCTGGCGATGGGGGCGGGATCGGAGGGGTTCTGCTCGAACACGACGAGTTGCGCCTCGATCCCCTCGATCAGTTCGCTGGTTTCGGTCAGGAAATCCCGGAGCAGTTCGTCCACGGCAATCGCTCCGCTCGTTAGCTGACGACGCCGGGAGAACGAAGCAGCCGGTCGGCCATCTCCTGGGACGCTTCGACCGGCTCAGCCTCGCCGTAATTGACGAGGTTTTCCGCGCGCAGAAGCATGGCCCGCATGGTGGCCGAGGCGCTTTCGCAGAATTTCTCGACCCGCTCCGCGCAGACATTGCCGCTCGCCTCGCGCTCTCTGGAGATGAGGGCGACGCTGTCG
>CAZNAH010000002.1:6252-9974 GCA_964570735.1 uncultured Hyphomicrobiaceae bacterium | reverse complement strand
GGTTGATCTCGTCAACGATCCCTTCGAACGACCGCCGGAAATCGTGGTTCAGCCGCTCGTAAAGCGTGATGGCGGCGGCGCTGCCGGGCAGGGGGCTGGCGCGGAAATAGTCCTGGTAGGATTTCGGGGACCAGTCGAGGATCTCGTCCACCATCTCGGGCAGGAGAACCGGCAGGTTCTCGATCAGCAGAAGAATCTCGTTGAAATGGTTGAGATAGTCGTTCGCCACGCCGGAAGCCGGGTTCACGAGCCCCGCGGCTTCGGCGGCGAGGCGCTCGATTTCGGGGTCTCGCCGGCCTTGCAGGGGCATCGGCCGTAACGTGGCATGGGCGTGCGGCATGGACGATCTCGAAGGTGTGGAGTTGCGCGGTTTTTCTACCTCAAATTGTATTAATGAAGGGTTTACCGGGCCTTGCGCCGAGGGCTGGCCGCGCGAACACAGTGTCGGGCAAGCTGTCAGGGCTGGCAGCCGCAGAGCCCGGGGGCGCTCCCGCGAGGCGGCGCATCCGGGCCTGCGGCGTTCAACTAGTGTTGCGTCGCTGACGCTTGGCCCCCGATTGCAGCAAGGTGGTACGCCAAGCATCAGTGACAAAAGCAACACGAGAATCATGAGGTTGCTAGTGTTCCTTACATCTCAGACATTGGCTCGGAACCGAGCCGCGATGGGACGCAAATGTCTGAGACGGAACACTAGCCTTCGATCTTGGAGAAATCGGCGATGTCGAGGGCGAGCGCGCGGATCTGGCCGAGCAGTTTCAGGCGGTTCTCCCGCAGCGCGGGGTCATCCGCATTCACGGTGACATGCTCGAAGAAGGTGTCGACCGGCGCGCGCAGCTTTGCCAGCGCGGCCATGGCGCGCTCGAAATCCTCCGCGGCGAGCGCGGCCTCGACCTGGCGGCGCACCTCGGCGATGGCCTTGTGCAGCGTTTTTTCGTGCGGGTCTTTCAGGAGTTTCGCGGCGGGCTTGCCGTCATAGGCGGCGGCGTCATTCTTTTCCTCGATGCGCAGGATGTTCTGCGCGCGCTTGATGCCCGCGAGCAGGTTCGCCCCGTCGTCGTTTTCGAGGAAGCGGCCGAGCAATTCGACCCGCTGCACGATCATCAGGAGGTCATCCTGCCCCGGCAGCGCGAAGACGGCGTCGATCAGGTCGTGGCGCGCGCCCTTCTCACGGAGGTAAACCTTGAGCCGGTCCGCGAAGAAGGTGAGGAGGTTATCAGCATAAGAAACACCCTCTCGGAACGACTTTGAGTAGGAACTTAAAATAAGAGGCTCAAAAGCAAACTTGGCTACTATCTGTTTAAATTGCTCTAGTTCCCGTACTTGCGCGGGAAGGTCAAAAAGCGGCTTGGTAACTCTCTCAAAGTTTTGATCGTCTGCAAACTCTGTGAACCGGATCGCATGATCTCGCAGAAGTTTGAAAAGCGGCAAGCGCAGTTCGTTCTCCAGCACGATGCGGATGACGCCGAGCGCGGCACGGCGCAAGGCGTAAGGGTCTTTCGAGCCAGTCGGCTTCTCGTTGATCGCCCAGAAGCCCACGAGCATGTCGAGCTTGTCGGCGAGCGCAACCGCCACCGCAACCGGGCTCGACGGCACGGCGTCTGACGGCCCCTGCGGCCTGTAGTGCTCGGCGATGGCGTCGGCCACCTCGGGGTCGCGCCCTTGCGCCAGCGCGATGTATCGGCCGATGATGCCCTGCAATTCGGGGAACTCGCCCACCGTCTCGGACATGAGGTCGGCCTTGGCGAGGTGGGCCGCCTCCTCGGCCTTCGCCGGGTCGGCGCCGACGAGCGGCGCGATCTCGCGCGCAAGCGCCTTGATGCGCTCCACACGCCGAAGTTGCGTTCCGAGCTTCTCGTGAAACGTGACCTGCCCGAGCCGCTGCACGAGATCGTCGAGCGGGCGCGACGTGTCGTTGCGCCAGAAAAATTTCGCGTCCGCGAGCCGCGCGCGGATCACACGCTCATTGCCCCGGACGATCGCCTTGCCGCCATCCTCCGCCTCCAGGTTCGAGACCAGGATGAAGCGGTTCGCAAGCGCGCCAGTCTTCTGATTTCTCAAGGAAAAACATTTCTGATGCGCCTTCATGGCGGTCATCAGGATTTCCGGCGGCACATCGAGAAAGCTTTCCTCGAAGGTGCCGGAATAGACCACGGGCCATTCGACAAGCCCCGCATTCTCATCCAACAGCCCGTGGTCTTCGACAAGATCGAGGGAGGCATCCGCAGCGATGCGCTTGGCATCGGCCAGGATCTTCTCGGCCCTCACGTCTCTTGACGCCACAACTTTAGCGTGCAGAAGCGCGTCCGCATAGCTTTGATTCGAATTTATGACAATGGCGGCCGGTTCTGTTGCGCGCGCGCCACTCATGAAGCGATGGCCGTAGGTCACGTTGCCGGATGGTACGCCGTCGACCGCGAAGGGTACGATTTCACCGTCGAGCAGGCAAAGGATGGCGTGAAGCGGCCGCACCCAGCGCAGGCGCCCCGCTCCCCAGCGCATGGATTTCGGCCAAGGGAAGCGCTGGACGATGTCCGGCACGGCTTGCGCGATGATGTCCGCTGCGGCGCGGCCGGGCTTTTCGAGGCGCGCGACATAATAATCGCCTTTCGGGTCCGCGACCGTCTCGCACTCCGCCAGGCTGGCGAGCCCGGCGCCGCGCAGGAACCCGGCGATGGCCTTTTCGGGCGTGCCGACGCGCGGCCCCTTGCGCTCCTCGATCGTAGCGGCCGACTGCGCGGGCAGCCCCTCCGCGATCAGCGCGAGGCGGCGCGGGCCGGAAACGGTGCGTGTCGCGGAGGGAGACAGGCCCGCTGCGGTGAGCGCCTCGGCCATCAGGCGTTCGAGGTCTGAGGCCGCCCGAGACTGCATGCGGGCCGGAATTTCTTCGGAAAACAGTTCGAGGAGGAGATCAGGCATCGGCGGTCGATGGGGTGAGGCGGATCGTTATACCGGAGCAAGATCCGCCAAGCCCTCGGGGCTGACAAGCGAAAAAGGCAAGAACGGCGAGAGCCGGCTAAATCTGGTCTTTCTGCTCGTGCGGGTCCGATTCGACTTTCCGGCCTTTGACGCGGAATGTCGTTTCGTCGAAGAAATCATAGGCGGTCATCAGGACCACAACGCACACCACGATCGCAAGGTCGACCATCTGGAGCATCCAGACGAGCGGCACGCAGAATGCGATCAGCAGCGTCAGTCCGATGATCGAAAGCAGCCGGTCGGTGAGAGGAAGGCCCTTCATGGCTCAGCGTCCGTAGATCTGGTTGGGCAGCCACAGCGCGATCTGCGGAAAAATATACACGATGATCATCGAGAAGAACACCATCGCGAGGTAAGGGGTCAGCCCCTTGTAGATCTGGTTGAGTGTGACCTCTGGCGGGGCGATCCCCTTGAGATAGAAGGCGGACATCGCGACGGGCGGCGTCAGGAACGAGGTTTGAAGGTTCAGCGCGACGAGCACGCCGAAGAACAGCGGGTCGATATTGAACAGGGGCAAAAGCGGCAGGAAGATGGGGATGAAGATGATGATGATCTCAGACCACTCCAGCGGATAGCCCAGGATGAAAATGATGATCTGCGCCAGGATCAGGAACATGATCGGCGACAGGTTGAGCGAAAGCACGAACTCCTTGATGAGGGCCTCGCCGCCCATATAGGCGAAAACGGAGGCGAAAACGCCGGAGCCGACGAACAGCCAGCACACCATCGCCGATGTGCGGGCCGTG
>CAZNAH010000002.1:2346-6236 GCA_964570735.1 uncultured Hyphomicrobiaceae bacterium | reverse complement strand
CCGGTCCCAGGTCAGCGCGCGATAGGCCACGGCGAGCAGCAGCCCGCCGCATGCGCCGATGGCGGCGGCTTCGGACGGTGTGGCGAGCCCGAACATGATCGCGCCGAGCACGGCCAGGATCAGGAAGGCGAGCGGCACGAACGAGGTCAACAGTAGCCAGATGATGCCGAGCGTGCTGTATTCCGGCACGTCCTCCAGCCGGGCCGCAGGCGCGATCGCCGGATTGAGCGCCGCGCGGATCAGCACGTAGGTCATGTAGAAGCCCGCGAGCATGAAGCCCGGGATGAAGGCCGCTGCATAGAGCTGCACCACCGAGACGCTGGCGGTCTGGCCGTAGACGATCAGCATGATGCTCGGCGGGATCAGGATGCCGAGGCAGCCGCCGGCGCAGATCACGCCGCTCGCGAAGCTCGGATCGTAGCGCGCCTTCAGCATGGCGGGCAGAGCGAGGATGCCCATGAGGGTGACGACCGCGCCGACGATGCCGGTCGCGGTGGCGAAGAGCGCACAGGTGATAAGCGTCGCGACCGCCAGCGAGCCGGGCAGCCGTTTCGACGCGATGTAGAGCGAGGTGAACAGCTTGTCGACCACGTTCGCCCGCTCGACGATGTAGCCCATGAAGAGGAAGAGCGGGATGGAAACGAGAACGTCGCTCGACATCACGCCATATGTCTTCTGCACGAACAGGTCGAAGACCGTGTTGTCGAACACGTTCTGCATGCGCAGCGGGTCGTAATAGGCCCAATACCCGAAGGCGAGCCCCATCGCCATCAGCGTGAACGCGATGGGGAAGCCCATCATGATGATCACGACGAACATGACGAGCATCAGAACTGCGACTTCACCGCTCGTCATGACGGCTTTCCTTGCTTGGACGGATCAAAACCGAGGTCTTCCCTGGCGTGAAGCAGGACGGACTCCATTTCCTCCACGTCGTGCAGGAGCGGCGGCCATTGGCCCGTCCTGAGGCAGACGATACAGCGCGCGATCTGCGCGAGGCCCTGGATCGCGAGGAAGAGCCCGGCCGCCGGGATGATGAACTTGAGCTGGAAGATCGGCACGCCTGCGGGGCTGTTGATGCTCACCTCGCGGTAGCGCAGGGAGTCGAGCGCGTAGTCGTAGCCGTAAATGATCAGCGCCAGCACGCCCGGATAGAAGAAGATGAAGTAAAGGAAGAGTTCCAGTCCGGCCTGAACGCGCGGAGGCCATGTTCTGTAGAAGATATCGGCCCGCACGTGCGCGTCGCGCGACAGCGTGTAGGCGCCGGCCATCATGAACAGCGCGCCGTACATGATGTAGCTCATGTCGAACGCCCATGGCGTGGGGGCGTTGAAGAGATAGCGCGACATCACCTCATAGCCGACCCCGAAGGTCATGATGAGGATGCACCATGCGAAAGCCTTGCCGACCCAGGCCGAGAGCTTGTCGATGAAGTAGATGAAGGAGAGCACGCGAGAACCTCGGCAAGGGCGGGGCGGGATCCGGGCGGCTAAGGCGCCGCCCGGAGTTTAGGATTACGCCTGCTTCGGCAGCTTGCCCGGGAAATAATGCTCGTAAGCCCGGCGATAGTCGGCGCTGTTCAGGAAGGTGTAGAAGCCGACCCGGTCCGCCCAGGCTTTCTGGCTGTCGATGACCTTCTTGAAGAACGGATCCTGGCTGCCGTACTTGTCGATCACCTGGTCCCAGGCTTTCAGCTGAGCGTCCTGAATGTCGCCCGGCGTGCGCTCCACGATGATCTTGTCTTCGTTGATCAGCTTTTGCAGGTCGGTGGAGTACCCGTCCATCGCCTTGCCGTAGTTGGTCGTATTGGCTGCTTCCACACCGTATTCCAGGATGGCCTGAAGCTCGGCCGGCAGGCGCTGGAACAGCGTCTTGTTGAAGATGATCTCGAAGAACTCCATGGCCTGATGGTACGAGCCCATGTAGTAGCGCTTCGCAACGTTCTGCGCGCCGAAATTGCGGTCGGACGAGGGGTTGTTGAACTCGAACGCGTCGATCGTGCCCTTTTCCATCGCAGGCGCGATTTCGCCGGCGGGGAGCTGCTGCACGGTCATGCCGAAGCCCTGCATGATCTCGGTTGCGAGACCCACGGTGCGGTATTTCAGGCCCTTCACGTCTTCGAGGCTCTTCACTTCCTTGTTGAACCAGCCGAAGGGCTGGGTCGGCATCGGGAAGGCGAAGAAACCGACGATGTTGAGCTTGAGGATGTCCTCGATCAGCTCGCGATAAAGCTCCTTGCCGCCGCCATAGTGAATCCAGGCCAGCATCTGGCCCGCGTCGGCGCCGAACACGGGAGCCGTGCCGAACAGCGAAGCCGCGCGGTTCTTGGAGTACCAGTAGGCCGCGACGTGGTGGCCGGCGTCGAGAACGCCTTTGTGCACGGCGTCCTGAATCTGGAACGCGGGCACGACGGCGCCAGCGGCGAGAAGATCGACTTTCAGGCGGCCGCCAGACATCTTTTCGACGCGATCGGCATAGTCGCGCGCCATGCCCTGCCAGATATCGGTTGCGGGCCAGGAGCTCTGCATTTTGAGGGTCGTCGTCTGGGCGCGCGAAATCTGCGGGAAAGCGACGGTCGCGGCTGCGGCGGTACCGGCGACGGCACTGCCCTTCAGAAATTTGCGGCGGTCAACCGCCTTCTTTTCAATGTCGGATGTTGTCATGAACTCCTCCCGAGGAATGAAGACGGACCCTCACGCTCACGCATGACAGACCCGTGGCTACTGCATAGCCCCTTAACGTTGGCGGCGCAATTTCCTTCTCGGCAAAGGAAAAGCGCCATACTTTCGGCTGAGTGCGCCGGGAGATCAACTAGCCCTTCGTTGTAGCTCATCGCATTAAACGACGGGATAGGGGGGCTCGCGGCCCGCGAGAACCGCGTCGATGTTGTCGAGCGCGGCGAATCCCATCTCGTTGCGCGCCTCGATCACGGACGTTCCCATGTGCGGCAGGAGGAAGGCGTTCTCGATCCCGTAATATTCGGGGTGGATGTTCGGCTCGCCGCGGAACACGTCGAGACCCGCATAGGCGACGTGGCCGGATTTCAGCGCCGCGATCAGGGCCTCGTCATCCACGAGGTCGCCTCGGGCTGTGTTGACGACGATCGCGCCCCTCGGCAGCTTCGCCAGCGTCTCGGCAGTGATCGCGTTGCGCGTCTCCGGTGTCGCGGGCGCGTTGACAGACAAGATGTCGCTCACCGCGAGAAGGCCGTCGAACGTCTCGTGGAAGACGGCGCCCTGCTCCTCCTCGGGCGTCAGCCTGCGGCGGTTGTGATAGTGGATCTCCATGTCGAAGGCGCGCGCGCGCTTCGCCAGCGCCTGGCCGATCTTGCCCATGCCGAAGATGCCGAGCCGCTTGCCGTCGAGCCGGCGCCCGAGAAGCTGCATGGGCTGCCAGCCGGCCCATTCCCTGTTGCGAAGGAGCCGCTCGCCCTCCGGGGCGCGCCGCGCCGAGCCGAGAATGAGCAGCATGGCGATCTCGGCCGTCGAGATGGTCACCGCGTCGGGCGTGTTGGTCACGCGGATGCCGCGCGCTTGCGCCGCCTCCAGGTCAATGTGGTCGGTGCCGACGGAATAGGTCGAGAGCACGCGCACCGAAGCCGGCAGGCGCGCGATGACATCCGCCGTGAACTTCTCGGTGAGGCAGACAAGCAGCGCATCCTTGCCTTCCGCGCGCCGCACGATCTCATCGCCGGAGAAAACATGGTCATCGGCGTTGAGGTCTGCGTCGTAATCCCGCGCGGCGCGATCCTCGACAGCCTCCGTCAGTTTGCGGGTGACCAGGATTTTGCGCTTGCCAGTCATCGTCTCCTCCTCTGCGTGGTTCCGGCTGGCATGCCGCGATCCCGCGTGCGCGGCAAGTGAACACGCGCGTTGTTGGGCGCTGCATGG
>CAZNAH010000002.1:2126-2336 GCA_964570735.1 uncultured Hyphomicrobiaceae bacterium | reverse complement strand
ACGCCGCCCGCCGTCTTGACAGCCGATCTGTTGCGCACATAACACTACAGGGTTTAGCTGGATTAAAGCCTCTATTAAGTTTAACTTAAGCGGGAACCAGGATTATGCAGGAGATGAACAGGCAAGCCATCAGCCTCCCGGACGGCGTGACGATCAGCGGTCCCCTGCGGCCGGGCTACGAGGACATCCTCACGGGCGAAGCCCTGCAAT
>CAZNAH010000002.1:0-2116 GCA_964570735.1 uncultured Hyphomicrobiaceae bacterium | reverse complement strand
GGACCTCGCGCGGCGCTTCGAGCAGCGCCGCCGCCAGCTCCTGGGGGCGCGGGCGGAGCGGCAGGCGCGGTTCGATGCCGGCGCGCTGCCGGATTTCCTTCCCGAGACCGCGAAAATCCGGGAGAGCGACTGGACGATCGCGGGTTTCCCAGCCGAGATCGCGGACCGGCGCGTCGAGATTACCGGCCCCACCAGCCGGAAGATGGTCATCAACGCCCTGAATTCCGGCGCCAAGGTCTTCATGGCCGACTTCGAGGACGCGCTCTCGCCCACCTGGGACAATGTCATCGACGGGCAGATCAACCTGCGCGATTACTGGCTCGGCCAGATCGACTTCACCGAGGAAGAGACCGGCAAGAGCTATGCCGTTGGACCGAAGCCCGCCGTGCTGATGGTGCGGCCGCGCGGCTGGCATCTGACTGAGGACCATATCCGCGTCGACGGAGATCGCGTTGCGGGCGCCTTCGTCGATTTCGGTCTGTACTTCTTCCACAACGCGAAGCGCATCCTCGATAAGAGCTCCACGCCCTACTTCTATCTGCCGAAGATGGAAAGCCACCTCGAAGCGCGCCTCTGGAACGAGGTTTTCGTCTTCGCGCAGGAGGCCGTGCGGGTTCCAAACGGCACCATCAAGTCGACCGTGCTGATCGAGACCCTGCCCGCCGTCTTCGAGATGCATGAAATCCTGTACGAACTCCGAGATCACATCACGGGGCTGAATTGCGGCCGCTGGGATTACATCTTCTCCTTCATCAAGACGCTGCGCGCGAAGCCCGAATATATCCTCCCCGACCGCAGCCAGGTCGTGATGAGCGAGGCGTTCCTGAAGGCTTACGCCGAGCTGCTGATCAAGACCTGCCACAGGCGCGGGGCGTTCGCGATGGGCGGCATGGCGGCCTTCATTCCCAACCGGCGCGACCCGGAGGTGAACGAGAAGGCGCTCGCCGCCGTGCGCGAGGACAAGCTGCGCGAGGTGAAGATCGGCCATGACGGCACCTGGGTGGCTCATCCCGATCTCGTGCCGACCGCGCTGGAGGTGTTCGACGCGCACGTGCCGCAGCCGAACCAGCTTCACGTGATGCGCGACGATGTCACTGCGGGACAGGCGGAGCTTCTGGCGGTTCATCGCGGCACCCGCACGGAAGCGGGCCTTCGCGCGAACATCCGCGTCGCTGTGCAGTATATCGAGGCATGGCTGCGCGGCTCCGGCGCCGTGCCGCTCTACAATCTGATGGAAGACGCCGCCACCGCCGAAATCTCCCGCACGCAGGTCTGGCAATGGCGCAAATACGGCGTCAGCCTGGAGGATGGACGCATCGTCACGGCGGCGCTGGTCGATGAGCTTCTGAACGACGAAATGGCGAAGCTGAAGGCCGCGCTGGGCGATGAGGCATTCGCGGCGGGCCGTTTCGGCGAGGCTATTCAGCTGTTCCGCGATCTCGTGATGAGCGAGCAGTTGGAGGCGTTCCTCACGCTGCCGGCTTACAAGCTCATCGCGTAGAGCGTCAGGTCGCGGCCCCCGGCGGTGAAGCCGAGCCGGGGGCTGAACCCACAAGCCTCGTAGAACCGCGCGGCGGCGCTCGCCTTGGCCGTGATCACATGGAGGCCGCCGATGCCCTCCGCCTGGCAGCGCCCCGCAAAGGCGGAGACCAGAGCGCGGCCGATGCCGCGCGCCGCGCAAGCCGGGTCGACGTTGACATGGAAATGAGCCGGGACATCGCGCACGGCATCGAGCACGCGCGGGATGTAATAACCGAGATCGCAAACGAGGGGCGTTGCGGCCTCTAACCGGGTGTCGGGACAACCGGCGAGATATCCCGTAACCGTGCCCGCCTCCTCCGCCAGCAGGCAGTGGGATGGAAAAAGCGCCAGATAGCGGCCGAGCCATCGCTCGCGGTAGGCGGTGCGCGCCTCATCCGAGGCGAAAGTCCGCGTCGCGGCCGTTGCCCAGAAAATGCGTTCGACCTGCGACATCAAGGTCTCGGGAGCGCTCCGAGCGTCGGTCAGCGGCGCGATGGATATTGACGATCCAGGCCCGCCGCCCATGGCCACAGGCCGGGTCTAGTGGTTCGATTCAAACATTTGCATCCCGTTTGCAGCGCCCTCATTCGCAAAT
>CAZNAH010000001.1:53832-57078 GCA_964570735.1 uncultured Hyphomicrobiaceae bacterium | reverse complement strand
AAGGACTCCATCTACTCAAGAGTTGGAGCCTCCGACAATCCCGGGGCGGTTCACCTTTGCAGGCGTCATCGTTGCTGAGCCGGTCGCGCAGCGTTGTCGCCTCCGGCATGCGAATCTCGTCGAAACCGGCCCAATAGCCGTCTTCCTCACGCAGGACGAAGCCGTGAACCCGGCCCTGCGTTTCGATGACGAGCTGCTCGACGGGCGATACGATGCGCAGCGTTGCCGCCGCGACCGTCTCCGCGTCGTTTGCCTCGGCTGTCGCGCGCAAGAATTCCTGCCGGCGGAGAAGGGCGTAGCTGTCGGCGAGGCTCTGCCCGTACTGATACAGCAGGTTGAGCACGGGCTCCTTGAGATGAGGTTGAAGACCGTGGAAGAAACCGAAGACCGCGCCCTGGAACCCGTGAGAGAAAAACGGGATGATGATGCGCTCCGAACCGTCTCCTGGCACGGTAATTATTTCGTCAATATCTGCATTTTGAGATATATCGCGAAACCATGTCAGGCTTCGTTGAAGATCGGCTGGGGAGTAACCATACCAAGCGCCCCAAACGACGAGATCCAAAGCCGTCATAAGTGCGAGATAAGGGTTTTGAGCAAATTGCTTTACATTTTTTCTGCTCAAGACGGCTTGGGTAAAGCCTCTATTTTTTAGATGAATGCTGGGGATGATTGCCCAAGGGAAAACTGAGCAAAGGGCATCTGCGAACCAACCATGCGCAGACTCTCGTAGCCTGAATTCGCGAGGAGATAAGTTTTCGCTCAAAAACACATCGAATGAACCGCCATTAAGAAGCGGGCTCAGATAACCTTTATATGCCGGTTTGAGCGAGAAGCATATCGAAGCCAAATTGTAGGAGAGGTCATGGGCCCTTGTATTGTCTAAAAGCCCGAACCGCACAGCATCCTGATAATACTTTAAAGTGGAGTCCGGTAAGCGCAGGCAGGATTCCATAGGGGAAAAAGCCGCGAAGCAGGCGCCGCCTCGGCATTCTTCTGCGAGTTCACCGCCAGTGTTGACATGAACTCCAAGAATTTCGAGCTGCTCCGAAAGACGGTTCAGGCTTTTTGAATTAATGCGTCCGAAAAGATGCGTAGCGTCAGGCAAACGTTAACCCCTACGCGGAGATGCCTATACGCTTTTGCACTGTCAGAAGGCTATGTGCCATTGAAGCGCAACGCCTGCTCATCGCCGCGTTTGAATGTTTTCAAACATTTTAAAAAAGTGGCACAAATTGAGCAGTTCGTCGAGGCTCTATGGGTGGCCTTAGTCGCGGCTGTCCTGCGTAAGCCCTTCCTGTGTCACATTCTCAAGCATTCCGCGTTCGATGATGATCACATGCTCATCCTCGCCAACCAACCCGTCGAACTCGCCTTTAAGGGAAGACGGAAGATGTTTGCCGATAATGGCAAGCTTGCCGTCTTCAAGCTCATAAACGGCCGGGCACATTCCCAATTGGCAGCGGAATCGAGGAGGGGTGAGATTCTTCATTTGGCGGCTGCCTGTTGGTTGGTGTTATTGCCTGCGCGGAGTCGAGGCGGCTAGACGCAATTTGATTGACTGATGTATCTGGAACACGACAATAGCCTAACCAACTAAACGCAATCGAAGGTAAACGGAGTAGTTTACCTTCGATCAGCAGGCCATTATTTACTGTTATCGGGTCACAGTTATATATGTCAACTGTTACTTATGTTTATCAGCAACGAGTTTAGCCGCGTTGTGCAAAAGGGCTAAGTCGACAACCACGGCCTGCTCATCAGGGTTCAGCCCCCCGCCCAGGGTTTGGATAACATCGTCGGATGGGCGTGCGCCAATGATCAGGAGCCTGCCATCTCCCAAGTCATACACGGCGGGGCACATGCCGACGTGACAGCGCAAATGATCAGGAGTGATGTCTTTCATTTTGCTCACCTTTTTTGAAGCCGGGGATTTTGCATTTCCCAGGTTCATTGCGTGAAATGGACTAGGTAGCGATTGAGTGCAAGCGTGAGGACAACTGTATATGTTTCGAGTCGGGAACGATCAAAGAACTTTTCAAGTTTTTTTAATGCTACAAAAACGCATTGGGGTTTCCAAGTTTAAAAAAATATAGACTTCGTTAAAAGATGAATACCCGAACAAAAAATGTTGCCACCTAATGACTCGCCTCTGTCACAAATCCGATAACACTGAGCGGTATTTTCGTTTACTGTAGAGTTATGCAAGTAAATGTGGCGATTTCCTGGAAACGGGGGATCCGAAAGGAGGATTTTAACTCAGCATGTTGGCTTCAGGTTTTGGAGGAGGGTCCTATGCCCCAATCGTGCCTTGAGGTCCTGAAAGACCACTACGCCCACATCATCCAGTTCATCATGGAACAGAAAGGGGCGAACCTGGTCGCATCCGCCAGCGCTATGGCTGGCTTGCTCGTCAGTCTCTACACCATCGGTCAAAGCGGACTCAGGCGAGTGATTCGCATCATAGCCGCGATGACCTGCGCCCTCACCGGTCTGATGGTGGTGAAGAGCACTGAACTCAGGGCGGGCATCAGCAAGCTCAGCCCCTGCTTCGCCGTGATCACCGTGCCGAGCGAGAAGGAATATCTTCTGCGCAAGGTCAAGCCGGATGGAAGCCTTGGCGAGCGGAACTGGCAGACGCTGCCGCCGGCCGATGCGCCGCTGAAGAGCCCCGGGACAATCCCGGTGAAAGAGCGAAGGCAATGCCGGTCGGAGCAGTTCTGCGCCTCGCGCTGCGTGAAGGATGAAACCGCAGGACGGTGCGTGTGGAAGTATAGCTGTCTCGATCTCGGCCCGGTGTGCTAAAAAAGGCGGGGCCGGTCGGGCCAGCGCCAGCGAAAGGAGTGCCCGAAAATTTTCGGGCGCTCTGCGCTTTTTGATCCACTGGCTATAAACTCCAGGGAGTTTCCGAATGATCCGGGTTCAGCCTGAGGATTTCGATGTGGGCGCGGAGATCGCCGCGCTTCGGTCGGGCCGCACCGATATCGGCGCGGTCGTAGCGTTCATCGGACTTGTCCGCGACCATGCGGGCGGCGCGAACGTGACGGCCATGACGCTCGAACATTATCCCGGCATGACCGAGCGCGAGATCGAGCGCATCGAGAGCGAGGCGCACGCGCGCTGGCCGCTGACCGCGAGCCTCGTCATCCATCGCGTCGGCCGGCTTGAGGCGGGCGCGAACATCGTGCTGGTGCTGACGGCGTCGGCGCACCGGCAGGCCGCGTTCGAGGCGGCCGAGTTCCTGAT
>CAZNAH010000001.1:38135-53822 GCA_964570735.1 uncultured Hyphomicrobiaceae bacterium | reverse complement strand
AAGACGCGCGCGCCGTTCTGGAAGAGGGAAGAGGGCGCGGACGGCGGCGGCTCATGGGTCGATGCGCGCGACAGCGACGATGCCGCCGCGCGCCGCTGGGCCGCGGAGTGAGGCGGCGCCCGCCTCGCCCTAAACCGCGATGGCGAGTTTCGCCTCGGCCGCCGCGCCAGGCCGCACGGCCGCGCTGTAATCCTCCATCAGCGTCTTGGTGATTTCGCCCGGCGTGAAGCGATAGGGGCCGATCTCGGAGACGGGCGTGACCTCCGCGGCGGAGCCTGTCAGGAAGCACTGCTCGAACGTCGCGAGTTCCTCGGGCTGGATGTGGCGCTCGATGATGTCGAGGCCGCGCGCTTTCGCGAGCCCGATCACGGTGCGCCGCGTGATGCCGTCGAGGAAGCAATCCGGGGTGGGCGTGTGCAGCTTTCCGTCTTTCACGAAGAAAACGTTCGCGCCTGTAGCCTCGGCCACGAAGCCGCGCCAGTCGAGCATCAGCGCATCGGTGTAGCCTGCCTGCTCGGCCTTATGCTTTTCGATGGTGCAGATCATGTACAGCCCCGACGCTTTCGACTTCGAGGGGGCGGTCGCCGGGTCGGGCCTGCGGTAGTCGGCCATGCGCAGGCGGATGCCCTTCAGCCGCTCCGACACCGGAAAGTATGATCCCCAGTCCCAGCATGCGATGGCGACGTTGATCTTGGTGGCCTGCGCGGCAACGCCCATCTGCTCCGATCCGCGCCAGGCGATCGGGCGCACATAGCCGTCCACAATGCCCTGCGCCTTCACCACGTCGCGGCACGCCTGGTCGATGTCCTCGACGGTATATGGAATTTCGTAGCCGAGCAGGCGCGCGGACTCGTGCAGGCGCTGCGAGTGCTCGGTGAGCTTGAAGATCACGCCGTCATAGACGCGCTCGCCCTCGAACACCGTGCTCGCATAATGCAGGCCATGGCTCAGGACATGTAGTTTCGCGTCGGCCCAGGGGACAAGCTTCCCGTTCATCCAGATGAAGCCGTCACGCTGGTCATATGGAAGGGGGGCCATAGGGTTCTCCGGAAGCTTGAGATTGACAAAAAGGTGGAAGTGGCTGAGATCGCGCGGCGAACGTCCGGTTGAGCAGGAAAGTGCCGGCGAAGCGGGTGTCTCTGCCATAATTGAGGCTAAAGAGCACGGATAGTCCTGTCAATACAGGCAGTCGGCTGAGGGAGGCTAACAATGGCGATGGCGGACACCGGCGCGCAGGCCACGGCGCAGCCCCTGCCCGATAACGCGCCCCATCTGCTGGTGGTGGACGATGACGAACGCATCCGCGACCTCCTCGTGCGCTATCTCCAGGAGAACGGCTATCGTGTCTCGCAGGCGGGCGACGGCAAGGCGGCGCGGGCGCGTCTCCAGGGCCTTGCTTTCGATCTCATCATCCTCGACGTGATGATGCCGGGGGAGACGGGCTTTTCCGTCGCATCCTTCCTGCGCGAAACCTCCGATGTGCCGATCCTGATGCTGACCGCCCGGTCCGAGCCGGAATTCCGCATCCAGGGCCTGGAAATAGGCGTGGACGACTATCTCGCGAAGCCCTTCGAGCCGCGCGAGCTGCTCCTCCGCATTCAGAACATCATGCGCCGGCGAATGGCCGACACCGACCGCGAGGGCGATCTGCAATTCGGTCCCTTCGAATTCAATCTGAAGCGCGGCGAACTGAAACGCGAGGGCGAGCACGTCCGCCTGACCGACAGGGAGCGCGAAGTCCTGCGCGAATTCGCGGCCAATCCCGGCAATCCCATCTCGCGCGAGCATCTCGCGAAAATCGGCGGCTATGAAAACGAGCGGGCGGTGGACGTGCAGATCAACCGCATCCGCCAGAAGATCGAAGCCGACCCCGGCAATCCGCGCTATTTGCAGACGGTGCGCGGCAGAGGCTACGTTCTCCATACAGACTGAGCGAGGTCAGGCGATCCGCATCCGCCGACAGGCAGCAGAAAGCATAATGAGATGGTCGCGGCAGCACCCGTCCCGCCGCTCCGGGCGATCCACAACGCCGGGACGGCAAAACTCCTGAAGATCTGGCGTCGCGTCTCGGCGATGGCCGGAGCCTTGCTTCCGAAGGGGCTTTACGCGCGCGCGCTCATCATCATCGTCGCGCCCGTCGTGCTGCTGCAATCCATCCTGACCTTCGTCTTCTTCGAGCGGCATTGGGAGCATGTGACGCGCCGCCTTTCGATCGCGACCGCGCAGGACATCGCGATGGTCGCCGATGCCTATGATCTCTATCCCGATCCGGCGAAACGCGAGCAGCTCGTCAGCCTTGCCCGCGAGAACCTCAATCTCGTGGTGAGGTTCGCCCCGGACGAGCCTCTGCCGGCCCCGAACCCCAAGCCGTTTTTCGGTCTGCTCGACCGCACGCTGTCGCGCGAAATCCACCGTCAGGTCGGCCGCCCCTTCTGGATCGACACGGTCGGCCAGTCGCGGCATGTGGAAATCCGCATCAAGCTCGACGGCGCGGTGATGCGCGTGCTTGCCCCGCGGAGCCAGACCTATGCGTCGAACTCGCATATCTTCCTGGTTTGGATGGTGGTGACATCGCTGATCCTCGTCAGCATCGCGGTTCTGTTCCTGCGCAACCAGATCAGGCCGATCCTCTCGCTCGCCGACGCGGCCGACCGCTTCGGCCGGGGCCATCCCGCGCCGCCGGATTTCCGCATCCGGGGTGCGCGTGAGGTGCGGCTCGCCGCGCAGGCGTTCCTCGAAATGCGCGACCGCATCGAGCGCCATGTCGAGCAGCGCACCACCATGCTGGCGGGCGTGAGCCACGACCTGCGCACGATCCTCACGCGCTTCCGCTTGCAGCTTGCCATGCTGCGCGCGCCCGAGATCGAGGCTCTGAAGCGCGATGTCGATGAGATGCAACAAATGCTGGAGGACTACGTTGCCTTTGCGAAGGGCGACATGGGCGAGCCGGTGAGGCGCGTGAACGTGCGGAAGGTTCTGGAGGAGATCAGAAGCGGTTTCGAGGCTCCCGGCCGAGCGATCACGCTGGACTTGAAGCATGATCCCCTGATCGCCGGGCTTCGCCGCAACGCCTTCAAACGGGCCATCATGAACCTCGTCAGCAACGCAACGCGCTATTCGGACAAGGTCGTGGTCCGCGCGCTGAAAACCCGGCGCTGGCTCACGCTCAGCATCGAGGACAACGGGCCGGGGATCCCGCAGGACAAGCGCGAGGAGGTTTTCCGCCCGTTTCACAGCCTGGACAAGGCGCGCAACCAGAACGTCAAAAGCAGCGGCCTTGGTCTCGCCATCGCGCGGGATATCATAAGAAGCCATGGCGGCGAGATCGTTCTGGATCAAAGCCGGATGGGCGGCCTGAAGGCGATCATCCGGATACCGGTCACGGCGTCGGACATCGCCCCCCTGCGGAACCGGGCGGACCGCGAGTCCGTCCGCGGCAAGGCATAAACAAAGCGTATCGGCGCGCCGGAAAGCTTATGGTACACTTCCACAATGAAGTCTGATCCTCGCGCTGGGGGCCGCGCGGCACCCCCCGTTCAGCCCGCCGGCTCAAGCCTGGCCGGGGCATCGTCGCCCGAGCAGCTCCTGCTCGAAAGAAAGATCAAGTCGGCCAGACGGGTCATCACGTTCGAGCGGATATGGCCGCGCGTGTGGCTGCCGCTGGCCGTCTGCATCCTGTTCGTCATCGCCTCCGGCCTGGGCCTCTGGCCGATGCTGGCGCCCGAGGTGCACCGCGCGGTGCTCTACGGGTTCGGGGTTGCGCTTCTCTTATCGTTCATCCCGCTCCTCCTCGTACGGCGCGCGACGCGGGACGAAGCCATCGCCCGGCTTCAGCAGGTCTCGGAAATCCCGCATCGCCCCGTGACCGCTTACACCGACACGCTGTCCCATGACGGCGGAGCCGAGGCGAGCGCGCTCTGGCGTGCCCACAAGGAACGCGTTTCGACGCTTATTTCGAAGCTGCGCCCCGGCCTGCCGAATCCGCGCGTGGACCGGCACGACCCCATCGCGCTGCGCGCCGCCCTCGTTCTGGTGCTCATGGTGATCGTGGCATGGCAGTGGACCGGACTTCGCAAGCAGGTCGAGGCCGGATTCGCCGTGCCCGCCATCGGCGACGCCTCCGGCTTGCGCGTCGATGCCTGGGTGACGCCGCCCGCATACACGCGAAAAGCGCCCTTCGTGCTCGCGACCGGGCCGGTCGTGTCCGTGGCGGGCGAGGCGGTCTCTTCCGTCGAAGTGCCGGAAGGGTCTGTCGTCACGCTCAAGATCAATCACGACGATGCCGATGGCTTCCAGCTTGCCTGGCGCACTGCCGACGGGACCACGGCGGTTGAGCGCGGCGAGACATCGGGCGAGACCTTCGCGGCTTTTACCGCCACGCTGACCTCCTCGGGCACGCTGGCTCTGCGCCGCGGCAGCCAGGACGTTCGGACATGGCCGATCGAGATCCTGCCCGACGAGGACCCGGCCATCGCCTTCACGGGACCGATCGAAGTCTCGCAGAGATCGGCGCTGCTGTTCAAATACGAGGCCAAGGACGATTACGGCGTCGTCTCCGCCGAGGCGCAGATCGACCGCGTCGAGAACGGCATCGCGCCGGGCGACAGCGCATCCGGAGCCGGTGCCGCCACCTCGCTGACACCGAAGGCGGAAGCGCCGGTGATGCGCCTCGGCAAGCCGCCCGTCTTCCCGCTGTCGCTGCCGCGCGGCGGGTCGAAATCGGGAGAATCGAAAACCTACAGGGATCTCACCGCCCATCCCTGGGCGGGGCTTCCCGTCATCGTCACGCTCGTCGCGCGCGACGAGGCCGGGCAGATCGGGCAGAGCGCGCCGCGCGGCTTCATTCTGCCGGAACGCAAGTTCACCAAGCTTCTGGCGCGGGCGCTGATCGACCAAAGGCGGGCACTGGTCGAAAACCCGGCGCGGACCCGGAACGCTACGCTCAATCTCGATGCGCTGGGCCGCTGGGCCGAATCCGAAGAGGTCGCGCCGAGCATCTATCTCGGCATCCGCTCGGTCTATTGGCGTCTGTCCAATGACCAGTCGCTCGAAACCGTGGAAGGCGTCGTCGATCAGCTCTGGGATCTCGCCGTCAAGATCGAGGACGGCGACCTGCCCGAAGCCGAGCGCGACCTGCGCGCCGCCCAGCAGCGCCTGATGGAAGCCCTGCAGGAAGGCGCTTCGGAAGAGGAAATCGAGCGGCTGATGGCCGACCTGCGCCAGGCGCTGAACAAATTCCTCCAGGCCATGGCGGAGCAGCAGCAGAAGAACCAGGGCCAGGCCGCCGCACCGCCGCCGCAGGGCTCCGACAAGACCGTCACCTCGAACGAGTTGCAGCAGCTCCTGAACAAGATCGAAGACCTTGCGAAGCTCGGTTCGCAGGATATGGCGCAGCAGCTTCTCAGCGAGCTTCAGGACATCCTGGAGAATTTGCAGACGGGGCAGCAGGGCGGTCCGCAGTCCGCCCAGGAGCAGCAGGGCATGCGGCAGCTCGACGAGCTCGCCAACCTGATGCGCGAGCAGCAAAGGCTGCTCGATGAGACCATGCGCGCGCAGCAGAGAGCGGAATCGCAGTTCGGCCGCGATCCGTTCGGCGAGCAGCAGGGCGAAGGCCAGCAGGGCCAGTCGCAATCCGGCCAGGCGACGCCCGAGGAATTGCGCCAGCGGCAGCAGGCGATTCAGCAGCGCCTGAGGGACATCCTGGAGCGGATGGAGCAGGGTCAACAGGGGCAAGGTCAGCAGCAAGGGCAGCAAGGCCAGCAGGGTCAGGGCGGTGCCGATCAGGCCCGCGAGCGGCTTCGCGATGCCGAGCGCGCGATGGGCAATGCCGGCGATGCTCTGGGCGGCGAGCGGCTCGACGAGGCGACCGGTGAAGAGACCCGTGCGCTAAACGCCCTGCGCCAGGGCACGCGCGCCATGGCCGAGCAGATGATGGGCCAGAAAAGCGGCCGCACGGGCCGCGGCCAGGCGAGCCGCGATCCGCTGGGCCGGCAGAACCGCGGTCAAAACGATCCAGGCGACAGCGTGAAGGTGCCTGAAGAAATCGACATTCAGCGCGCGCGCGAAATCCTCGACGAATTGCGCCGCCGCGCGGGCGAACCCACGCGCCCCGCCCTGGAATTGGATTATATCGAGAGGCTGATCAAGCGGTTCTGAAGCAAGGACGGAAGCGCGTCACGGGTTCATCTGCCAGATGCGGAAATTGAGCGCCGCCGCGATGCTGACCCATGCGAGATAGGGGATGAAAAGCAGCGAGGCCGTCTGGCTGACCGGCCAGGCGACCAGAATGAACGCCGCAATCGAAAGCCAGAGGAACGCGACCTCGACCAGCGCGCCGCCGATGTTTTTCGCGCCGAAGAAGATATAAGACCATCCGGCATTGAGGGCGAGCTGCACCCCCCATAGGGCGAGCGCCGCCTCGCGTGGACCCTTCACGCTTTCCCACACCAGCGCTCCGGCCACGCCGATCATGATGTAGAGGATCGTCCAGGCCACGGGGAAGACCCATTTCGGCGGCGTGAACCAGGGTTTCTGCAAATCGTCATACCACTTGGTCGCGCCCCACTGGCCGCCTAAGAATGCGGCCGCGCCGGTAAGCACCAAAAAGACGACGAGCGATTCCCAGTTCATGGTTGATCCGCCTCCCGGTCCATGTAAAACGCGCGCAACGGTCTAATGGACGGCTCCTACGGCCGTTCCTCGCATACGCCGCGATTATTCACAAGCAGTTCAGGGCAGACCTGATTATAAGGGCAGCAGGCTGATAGACTACGAAGACCAGGGGAGTAAGCGTCATGTATCAGCAGAAGGCTCACGGCGAAGCGCATGTCGGTCCGCGTTGGCAAGGCCCTGCGGCTGCCATCGGCATCATGGTCGGTCTCGTCGGATTTTATGAACCGGCCAAGGATCTCTATAAGCGCTACAACGACCCGGACGCCTATAAGGACGTGATTTCAATCGATTATGCGGACACCCAGAAGGCGCTGTGGAAGAAGAACGGCCTCTGCGTCGGGGGAATGGAAATGCAGCAGGTTCCGCTCGGCAACGATGTGGATCTGCGCGCGGGCTCCTGCGAGAACCGCGACATTCTCGTTCAGATGTATCCGAAGAACCGCCCTGCCATCTCCCATTGGATGTCCCTCACCCAACTCGGCCCGGACCATGCCTCGGCCTCCTTGTTCCCGTCCGCCTTCGCCGGGGTGCTCAGCCCCGAAGCCATCGAGCGCATCACCGGATCGACCTCATCGCTGCGGACGCAGATGAAGATCAGCACGCTGTGCCAAGCCTGGGAGGACGAGAAGCGGCAGGCCCGCCTCATTCGCGTGACGAACGAGAACGGACAATGCTTCAAGGAAATCACCAACGTCTATTCCGGGCGGATTGAATATCGCGAGCCCGCGGCTTGCGATGCGAAGTGCGACACGCAGAACCTCGTCAAGCGCTGACCCGCGCGGCCACGGCGAATTGACTGACGGCGAAAGCTCCCCATTTCCAGAGGGACGCTTTCGCAAATCCTAACGCATGGGTCACGATGGACATCAGGGATATCGAAGCGAATTTCGAGCTTCTGGAGGATTGGGAAGACCGATACCGCTACCTGATCGAACTCGGCCAGGAGCTTGAGCCGCTTTCGGCGCAGGAGCGCACGCCCGAAAACAAGGTGCGCGGGTGCGCGAGCCAGGTCTGGCTCGTCTCACGGACCGATCGCGCTTCGGCGGGCGGACCCGTCCTGCTCTTCCGGGGCGACAGCGACGCGCACATCGTCAAGGGGCTCATCGCCATCCTCGCCGCGCTCTATTCAGGCCGCACCGCGCGCGACATCGTGACCACGGATGCGAACGCCGTGTTCACCCGCCTCGGCCTGCATGAGCATCTCAGCCCGCAGCGCTCGAACGGCTTCAACGCCATGGTCAACCGCATCCGGCAGGACGCGCTGACCGCGCTCGGCGCGCAGGAGCCTTCCCCGCTGCACTCCTAAGCAAAGCTTAACCGTCTTTGGCTCCGATTAACGCCTGAGGTGAGCCATGCATGTTCATTGGCTTTGACGGAACGGCCCGATCGGAATAAAAATCTAGTTCCTGGGGCGCGCTTGGCCCCCGATGCAGTTGCGGCAGTTCTGTGTTGCGTTAAGGAATTCCACGTGACGATGCGGTTTGACCCAAGCGCGTCTTTCCAATCCCATTTTTCGACACCCTCCACGCTCGGCTATTCGTCCGCGCCCTATCTGCCCCTTCCGTCGAACCGCAAGCGCATCGCCATAACCGGGCCTTCCGGCTCCGCCCTCATCAGCAGCTGCCACGGCCTCATTCTCGATATGGTGAACCGCGGCCACCGCGTGTTCACCTTCGCGCCGGAGCTGTCGAACCGCGAACTGCGCGTCCTGTCCCATATCGGGGCGGAGGCCTATGCCGTGCCCCCGCTCGCCGAGTTCATGGACCGCTACCGGCAGGTGCGCGAAATGGCGTCCACCTTCCGGGATATCGACCCGGATGTGGTCATCGTGCAATCCGCGCGGAACGGCGGCGCGGCCGTCACGGCAGCCCGGCTCGCCCGCGTGCAGAACGTGGTGACGGTGGTGCCCTCGCTCGGCCCGGCCTTCATGGAAGGGGCGAAGCGCACCGCCTGGGCCGAACGGCAGGCCATGAAAGCCTTCTACCGCACCATCTTCGGCATGAGCGACGCCGTCATCTTCCACTCCGTGCACGATCAGCGCTACGCCCTGAATTACAAGCTGCTGTCCAAGGCGAAGCCGCGCCTGACGGTCGGCGGCTGGGGCGAGGATCTGACGCGGAATTTCCAGCGCCCGCTGCCCGCGCTGGACCGGGGCGTGCTGTTCCTGATGGCGGCGCCCCTCGACCGGCTCCAGGGCGTGATCGAATATGCCGAGGCGGCGAAGGCCATGCGGCTCAAGGCGCGGCGCGCGCGCTTCTTCCTCGCGACGCTTCCCGGCGAGGTCGTGTCGCCCATCATGATGAGCGAGCTGAAGCGCTATCGCGAGTTCCTGCAATATATCGGGCCGGTGGATGACGCCGCCTCGCTGATCTCGCGCTGCCATGTCGTGGTAGCGCCCGCTTATGGCAACGGCGCGCCCCGTGCGCTGTTCCAGGCGCTTGCCATAGGCCGGCCGATCCTGACCACCGACACCCGCAGTTCCCGCGATTTTGTGCGCCAGGGCGTGAACGGCTGGGCGGTGCCGGTTCGCAGCACAGAGGCTCTGGTCCGCGCGATGACCCACATCATGCAGCGGCCGGATCAGATCCCGCTCATGTCGGAGGAGAGCCGCCGCATCGCGCTGCGCTTCTATGATATCAACGCCGTGAACGCGATCGTGCTCGAAGCCCTGGGGCTTTAGCGGCGGGGCGAGCCTAAAACGGCGTATCGAGCACGCGCCGCCAGCGCACATCCTCCTTCGCGCGGCATTGAAGCTGAGGCGCGGGCGCGCAGCCGGGGATCAGTTCGCTCTGCGCCGAGGCATAGACCTGGAAGCGCACAGGGTCGCCGCTGTTCAGGTCGAACCCGTCAAGGCAGCCGAGCCGGTTCGCGTCGAAGCCGGATGCTTCACGATAGCGCTGCTCGAAAGCGTCGGTCCGCCGCAGCGAAATGAACGCGAACGCCGCCCGCCCGGCGGCCAGATCGTCCGCGACGCGCTGGGGCGAGGCGAGCAGCGTATCCGTGCCGTTGATGAAAACGGTGCTCGGCTCTCCATAGCTCGAAAACGCGACGGGGCCGTGCCCGCAGGCGCGCATTCCGGCGACGGCTTCCGCCGCGTTGCGGCTGATCCACACGGGATCGAGGCGGGGCACGACCTGCTGAAACGCGATCGCGTAGAAGAGCACGGCGCTCGCGACGCCCGTCGCCAGCGCGAGATTGACACGCTTCATCAAGGCTGCGAGAGCGGTCACGGTTGCCAGTCCGGCATAGGCGGCGAGCAGCAGCACGAGAACCGCGCCCACCTCGATCTCGAACAGCCATCCGAACCCCAGCACCGCCGTAAACTGAAGGCCCGCGACAAACCCCCACAGCGCGGCGGCCTGTTTATACGTCCGGCCGGACAGTTCCGGCCCGAACGCCTTCTTCCGCAGAAGCCACGCGGCCGCAATCGCGATCGCTGGATAGGCGGGCAGGATGTAATGCGGCAGCTTTGTCGGCGTGGCCTCCACCACGAGCCAGAACGGCACGATCCACGCCAGCAGGAACAGCGCCCGGCGCAGGCGGCGGTTGCGCCAGAGCCACAGCGCGACGCCTCCCGTCGCGAACAGCGTGGCGGGCCAGAAGGTCCACCAGAACAGGATGAAATAGTAGCCCGGCGGCGCGCCGTGCTTCTCCTGCCCGCTCTTTATTTTCTTGAGGAAATCCTCGCCCAGCGAGAGGCGGAAGAACTCGCCGTCCGAGGAGATGCCGATGGCGATGAACCAGGGCAGCGTCATCGCCAGCATGAGCGGTACGCCCCAGATCGCGTGGAGGTTCGCGAGCCAGCGCCTGTCCCGGCCCGCCAGCGCTACGACGGCGACGGTGAACACGGCGACGGCGGGTGCGATCGGCCCCTTGATGAGAATGCCGAGCCCGAGCGCGATCCAGAATACCGCCGCGAGTCCTGCCACGGGGCTGCCGCGCGGCGCGAGATAAAGCCGGAAGAGCGTGCCTTGCATGAGCGCGATGGCCGCGATCAGCGCCGCGTCGGATTTCGCGATGCGCGCCTCGAACGACAGCGTCAGGCAGCTCGCGAAGAGCACGCCCGCGAGCAGCGCCGCGTTCCGCCCGATGACGGGGCGCGCCGCCCACCATGTCGCGAGCACCGCGAGCACAGCGCCGAGGAAAGAGGGGATGCGGTAGGCCCAGATCTCGTTGCGCGCCTCGCCCTCGTCGGTGAAGGCGGCGACCGCGGCCGATTGCAGCCAGTAGATGCCGATGGGTTTTTTGTAGCGCGGCTCGTCCTGAAAGCGGATGTCCACGAAGTCGCGCGTTTCCAGCATCTGCTTCGAGGCTTGGGCGAAGCGGGCTTCGTCGCGGTCGGTCACGGGCAGCGAGACGATGCCCGGCAGATAGAGCGCGCAGCACAGCGCCACGAGCAGCACCGCCGCGAGCTTGGGGCGCGCCGCAGCCGTCGAAAAAAACGTGCCGATCCGGCGGTCGGCGCGCGCCGACCAGTCCGCCAAAGTGCTGCTCGACATTCGACGCGCCTTCCGGAAATCCCTGTTACGGCGAGCACTAAGCAGACTTGGCGGAGCAAGGCAAGGCGGCAAAGCCGCCGCCTGTCACCGAGGTAAAGGGAGGGCCTGCAAGGGGATTGCGCGCTATTCCGCCGCGCGCATCACCGGGGCGGCGAGGCTCACGTCGCGGTCCACCTGCCCTGAAAACTTCTGGAAGTTCTCGTTGAACATGGCGACGAGCCTGTGAGCCTGCTGGTCGTAGGCGCCCTTGTCCGCCCAGGTCTCGCGCGGGTTAAGGATCGCGGGGTCGATGCCCGGTGCGGTTAGCGGCACCTCGAAGCCGAACAGCGGATCGGTTCGCGTCTCGACGCCGTCAAGCCCGCCCGACAGCGCGAGGTTGACCAGCGCGCGGGTCGCGGGCAGCGCCATGCGCCGCCCGACGCCGTATTTGCCGCCGGTCCAGCCTGTGTTCACGAGCCAGCACGACACGCCATGGCGCGCGATAAGATCGCGCAGCATGTTTCCGTAAACGGTGGGATGGCGCGACATGAAGGGCGCGCCGAAACAGGTGGAGAAGGTGGCGGTCGGCTCCTTCACGCCCTTCTCCGTGCCCGCGACCTTCGCCGTGTAGCCCGACAGGAAGTGATACATGGCCTGGTTCGGCGAGAGGCGCGCGATGGGCGGCAGCACGCCGAACGCATCCGCCGTGAGCATGACGATGTTTTTCGGATGGCCCGCGCGCCCGGTTTCGCTCGCGTTCGCGATGTGCGAGAGCGGATAGGCGGCGCGGGTGTTCTCGGTGAGCGCGTCGCTCGAATAATCGGGCATGCGCGTGGCGGTATCGAGCACGACGTTTTCGAGCACGGTGCCCCAGCGGTTCACGGCGTTATAGATGTCCGGCTCCGCTTCCGCCGAAAGCTTGATCACCTTGGCATAGCAGCCGCCCTCAAAATTATAGACGCCGCTTTCGGACCAGCCATGCTCGTCATCGCCCACGAGGCGGCGCTTGGGATCGGCAGACAGCGTCGTTTTCCCGGTCCCCGACAGGCCGAAGAACACGGCGGCATCACCCGCTTCGCCTTCGTTCACGGAGCAGTGCATCGGCAGAACGCCGCGCGCCGGCAGAATGTAGTTCAGGTAGGAGAAGACCGATTTCTTGATCTCGCCCGCATAGGACGTCCCGCCGATGAGGACGATGCCGCGCGTGAAATCGCAGGCGATCACGGTTTCGGAGCGCACGCCATGGCGCTCGGGGTCGCCCTTGAAGCTGGGCAGGTCGATGATCGTGAGGTTCGGCGCGAAGCGGTTCAGCTCCGACGCCGGCGGCACGATGAGAAGGTGCCGGATGAACAGCGCATGCCAGGCATATTCGCAATAGATGCGCGCGGAAATGCGGTGCTCGGGATCGGCCCCGGCGTAAAGGTCTTGGGCGAAAAGGCTCAAATTCTTGGCATGCGCCAGGAAATCCTGAAGGAGAATATCGAATTTCTCGGGCGCGATGGCTTTGGAATTATCCCACCACACCATCCCGTCCGTGCTTGCGTCGCGGACGATGACCTTGTCGGCCGCGGAACGCCCCGTATGCAGCCCCGTCGCGACCGCCAGACCGCCCGTTGCCGTCACCTGACCCTCGCCCCGGCGTATGGCCTGCTCGAACAGGGCGGCCACCGATCCGTTACGCAAGATGACCTGACCGAGGTCCGGGAAGGATGGCGCGGCTGGGCCGCTCGGGATGGAGGATGCAGTCACTGAGAGATCTCCGTTATGAAACGCTTGTTGTTGACGCGAATGTGCGTTGTGCTCTTCACATGGTATGCAAATGTGGCGACCCTTAGCGGATAGAAGCTGAACAATCGAGGGAAGTAACCGTTGCCGGGCTTCTGCGGACGAGCCTAATTGTCGCGCTCCGTTCGCGTAAGCTGGCCATTCGGCGAAGTTCCCTGATGCCCATCGGGAGCGGGCTGCAAATCTCTGCCCGTCTCGCGGCGGATCTCATCAGGGCCAAGGCTTCTGGCAGGATATGCAGCGCTTTCGCCGCATTCTCGCCATGTTCAATCGCTGCGGTGAACATCGCCATTTGCGATTTTTGCCGAACGTGATATTCGCGCAACAAGCTTGGCAGAATCATCTGCAACCCCGCGGAGCCTCGATGCCGACCATTGCCCTAGTTGATGACGACCGTAACATCCTGACGTCCTTGCGCATGCTGCTGGAGGCCGAGGGCTACAAGATCATGGCCTTCACGGACGGCGCCTCGGCCTATGACGGCATTGCCGGAGACCCGCCGGACCTCGCCATCCTCGATATCAAGATGCCGCGCATGGACGGCATGGAACTCTTGCGCCGCCTGCGCCAGAAGACGGAGATGCCGGTCATCTTCCTCACCTCGAAGGACGAGGAAATCGACGAATTGTTCGGCCTCAAGATGGGCGCCGACGACTATATCCGTAAGCCGTTTTCCCAACGCCTTCTCGTCGAGCGCGTGCGCGCCATTCTGCGGCGATCCGCGCCGCGCGAAGCGTCCGCCATGGTGGAAGACTCCTCCAAGATCATCGAGCGCGGCAAGCTGAAGCTCGACCCGGAGCGCCACACCTGCATCTGGGACGGCAAATCCGTAACGCTGACGGTGACCGAGTTTCTGATCCTCCAGGCGCTGGCGACGCGTCCCGGCGTGGTGAAGAGCCGCGACGCCCTCATGGATGCCGCCTATGACGACCAGGTCTATGTGGACGATCGCACCATCGACAGCCATATCAAGCGGCTGCGCAAGAAGTTCAAACTGGTCGATCAGAATTTCGATGTCATCGAAACCCTCTACGGGGTAGGATATCGGTTCAAGGAGTAAATTCGGATACGATGACGCAACGCGGGGGCGCGGGGCATATGGCGGTGCAGTTCCTCCGTCCATGGGAAACAGGCGCGTGGCGCAGGCCGGGTGTTTCATGGCGCATCCGCCTTTTGAGGCTCTGGCTGCGGCTTACCGAGCGC
The DNA here is from genome assembly GCA_964570735.1 of uncultured Hyphomicrobiaceae bacterium. GTDB lineage: Bacteria > Pseudomonadota > Alphaproteobacteria > Rhizobiales > Rhodomicrobiaceae > CAZNAH01. Next base: position 39,684 of record CAZNAH010000001.1, on the reverse strand, counting down.
TACCGCTTCAGCAGCATCACGCGCCGCATCATCGTCCTTAACGCCTTTGCCGTCGTGCTTCTGGTCGGCGGGCTATTTTATCTGAACCGTTCCGAAAGCGACCTGATCCAGGCGCGCATGCAGACCCTTGCCACCCAGGCCGAGATCATCGCCGGGGCGATCGGAAAGACGAGCGCGCCGTCCGTCGTGTATGGCGATGAAAACGCCCCCGCACGTCCCCCCGCAGCCCGCCGGACGTTCGATGCGGAGCTTTCGAGCCTTTCCTTCCGCATCAACCCGGAATTCGTCGCGCCGATGCTGCGCGATCTCGTCGGCCCGACCAAGACGCGCGCGCGCATCTACGACTCCGAAGGCATTCTCCTGCTCGACAGCCTGAAGCTCTATGCGCGCGGGCAAGTCAGCCGGATGGACATTCCCCAGATTGCGCAGCCCCCCGGCATGCTGGAGCGGATGTGGCAGTCCGTGAAGTCCTGGTTCTCGTCCCAGAATCTCCCCGCTTATCGCGACAGCGGCGGAGACGGCAAAGCCTATGACGAGGTGCGCCTCGCGCTGGCCGGCACGCCGACGCAGATCATCCGGGTCAGCGAGGGCGGAAACCGCGTGATGAACGTGGCCGCGCCGATCGAGCGGAACAAGACGGTGCTCGGCGTCCTCCTGCTGACGACCGAAGGCAGCGACATCGACGAGGCGATCGCCAATCAGCGCTGGCAGATCGTCTATCTCGCGCTGTTCGTCATCATCGTGACCGTGTTCCTGTCCTTCCTTCTCGCCAGCACCATCGCCGGTCCGATGCGCCGCCTCGCCTTTTCGGCGGAGCGGGTCCGCAAGAACATCAAGGCGCGGGAGCAGATCCCCGATTTCACCCATCGCGGCGACGAGATCGGCCACCTGTCGGGCGCGTTGCGCGATATGACGAACGCGCTCTATCTGCGCATGGACGCCATCGAGAGCTTCGCCGCCGACGTGTCCCACGAGCTGAAGAACCCGCTCACCTCGCTGCGCAGCGCGGCGGGCATGCTCGATTACGTCAAGACGGAAGCGGACCGGAAGAAGCTCATCGACATCATCATGCACGATGTCCGCCGCCTCGACCGCCTCATCACCGACATTTCGGATGCGTCCCGGCTCGATGCCGAGCTCGCGCGCGAGACAGGGCGGCCCGTCAACATCGCCCACCTCCTCGGAACGCTGTGCGCCATCACGAACGACACGCGCTGCAACGGCAAGGCGGCCGTGCGCCTCAACGTCGATGGCTGTGCGTCGGACGCGGCCCTGCGCGCCGCCCAGGACTACATGATCAACGGCCATGACAGCAGGCTCAGCCAGGTGATCACCAACCTGCTTGAAAATGCGCTGTCTTTCTCGCCACAAGGCGGTGAAATCCGGGTCTCGGCGCGCTGCCTGCCCAAGGCGAAGGAAATCGAGATCGCCATCGAGGACGAGGGACCAGGCATCCGGCCCGAAAATCTCGACCGCATTTTCGAGCGCTTCTACACCGACCGCCCGGACCATGAGGAGTTCGGCCAGAATTCGGGTCTCGGGCTTCACA
>CAZNAH010000001.1:35955-38125 GCA_964570735.1 uncultured Hyphomicrobiaceae bacterium | reverse complement strand
CTCGAAACAGATCGTCGAAGCCCATGGCGGACGCATCTGGGCGGAAAACCGGACCGCGCCGGAATTCGGCATCCGAAGGAAGAAAAAAGTGTCCAAGGCGAATGGCAGCGCACCTGCTTCCCGCGGAAACGGAAGCGCCGAGCCTGCCGCAGCCGGCCCCGTCAATCGCTATGGCTACGGCGCGCGGTTCGTCATCCGTCTGCCCGCGGGCAGCGGCGCGGCCGCGAAACCCTGATATGCCAGACCCATGCTCGTTCACGGAACCTGCGTAACGCTGGGCGGAAAGGCAGCGCTGCTCCTCGGCAAACCGGGCTCCGGCAAATCCGACCTCGCGCTGCGCTTCATCTTCACCGCCCTGCCCGCAGATATGGGCCGGCCGCAGCTCGTCGCGGACGATCAGGTCGAGGTGACGCGCGACGGCGAGCGCCTGCTGGCGTGCTGCCCCGCCTCCATTGCCGGCCGTATCGAGGTTCGCGGCGTCGGCATCGTGGCGGTCCCTTTCGCGCCGGAAGCCGAATTGCGGCTCGCGGTGCGCCTGGCGAGCCGGGAGGCGGTGCCCCGTCTGCCCGAGCGCTCCGAAACCCATGATATCGCGGGCGTCGCGCTGCCCTGCCTGACGCTCGACCCCTTCGAGGCATCCGCGCCGCTCAAGCTTGCTCTCGCCCTGCGCGATTTGCCGGGATCATGAGGGAAACGGGGAAAGAATCGCGCCAGCCCCTTTCACGGCCACAAAGCGCTTGAACCTCTGGCATAGGCTCCACACTATGAAGCGGTGAGCCTCTTGAGGCAGGGCTGCAACGGCGCGGCGCAGCAGGATAGCCGGGAGAGCCGATGATTGGCGTCGTCATAGTCACGCATGGAAACCTCGCGCGGGAATTCCGCAATGCGCTGGAGCACGTCGTCGGGCCGCAGGAGCAGATCGAGACCATCGGCATCGCCCCGGACGACGACATGGATGCGCGGCGCAAGGCAATCCTCGCCGCGATCATCGCTGTCGATACCGGCGACGGCGCCGTTGTGCTGACCGACATGTTCGGCGGCACGCCCTCAAACCTCGCCATCTCCTTCATGGACCGGCCCGGCGTCGAAGTGATCGCGGGCATCAACCTTCCCATGCTTGTCAAGCTGGCCCGCGTGCGCGAGGAAGTGACGCTTAACGAAGCTGCGAAATTCGCCCAGGAGGCGGGCCGGAAATACATCCACATCGCGAGCCAGGTTCTCGACGTGCTGTAAGCTTTGATGCGCCTAATCCTTTTTGCACCTCGCATCCGCGGCCCTGAGCCGATATCTTGGATGTGAGCGAGGATCATGGAATGAGCGTCTCCCCTCCCGAGGCAGCAGCCGCACGAAACGGCGGCAAACGCTGCTCAATCGCGGCCGCCGGCATTTATCAGTGTCTGGCCGAAGTCACTATCGTGAACACGAGGGGGCTCCATGCCCGCGCGTCCGCCGCCTTCGTCAAGACCGCCGAAAAGTTCGACGCGGAAGTCACCGTGAAGAAGGACGGCCAGACCGTGGGCGGCGGCTCCATCATGGGGTTAATGATGCTCGGCGCGGGCAAGGGTTCGACGCTGCTCATCGAAACCGAAGGGCCTGAGGCGGAGGAAGCCTTGGAAGCGCTCACCGCGCTGATCGAGGCGGGCTTCCACGAAACCGACTGACAGCTCCGGCAGGCGCGCATATAAATCCATCTTTATATCGTTATTGCATTCGGCGCCCGCCTGAACTACCTTCGCGGCAACGCAAAACCGGTTTCCCAGGAGCAAGATATGGCTGCCACAGCGATGCAAGCCGTTTCCGATCACGATTTCAAGGTCAAAGACCTGTCGCTGGCCGCGTGGGGCCGCAAGGAAATCGAGATCGCGGAAACCGAGATGCCCGGCCTGATGGCGGTGCGTGAGGAATTCGGCGCGCAACAGCCGCTGAAAGGCGCCCGCATCGCCGGCTGCCTGCACATGACGATCCAGACGGCGGTGCTGATCGAGAGCCTGCAAGCGCTGGGCGCGGATATCCGCTGGGCCTCCTGCAACATCTTCTCGACGCAGGATCACGCCGCAGCCGCCATCGCGGCGACGGGCACGCCGGTCTTCGCCTACAAGGGCGAAACGCTTGATGAATATTGGGACTATGTGGACCGCATCCTCGAATGGCCGGGCGGGGAGACGGCCAA
>CAZNAH010000001.1:35700-35925 GCA_964570735.1 uncultured Hyphomicrobiaceae bacterium | reverse complement strand
ACGCTGATCGTGCAGCTCGGCGCGGAGGCCGAGACCAATCCGGGTGTTCTCTCGACGCCTAAGAGCGAGGAAGAGGAAAGCCTGTTCCGCACCATCAAGGCGCGGCTCGCCCGCACCCCCGGCTGGTATTCCAAGGTTAAGGCAAACATCCGCGGCGTTTCCGAGGAGACGACGACCGGGGTGCTGCGGCTCTATCAGATGCAGAAGAAGGGCACGCTCTCCTTC
>CAZNAH010000001.1:33890-35630 GCA_964570735.1 uncultured Hyphomicrobiaceae bacterium | reverse complement strand
AGCCTCGTGGACGGCATCCGCCGCGCGACGGACGTGATGATGGCGGGCAAGGTTGCGGTCGTCTGCGGCTATGGCGATGTGGGCAAGGGCTCGGCGCAGTCGCTGCGGGGCGCGGGCGCGCGCGTCGTCGTGACCGAGATCGACCCGATCTGCGCGCTTCAGGCGGCCATGGATGGCTACGCTGTCGAGACGCTCGACGATGTGGTTGACAAGGCCGACATCTTTGTGACGGCCACCGGCAACAAGGATGTCATTACGCTCGACCATATGCGCCGCATGAAGGATATGGCGATCGTCTGTAACATCGGCCACTTCGACAACGAAATTCAGGTGGCCAATCTCAAGAACTTCAAGTGGACCAATGTGAAGCCGCAGGTGGACATGATCGAATTCCCCGGCGGCAATCGCATGCTTCTGCTGTCCGAGGGCCGGCTCGTGAACCTTGGCAACGCCACGGGGCATCCGAGCTTCGTGATGAGCGCGTCCTTCACGAACCAGGTTCTGGCGCAGATCGAACTTTGGACGAACCGCGATACCGGCAAATACAAGAACGAGGTCTACACCCTGCCGAAGCATCTCGACGAGCGGGTCGCAAAGCTGCACCTTGCCAAGCTCGGCGTGAAGCTGACGGAACTCACGCCGGAACAAGCCGATTATATCGGCGTTCCTCAGGAAGGGCCGTTCAAGTCGGACATGTACAAATATTGATATGAAGCATCTTGCGGTCTCTCTTTTGATTTGAGGGTGAGATGAGACCGCAGGATGCCAGTCCCCTGGCGAACCAGAAGCTTGACGCCGTTTTGTTCTGGCTTGCGGTTCTGCTCGCCTTGATTCTGATCGGCGTCGGGATTTTCTTCCTCGTCATGCCCGGCACAGCGGCGGGGCTTTTCGGTATACCGCTGTCGTCGGCGTCCTCGCTCGCTTATTCCCACGCGGCGGGCGTGCGCGACATCGCGCTCGGCCTCGTCCTGCTCGTGTTCCTGCGGCTGCCCAATCGCCGCGTCCAGGGCTTGAGTATCTGCGCCATAGCGGTCGTGCCGCACAGCGACATGATGATCGTGCTGATGCATGGCGGCTCGCCGCTGCTGGCCTACGGATTGCACGGCACCGCGACGCTCGCGCTCCTGGCGCTCGGCATCGCGCTTGTCGTGCGCGGCCTGCCTGCTTCCGCGCTTAGGCTGTTGCGCAGGCGCGAGCCGCCCGGATCGGCTTGACAAGCCCGGCTCGCGCACGGCACTCAGACCGTCACCAACAGCGCCAACCACCGAGCCGTGTCATGACAGCCGATCTTCAGACCGTCATCGAAGCCGCCTTCGAGCGCCGCACCGAAATAGGCCCCGGCGAGCGCGGCGAAGTCGCCCTTGCCGTGGAACGGGCGCTGGCATTGCTCGACGCCGGCGAGTTGCGCGTCGCTGAAAAGCGCGAAGATGGCGTCTGGCACGTCAACGAGTGGCTCAAGAAAGCCGTGCTCCTCTCCTTCCGGCTCAACGATATGGAAGCCATTCCGGGCGGTCCGGGCGGCACCCGCTGGTGGGACAAGGTGCCATCGAAATTTGCCGAGTGGGGGCCGGACAAGTTCCGTGCCGCAGGCTTTCGCGCGGTGCCGGGCGCCATCGTGCGCCGCTCCGCTTATATCGCGCCGGGCGTGGTGCTGATGCCGTCCTTCGTCAATCTCGGTGCCTATGTGGACGAGGGAACGATGGTCGATACCTGGGCGACTGTCGGCTCCTGCGCGCAGAT
>CAZNAH010000001.1:33604-33873 GCA_964570735.1 uncultured Hyphomicrobiaceae bacterium | reverse complement strand
GCGCAGATCGGCAAGAACTGCCACATCTCGGGCGGCGCAGGGATCGGCGGCGTGCTGGAGCCGCTTCAGGCGAGCCCGACCATCATCGAGGACGATTGCTTCATCGGCGCGCGTTCCGAAGTGGTGGAAGGCGTCATCGTGGGCGAAGGCTCGGTGATTTCCATGGGCGTCTTCATCGGCGCATCGACCAAGATCGTCGACCGCGCGACCGGCGAAGTGATGTACGGCCGCGTGCCGCCTTATTCGGTCGTTGTTTCCGGCAGCCTTCC
>CAZNAH010000001.1:0-33594 GCA_964570735.1 uncultured Hyphomicrobiaceae bacterium | reverse complement strand
GCCGCTCCCCGACGGCACGCCGGGGCCGTCGCTTTATTGCGCGGTCATCGTGAAGCGCGTGGACGAGAAAACTCGCGCAAAGACCTCAATCAATGACCTGCTGCGCGACTAAGGCATGAAGCTGCCGCCGCTGCCCTTCATCCTGTTCAGCTTCAGCGGGCGCATCGGACGCGGTGTCTGGGCTCTGTTCACCGTCATCTATCTCATCGCTGAGATCGTGATGAACGCCGGGCTGCGTGCGATGTTGGATATCCCGGCTCCGGTCCTGACCGGCAGCGACCCGTTCTTCCTCGGCTTCGTCCGAGACCTCATCGACGCCGTGCTCATCCTCTTTCTGCCGCTGCAACTCGCACTCGATGTGAAGCGCTGGCATGACATCGGCGTATCCGGCTGGAACGTGCTGTGGCTCTATGCGCCTTTCACTTTACTGCTCGCTCTTGGAGAGGCGGGGGCGGGAGGAACGGGCGAGCGGCCGGAGAGCTATGCCGTGGTACTCGTAATCGCATTTATTGTCATCGTGGTGGCCTATCTTTTCACGCTCGCGTCACGGCCGGGGCAGGCGGACGCGAATGCTTTCGGTGCTCCGGAGAGAACGTCATGAGCTGGATTGCGCATGTGTTCTTTAGCCCGCACGGCCGCATCGGACGCGGAGCGTGGTGGCTGGCATGGACCGTGCTTCTCGCGCTCGAAATCGGGGCGAACCATGTGCTGAGCGGGGCGATGAACGATGACGCGCCCTTCATCGACGGCACATGGCCGAACCTTCAGCGCATCCTCGCCGACACCTCCGGCTGGATCATCGCCGTAATCTTCCTCTGGCCGAACATCGCGATGAACGCGAAGCGGTTTCACGATCTCAACATGTCGGGCTGGTGGTGGCTCTTGTTCGTCTTGCCCTTCCTGGTCGGCACGGCGATCTCAATCTCGCCCTACGGCACGGTTATCGATGCGGCGGGTATGCCCGCGCCGTCGCCCGCCGCTGGATGGGGACAGCTCATCAGCGGCATCACGGCGATGGCGACGCTGATCATGCTCGGGTTTCTGCGCGGCACGCCCGGCCCAAACCGGTTCGGACCGCCACCCGGATCGTAGCTTGTCTCGCGAGGAAGCAGGCCATGCTGACCGAGAACCGGACCCTTCAGCCCGAAAAGATCATTGAGACCATCGAGACGTTGCATCAGCGCATCCACGACCGCTTCGGCGAGCGCGGGCTGACAAAGACCTGCTCCGATCTCGTCCAGATCGCGCGGCGCGCCGCCGAACGGGCCACGGGTCTGGGGCGCCCCTATTGGGGGTTGCGCCTGCTGGCGATCGGGATCATCGGCGCGGGCATACTCGGCCTTTACCAGGTGGTGGAGTTCTACGGCATGGACCCGAGCCGCGAAATCGGCGAGACCGGCCCGCTCAGCCTGGCCCAGGGCCTGGAAGCGATGGTCAACCTCGTGCTTCTGTGCCTGATCGCGCTCATCTTCGTGGTGGGCCTCGAATCCCGCTTGAAGCGATGGCGCGCATTGAAGGGGTTGCATGAATTGCGATCGGTCGCACATGTCATCGACATGCACCAGCTCACCAAGGATCCGCAGGGCATGCTGGCGATGGCCCCGACGAAGTTTTCGCCGAAGCGCGACCTCAGCCCGCCGCAGCTCATGCGCTATCTCGATTATTGCACCGAGATGCTGGCGCTGATCGCGAAGCTCGCGGCACTCTACGGCGAAAACGTGCGGGACAACGCGGTCCTCGCGGCCGTCAACGATATCGAGACGCTGACCACGGCCCTCAGCGACAAGATGTTCCAGAAGATCGTGATGATCCAGCGGGATATGCGCGCGGCAGCGGTGGAACAGCCGGTGCGGGCCTTCGCGGGAGGGGTGTAGTGCCGCCAGCCGTCGCCGAGATCGCATCGAACCTCATCCGCTGCCCGAGCGTGACGCCGGCGGAGGGCGGTGCGCTCACCTATCTTGAGGCGCTGCTCACCCAGGCCGGGTTCTGCTGCTCGCGGCTCGTCTTCTCCGAGCCGGGAACGGCGGACGTGAACAACCTCTATGCGCGCATCGGCTCAGGCTCGCCCCATGTCTGCTTCGCGGGCCATACCGATGTGGTGCCGCCGGGCGATCCTGCCGCGTGGACCTATCCGCCGTTCGACGCGCGCATCGAAAACGGCATCCTTTACGGGCGCGGCGCGGCGGATATGAAGGGTGGCGTCGCAGCATCCGTCGCAGCCGCGTTGGCCCACATCGCACAATCGGGCGGCCGTCCATCGGGCTCGATCAGCTTCCTTATCACCGGCGACGAGGAGGGCCCCGCCGTGAACGGCACCGCCAAGGTTCTACAATGGATGGCGGACCTCGGCGAGCGCCCGGATTACTGCATCCTGCCCGAATGCACCTCGGAAGAGGAAACGGGCGATACGATCAAAATCGGGCGGCGCGGCTCTTTGAGCGTCACGCTCACCGTTCACGGCGTGCAGGGCCATGTGGCCTATCCGCAAAAGGCGCGCAATCCGCTGCCCCGGCTGCTCCAGGCGCTGAGCGTGCTGACCGTCCGGCCGCTCGACGAGGGCACCGAGCATTTCCAGCCCTCGAATCTCGAAATCACCAGCATCGATACGGGCAACGTCACGACGAACCTGATCCCGGCCACGGCGAGCGCGCGCTTCAACATCCGCTTCAACACGCTGCACACGGCCGAAAGTCTCAAGGCGTGGATCGAGGAGCGCGTTTCCGCCGCCCTGCTCGACACGGGCGTGCGCCATGAGCTTCGCTACGAGGCCGCGCCGGCGGATTGCTTCGCGACCGAGCCCGGCGCATGGGTCGAGATGCTCGTGGAGGCGGTCGCCGCCGAGACGGGCAAGCGGCCGGCATTCTCCACGGCGGGCGGCACATCGGATGCGCGCTTCATCAAGGATCTGTGCCCGGTGGTGGAGATCGGCCTTCTCAACAGAACCGCGCACAAGGTGGACGAGCACGTGCCGCTTTCCGACCTCGAACGGTTGACGCGCATCTTCGCGGGCTTCCTCGACCGCGCAATGCCGCGAGCAGCCGTCTGAGCCCTCAGTGCCCCGACACGAAGCGCAGCCCAATGATCGAGCCGATTAGCGTCGCGATGAAGAAGAGCCGGAGCGCGGTCAGCGGTTCGCTGAAAAAGATAACGCCCAGGATGGCCGTGCCCGCCGCGCCGATGCCGGTCCAGACGGCATAGGCCGTGCCCAGCGGGATCTCCCGGATCGAGCGCTCCAGGAAATAGAAGCTCAGCGCCGCGCAGACGACGAACAGCACGGTCGGGACCGTTCGCGTGAAGCCTTCGGAAAAGCGCAGCGCGGTCGTGAAGCCGATTTCCAGCAAACCGGCCAGAATGAGAGTCAGCCAAGCCATGTGCGGAGAAACTCAAGGAGCGGACGCCCGCACCGGCAGGCATCCGCGAGAGGGAAGGGCGACTTAAGCGGCCTGCGCATGCAGGTGCTCGACATACTCCCAGTTCACGAGATGATCGACGAACGCTTCCAGATATTTCGGGCGCGCATTGCGGTAATCGATGTAATAGGAGTGCTCCCACACATCGACGCCGAGGATCGGTGTGGCGCCATGCACCAGCGGGTTCTCGCCGTTCGGGGTTTTCCCGACCGCGAGCTTGCCGTCCTTCACCGCGAGCCACGCCCAGCCCGAGCCGAACTGCGTCTTGCCAGCCTCGATGAACGCCTCGCGGAACTTGTCATAACCGCCGAGGTCGCTGTCGATCTGCTGCTGAAGGCGGCCCGGCAGCTTCGCGCCCCCGCCATTCGGCTTCATCCAGTTCCAGAAATGCAGATGGTTGTAATGCTGGCCCGCATTGTTGAAGAGCGTCTGGTTGGTGCCGAAGGACGCCTTGACGACCTCTTCAACGCTCTTGCCTTCGAGCGGCGTGCCCTGCATGAGCTTGTTGGCCGTGTCCACATAGGCGAGGTGATGCTTGTCGTGGTGATATTCCAGCGTTTCGGCTGACATGTAAGGCTGGAGCGCGTCGTAAGCGTAAGGAAGGTCGGGGAGTTGGAAAGCCACGGCTCTCTCCTTTGGTCGAATTGAAACGAATCTCTTGCGAAAGGAACCTAATGTCGCGCCCGGGGACTGGCAAGCACACGGGGCCTGCGCACCGGCCTCGCGCACAGGAAGCAGGGACCGGCGAGGCAGGGCAGCCCATCTCGCGGCGGGGGCTTGTGTCGGGCGCGCTCGCCGCAGCCGCTGCGGGCCTCACCGCTTTGCCGAGCGCCGCTGCGGCGCAAAAGCACGGCGACGGGACAGGCGCCGTGCTGACCGTCGGCGGCGCGATCGAAAACAGCAACCGGCCTGCGTTTTCCGAAATGCGCGACGGCTTCTTCAAGCACCATGAGCTGCGCTTCGACCGAGCTTTCGCCTTCAGCGGCGCGATGCTCGCCGCCTTGCCGCAGCAGCGCATTGCCGCGACGACGAAACAGATCGGCCGGGCGGTCTTTACCGGCCCTGCCCTCGCGGATGTCATGAAAGCGGCGGGGATGGCGCCGTCAGCATCGGCTTTGCGCTTCGTCGCGCTCGACGGCTATGGCGTGGATCTTGACGCGGCGGAGGCGTCCGGCGCGTGGATTCTCGCCACCGCCGCTGAGGGCAGCCCCTTCGGCCTCGGTGATTTCGCGCCCGCATGGCTGATCCGGACTCATGAGGGCAATGCCGTCCCGCCCGACGAAGAGGAGCAGAAATGGGTCTGGTCCGTCTTCTACATCGCGGTGAGCTAGGACTTGAGCGGCCGAACCACATCGGCTAAAGCCGCGCGGAGAGGCAAGAGGTGGCGCGCATGACGAAGGCGGTTCTGGGCATTATCGGCGGATCGGGGCTTTACGACCTGCCCGGTCTCGAAAATAAACGGGTGGAGGCGATCGCCTCACCGTGGGGCGATCCCTCCTCGCCCCTGCATTTCGGGGAAATCGCCGGGCTTCCCATCGTCTTCCTGCCGCGCCACGGGCCTGGGCACGTGCTGCCGCCGTCCGCGATCAACTATCGTGCGAATATCGACGTGATGAAGCGCGCGGGCGTGACGGACCTCGTCTCGGTCTCGGCCTGCGGATCGTTCCGCGAAGACCTGCCGCCCGGCACGTTCGTCATCGTCGATCAGTTCATCGACCGGACATTCGCCCGCGAGAAAAGCTTTTTCGGCAAGGGCTGCGTCGCCCATGTGGCCATGGCGGACCCGATCAGCCCGGGGCTTGCCGACAAGGTCGAGGCGGCCGCGAAGGCGGAGAACATCCCGCACCGGCGCGGCGGAACCTATCTCGTGATGGAGGGGCCTCAGTTTTCGACGCGGGCGGAGTCGAACCTCTATCGCGCGTGGGGATGCAGCGTGATCGGCATGACGAACATGCCGGAGGCGAAGCTCGCCCGCGAGGCCGAGTTCTGTTACGCGACCGTTGCCATGGTGACGGATTACGACTGCTGGCACGACGATCATCAGGATGTCGATATCACGGATATCCTGCGCGTGATGCGGCAGAACTCCGAGAAGGCAGGACGCCTTGTCGCGCGGCTTGCGCGCGATTTCCCGCGGGAGCACGAAGCCTGCCCCATCGGCTCGGACCGCGCGCTCGAATATGCGATCATCACCGCGCCCGAGGCGAGGGACGCCGAGCTTCTGCGCAAGCTCGATGCCGTGGCAGGCCGCGTTCTGCGCGGCTAGCTGCAGGGCGCCTCAGGCGGCGAGGTTTTCCAGCGCCCGCTCGACGGCGCGCGGATGGAACGGCTTCGCAATCACGAGGTCGCGCTCGGCATCCGCGCCGGCTCTCACGGCTTCCGGGTGCGCCGTGATATAGATCACCTGCGCTTCGATGTGCTCGCGGATGGAGCGGACCACATCGACGCCGTTCTCCCCGTTGCGGAGCTGATAATCGGCGAGAATGATCTGCGGCCGCGAGGCATCGACAAGGCGCAACGCTTCCCGCCGGTCCTTCGCCATGCCAACTACGGGCAAGCCCAAGGACGTGACGATGCGCGACAGCTCCCGAGCGATGAGGGCTTCGTCCTCGACGATCAGCACCGAGCGCTGCGCCGCGCGAAGCGCCTGGAGCGCATCGAAATGCGCGCGGGCGACGACGATCTCCGGCAGGTCCATGATGCGTGCGACGTCGCCGAGCGGAAAGCCGATCACGCTCGACAGCACGATGATCTGGCGCTTGTGCAGGGGCAGGCCCATCAGCCGCGCTTCGAGGCTCGTCCCTGCCCTGGGATGGGCTTCGTTGCCTAAAAAGCGGGCATTCAGGCGTTCGTTGACGTGCCGGTAAAGGTCGAGCCTGGATACCGTCCCCTTGGCGATCAGACTGTCGTGCAGGAGTTTTTCCAGCGCGCTTTCGATCACATCTTCGGAGACATCGCGGTTCGCGGTGAGGCAGAAGGCGTATCGACGAAGATTACGCAACTCCGTCAACACCAGAGTTTCAAGCATCTGATAATGCGTCATTTTTGTCCGTAAGAACGCTGAACGATTGCTTACGATCTGCCGATACTGGGCGAATGATGATTTTTGGCAGACCCACAAACTCGCGCCGAAAAGCGGTGAGATCGTGGCATCTTTTTACCTAACCGGGAAAATATGCGGAAATTCGAACACTCGGCTTGGTTAGCGCGCATAAAAAAGCCGCCGAGCGGTTTGGAGCCCAAGGGAGTCAGCTCCGGTGCCGATCGGCGGTTCCAAGTTTCCGTTCCAACTTTGGGTCACATCACGCTCGGCCTGAGCACTGCCGCTCGCGATGCGCTCATTAGAGCAATGATCATGCCATGTAGCAAGCGCCTCGCGCGGCGCTCACTTGACGGTGATCGTGATTTTCTCCGATGCGAGCGGCGGATCGTGCGGGACATGGCCATGGTCGCCCATCAGGAGCTGGAGCGTGTGCGTGCCCGGGGGAAGCGTCAGGGTCGTCTCGGTCTGGCCGCCGCCGAAATGCTTGTGGTTGTCGTCGGCAGGAATCGCGACCGTCAGATCCTTCGGAATATCGGTGTTGATCAGCAGGTGATGATGCCCGGTTTTCTCCTTCTCGACACCAGCCGGGGCCACGCCGAGCCCGGTCAGGCCGAACCGCACGACAATGGGGCCGCTGACCGTGTCGCCGTTCGAGGGGGTGATGAAGTAGAGCTTGGCCGTGCTCGGCCAGGGCGACTTGGCATCTTGCGCGAATGCAGACGAAACCATTACCGCGATGGCCGCGAGAAGCGGCATAATGACCCGCATGAGAGCCCTCCCAACATTTGAATTATCGCTCTAGGCTTACGTCGGTGACCTAGGGCTAGACCATAAGCGCTGTGCCGAGGGCCGCACAAGCCGGGACGGAAGAAAGCTCTTCACGTTCGGTTGAGCATGGCGAAGCATCGCCGAACAGGGATTTTTGTCTGGAGAAAACCGGATTTGATCTGGCCCCGTAAAGAAAAGCACGAGAGATCGATGGGGGCGGAAGGTCCTCGGCAATACAAATCCGTTTGTGTTGCCGACGCGCTTTTGTCATTAAAGCGCTATGGATAACCTTCTCAAAAGGATAGCGCAAGATCGCGATCCGCAGGCTTTCCAGGACCTCTTCCGGATTTATGGACCTCGCGTGAAGGCCATGATGATGCGACAGGGGGCGGATGCGGATACCGCCGAGGAAATTGCGCAGGAGACTTTGTTCGCCGTCTGGCGGAAGGCGCATCTTTTCGTCGAGCAGAAAGGCAGCGTCGGAACATGGATTTACACGATCGCGCGCAACCTGCGCATCGACCGTTTTCGCAGGCAGGTGATCTGGCAAGATCTGCCCGAAGAACTGGACCGTACTCCGAGCGAAGATGATTTGCCGGACGAGGCGATGGATCGCAACCAGCAGCGGGATCGCATCCGCGCGGTGCTGTCCACGCTGCCGCCCGAACAATACGAGGTCGTTTACCTGTCCTACATCGAGGGGTTGTCCCACAACGAGATCGCCGAACGGCTCGACGCCCCGCTCGGCACTATTAAGTCACGGATGCGGTTGGCCTACCAGAAGGTAAGGGAAGGCTTGGGGGAGCAGGAATGACATCGCGGCATCATCCCGATGACGAACTCCTGATGAGCTTCGCGGCCGGTGCCTTGGAGGAGGCTCATGCCGCGGTGATCGCCTGCTATTTGCAGTTCGACAGCCGCGCCCGTGCGCGCGTCCGGACCATGGAAGCGATCGGCGGCTGCCTGCTCGACACGCTGGAATTGACAGCTGACGAGGCCGCCGATCAGGGCTTTTTCGAGCGGACGATGGCGCGCTTCGCCGAGGAGATCGCCCATCGCGAGCCGGTGCGCGCTCCCGCCCAGCCTGAGCCGGGCGACGCGATTATCATGCCCGGCCCGTTGGCGCGCGCCACCGGCTTCCGCCGCGACACCATCCCGTGGCAGCGGCTCGCGCCCGGCGTCAACCATTGCCCTTTGCCCGTCCTGAAGGGAAACGGAAGCCTCCGCCTGCTCAATATCGAGGCCGGTGCGTCGATGCCGTGTCACGCCCATGGCGAGGATCAGCTCATGCTCGTGCTCTGGGGCGCGTTCCGGCTGGACGGCGCGCGTTACGAGCGCGGCAGCTTCGCACGCATCGAGGCCGGCGCGCTTCATCAGCCCGCTGCGGATAGCGAGGAGGGGATGATCTGCCTCTCGTCCTTCGGCGGGCCGGAACCTTTCGACCTGCACGATCACGCGCATTGAGCGGCGATGGCGGGGCCTGTTCTCATCATCGGCGCGACGAGCGCGATCGGAACGGCGCTCGCAAAACGTCTCGCGGCAAGCGGCCGCGCGCTTCATCTTACGGCGCGCAATGAAGAGCGGGGTGCGGCGCTCGCGTCCGCTCTCAATGCCCCACTGACCCTGCTCGATGTGCTCGACGAAACGCAGATCGAGACGGCGGTACAGGCCGCCGGGGCGGACGGCGCGCTATCCGGGCTCGTCTACTGCCCCGGCTCGATCGTGCTCAAGCCATTATCCCGGGCGACCGCCGCGGATATGGCCGAGGCTTATGCCCTGAACGTGATCGGCGCGGCCATGGCGATGAAAAGGGCCGCTCCGCTGCTGAAGGCGGGCAATGGCGCCGCGCTGATGTTCTCCACCATCGCCGTTCAGCAGGGCTTTCCGAACCACACCGTCATCGCCTCGGCGAAGGGTGGCGTCGAGGGGCTGGTGCGTTCGCTCGCGGCCGAACTTGCCCCGCATGTTCGCGTCAACGCCATCGCGCCGAGCCTGACCGACACGCCGCTCGCCGCGCCTCTCACCGCCAACGCGGCGATGGCGGACGCGATCGCGAAGCTCCATCCCATCCCGCGCCTCGGCACGGCCGACGACCAGGCCGCGCTGGCCGCGTTCCTGCTTTCGCCCGAGGCAGGCTGGGTCACCGGGCAGGTCTTCCACGTGGATGGCGGGCGTTCCACCTTGCGGCCCAAGGGCTAAGCTTGGACCGTCTGTGCGGCGGAATGCCGCAGAATACGCTCTTCCTTATCCGCATGCCTAGTATGTCGATAGCGCATGTCAAGATCTTGCAGGGTCTTTGTGTTCAACTATTTTCCAGCTCATGCAGAGTAGATTTTCAATGGAATGAGCAAGATGCGCGAATAGCGCGCCGTGCTCGCTGTAATCAAGCTCTGCCGCATGACAAAAAAGGGAGATAAAGATGCTATTTCGCTCGGCTATCGCAGCCCTCTTCTCTGTGTTCCTCGTCGCCGGTGCACAGGCGAAAGAAGGCAATATTGTGGCTGTTGCAAAAGAAGCGGGAACGTTTCAAACTCTACTGACCGCAGCTGAAGCCGCCGGTGTCGCCGAAACGCTGACGGGCGAGGGGCCTTTTACCGTCTTCGCGCCGAATGACGAGGCTTTCGCGAAGCTGCCGAAAGAGAAGCTGGACGCGCTCCTGAAGCCTGAAAACAAGGACAAGCTGGCGGGCATCCTGAAATATCATGTCGTGCCGGGCAAGCTGACCGCGTCCGAGCTCAACGGCAAACAGCTCAGCGTGAAGACCGCGCAGGGCGCCGAGGTGAAGCTCGATTTCACGAAAGGCGCGCGGATCAACGATGCCGGTATCGTGAAGGCCGATATCGAAGCGTCGAACGGGGTCATCCACGTCATCAACTCGGTGATCCTGCCGCCTGAAAGCTGAGCCGATCGCCGGCAGATGCGTATAGAGAGGGCGGGCTTGACCCGCCCTCTTTGCGTTTGAAGGCCATGCCGAAAGCCAGCTCCGCCCCTCACATCGTCTGGTTCAAGCGCGATTTGCGCATCGCGGATCACGCCGCGCTCAGCGGTGCGGCAGCGCATGGCCCGGTCCTCCCCCTCTACATCGCCGAGCCAGAGCTGTGGCGGCAGCCCGACGCCTCCGCGCGGCAGTGGGCTTTCGCGGCGGAAAGCCTCACCGAATTGCGGGATGCCCTCGGCGGGCTTGGCGCGCCGCTCGTCATTCGCGTCGGCGATGCGGTCGCGGTGCTGGACGATCTCCGCCGAACGCGCGGCATCGCAGGGCTATGGTCGCACGAGGAAACCGGCAACGGCTGGACCTATGCGCGCGACCGGCGCGTCGCGGCCTGGGCCCGCACGCACGGCATTCCTTGGCGCGAGACTCCGCAAAACGGCGTAAGGCGCGGCTTGCGCGACAGAAACGGCTGGGCGCGCGCGTGGGACCGTTTCATGGCCATGCCTACCGCCGATGTCCCGCCGAGGCTCTCTGGCCTGCCCGGTCTCGATCCGGGACACGTTCCTTCTGCGGCCGAACTCGGCCTTGCGCCTGATCCCTGCCCGAGGCGGCAGGCGGGCGGACGCGCAGCGGCCTCGCACGTTCTCGGCAGTTTTCTCAACGCGCGCGGCGAAACCTACCGGCGGGCGATGTCGAGCCCGGTGACCGGCTTTAAGGGGTGCTCGCGGCTCTCGCCGCATTTGGCGTGGGGCACGCTTTCGATGCGCGAAGTGGCGCAGGCGACATGGTCGCGGATGCGCGCGCTGAAGGGTGACCCAAGCCCGGAAGCGAGACGCTGGCGCGCCGCTCTCGTCTCATTCTCCGGGCGGCTCCATTGGCACTGCCATTTCATGCAGAAGCTTGAAAGCGAGCCGCGCATCGAGTTCGAGAACATGCACCGCGCCTATGACGGCATCCGCCCGCAAGAGCCTGATCGGGCGAGGCTCGATGCGTGGGCCAGGGGCGAGACGGGTTTCCCATTCGTCGATGCCTGCATGCGGGCGCTCGACGCCACCGGGTGGATGAATTTCCGGATGCGCGCGATGCTGATGGCGTTCGCAAGCTATCACCTCTGGCTGCCGTGGCGTGACAGCGGCCTGCATCTGGCGCGGCTTTTCACGGACTACGAACCGGGGATTCACTGGCCGCAAACGCAAATGCAATCCGGCACGACGGGGATCAACACGGTCAGGGTATATAATCCCGTCAAGCAAGGCTATGATCAGGATGCGGCGGGTGAATTCGTGCGCCGCTGGGTTCCGGAACTGCGGGATGTGCCCGATGCCTTCATTCACGAGCCTTGGCGCTGGGATGGCGCGGCGCGCATCCTCGACCGGACTTACCCGCACCGAATCGTGGATCACATCGCGGCCGCGAAGGAAGCGAGCGATAAAATCTGGGGCGCGCGGCGCGGGCCGAGTTATCGCGAAGCTGCCGACGCGATTCAGGATCGGCACGGCAGCCGCAAGAGCGGGATGGCGCCTGCGCGAAGCCGCCGCGTTTCGCCGAACCGCCGCAAGGCGGCCGCCACGCAATTGTCACTGGACTTGCCTTTGGATTAACGTTCCCCTTGCATGACGGATGGCCCTCACCCCGGCAAAACGGCGCAACTTCCCGCCGCGCTTGGATCAATTCGGTCTCCGCGCATTTTAACGATGTGGTTTCGACGCAAAAGACCGGCCTGGAGGGAAAATCGTGTGGCGTAGGATTTTAAGCGCGCTCGGCGCTGTTCTTTTCTGCGCCGCGTGGCCCGCCGAAAGCCGCGCCAATCAGCCGGCCGTCGAGGCGGAGGAGGGCGATGTTAGCGCGACACCGCTTGGCGAAGCGTTCAAGGCGAGGGGCCTGCATCTCGGCGCGCCCGTCTTCCTGCGCATCTTCAAGGAACAGTCGGCCATCGAACTCTGGGTGAGCCGGGGCGCGCGCTATGTGCGCTTCAAGACATACCCCATCTGCCAGTATTCGGGCGTGCTCGGACCCAAGCTTCTCGAAGGCGACCGCCAGGCGCCCGAGGGGCTCTATTACATCCGCGCGAGCGACATGATCGTGAACCTGCGCTGGCATCGCGCCATGGACCTCAACTTCCCGAACGCCTACGATCTCGCGAACGGACGAACCGGCTCCGGCATTCTCATCCACGGCAAATGCTCGTCCATCGGCTGCTTCGCGCTCACCGACGGCATGGTGGAGGAGCTTTACGAGGCGGTGGAAGCCGCGCTCAACGCGGGGCAGGCGCGCGTGCCGGTGCTCAGCCTGCCGTTTCCCATGACGGGTGACAACATCGCTGCGCATGCCGGCGTGGAGTGGCTGCCCTTTTGGCGCGAACTCAAGCGCGCCCACGACCTGTTCGAGCGCGACCGCCTTCCGCCGACCGCGCTTCTCTGCGGCACGGCCTATCACTTCGTGGATCGCCGGCGGCGCGGGGCGAAACGCGAAGCGCTGCCCGCGAACTGCCGCCCGCTGTCGAAGCCGCTGCCGCCCACGCTGGTGGCTTCCGCTGCAAGCAAGCGGCCCGGCATCATCCCTGTCGTCGCGGGTCTCAGCCCAAGGGAGGCCGCCGAGCAGCGCGCCAGAACCTGCAATCCGCGCGAATTGAAATGCCGCCTCCTCAAGCGCGCCATGGCGTCGGACGTGGCGTGCCCGAGGAAATATGCGCGCTGCCGCACGGCGGAGGCGGCCATCACCAAGAGCATCGACTGCCCGCTGAAATATCCGCGCTGCCGTGGGCGGGGCGGCGTGAGGGCGCGGGCGCAGACCACGGCGATCAAGACGAGCAATGCCCAAAGGCGTTAGGAAACAGGATCTTCCGCAGAAGGTCTGCATAGCCTGCGGCCGGCCTTTCACGTGGCGCAGGAAGTGGGCGCGCGTCTGGGACGAGGTGAAATACTGCTCGGATCGCTGCCGCGCGCTCAAGGCCAGTCGGGCGACGGGATGAGCGCATCGAGAAAGGCCGCCGCGCTTCGCCGGGTCTCGCGCTTCTTGTCCTCGCTCATCTTGTCCCAGGTTCGATAGACCGGCTGGAGGCGCATGTTCCGGCCGAGTTTCGCGCGGTTGCGGTCGATGAAATCCCAGTACAGAAAGTTGAAGGGGCACGCCTTCGGGCCGGTGCGGCTCTTCACGTCATACGCGCAGTGGCGGCAATAGTCTGACATCTTGTTGATGTAGTTGCCGCTGGCCGCGTAGGGCTTCGAGGCGAGCAGTCCGCCATCCCCGAATAGCGCCATGCCCAGCGTGTTCGGCAGTTCCACCCATTCATAGGCGTCCGCGTAGACGATCAGATACCACTCGTGCACGGGTTTCGGGTCGATGCCCGCGAGCAGCGCGAAATTGCCCGTCACCATCAGCCGCTGGATGTGATGCGCATAAGCCTCCTCGCGGGTCTGCGTGATGCAGGCGCGCATGCAGGCCATGTCGGTCTCGCCCGTCCAGTAGAATTCCGGCAGCGGCCGCGTGTTGCCGAAGAAGTTCTCGGTCTCGTAGCCCGGCATCCGCAGCCAGTAGATGCCGCGCACATATTCGCGCCAGCCGATGATTTGCCGGATGTAGCCCTCGGCCGCGTTGAGCGGCACGCGCCCCTTCTCATACTCGGCTTCCACGCGGCGGCACACATCGAGCGGGTCGAGCAGCCCGGCGTTCATGTAGAGCGAGATGACCGAGTGATAGAGGAACCGCTCGTCCATCAGCATGGCGTCCTGATAGTCGCCGAAACGCGGCAGGGCGTGGTCGAGGAAATGCTGGAATGCGGCTTCGGCCTCCCCGCGCGTCACCGCGAACCAGAACGGCTCCAGATCGCCGAAGTGATTGCCGAAGCGCCGCGCGACGAGGGCCAGAACCTCCCGCGTGATCGCGTCGGTGGGAAAGCGGGGAACCTCCGGCATGAACAGATCGGCCTCGGCGGGCTTCCGGTTCTCCGCATCGTAGTTCCATTTTCCGCCTTGCGGCTCGGGACCGTCCATCAGGAGGCCGGTCGCTTTCCTCATCTCGCGATAGAAGAACTCCATGCGGAGCTGCTTTTTGCCCTCGGCCCAGCGCAAGAAGTCATCGTGGCTCGCGAGGAAGCGGTCATCGGGGAGGATCTCGACCGGAAGCCCGAAGCGGGCCTCCCAGCCGCGCATGGCCTCCAGCACCCGCCATTCCGCGCCTTCAGTGACGAGAATGCGGTCCGGCTTATGCCGCGCGATCGCGCGTTCGAGTTCGCCCGTAAACGATCCGGTGTTGCCCTCCGCATCGAGCTTGACATAATCCGTCCGCCAGCCTTCGGCGGCAAGGGTCTCGGCGAAATGCCGCATGGCCGAGAACAGGAACGCGATCTTCTTCTTGTGATGGCGAACATAGGTCGCTTCGTCCCAGACCTCGGCCATGAGCACGACGCTGTTTTCCGGGTCGGCGTGGCGCAGACTTGAAAGGTTGGGCGAGAGCTGATCGCCCAAAATGAAGACGAGCGTGTTCATGGATGGGTGCCGAACAGACCGGCGCTCCGAAGTTACGGTTTATCCTGGCAACTACGGTCGAACCGAGGGACCGATCACACATGAACCTGTTTTTGCGGCTGTTCTGGATCACCATCGCGGCGCGGTTCCGCAAATCATGCGAGCCTCTGGGCCCCTGCGTGACCCGTTTTCATGTCTGGCCGACGGACCTCGACGTGTTCCGCCATATGAACAACGGCCGTTATTTCTCGATCATGGATCTGGGCCGGGTCGATCTGCTCATCCGGTCCGGCATGATGCGGCTGATCCGGCGCGCGGGCTACTACCCGGTGATCGCGGCGGAGACGATCCGCTTTCGCCGTCCGCTGAAGCTGTTCCAGCGCTTCGAGGTCGAAACGCGCGTGATCGGCTGGGACGACAAGGCGTTTCTCATGCAGCAGCGTTTCCTGAGGCGCAGGAAGCGTGCCGGCACGATGGATGTCATCGCGGAGGGCATCGTGCGCGCGCGTTTCGTATCGCGGCGTGGAGCCGTGCCCGCCACGGATTTTCTGGCACTGCTGGGCCAGCGCGACGCCCTGTCGCCCGAACTGCCCGAATGGGTCGCGCAGTGGAACGCCGTTCAGGCGGCGTTCCGTGACTTGGGGCAGCAGCCCGCTCAGGACGTTGCCCTGGCGATCGATGCGTCTTGATAGGCCCGCGAGCGTATCGTTTGCGCTATGAACCGCTGAACGTGTTCGGCATGTTGTTCATCGCGTTCTGCACGGCCGTATTCGTCGTGCGGGCGTTCTCCTTGACGACCTTCGTCGTCAGTTCGCGCAATTCCTCTAGCTGATGGCTGAAAGTCTCCATCTGCTCGCGTACATGCGCGTTCTGCATCTCGACGACATCGCTCATCTGCCGCGCATCGGCCAGACGAAGCGCAAGATTGAAGTTCGCTTCGGCGTTCTGCCTCGTGAACTGCGCGATCTTCTCGTTCAGGGCTTTCAGGCTCTCCGTGGTGGTCGATGACGTGACGTCGATGCTCTGCATCATCTTCTCGCTGGTCGAGATGAAGGTGTCGAACGCTTTCTTCGCCTGTTCGATCGAAGACTTCATGATGCTGCGGATGGAGTCGGGCATATCGGCAAATTGGGGCATTTGCGGCATTTCCTGCATGGCGATCTCCCTTGTCTCGTGCGGCGTTGGCCGTGTTCCTTCTGGCGAGCCTTGGATATTTCCGGCTGGCCGGAACGCTCGGCAAGTATCGAAGAAGATTAGGGCAGCATGCAAGCAAACGCTACCGCGAGGATGCGGTTCGCGCGCATTTTTATTGGCATCCCGGCGGCGGGAAATCCTGAGGTGTATCGCAGTCGAACAGCACGCCCGGATGATCGACGGCGGCTTCGGTCACCTGCGCCGCGTAGGCGCGCAGAATGCTCCGTGCGCCTTCGTCGCCGCGCAGCGCTTCGAGGGCTGCTCGATACGGGCCGGAAAAGAGCACGGGATGGCCGCGCCGCCCGCCATGCACGGGCACGGCGATGCGGCCCTCCCTCCACACCCCCGCGAGGCGCTGGAAGTCGTCGCGCTTCACCTCCGGCATATCGCCGAGCACGATGAAAATGCCGTCGAGGCCGGGCTTCAGCGCGCGCGCGGCCGCCGCGATCGACGCGCCCATGCCGGATGCGAAATCCCGATTGTGGACGAAGCGGACGGCCGCGCGGCGGGCCAGCGCCTCCACCTGCTCGCGGTCGCGCCCCGTCACGCACACCGCATCGCCGAGACCGAGCCCCGCGACGCATTCGAGGGCGTGGCAGACGAGCGGCTTGTCGCGGTAGGGTTCGAGCAGCTTGTTCGGTCCGCCCATGCGGCTCGATTGCCCCGCCGCAAGGATCACCGCGCCGAACCGTGCAAGCGCCTCAGACATAGCCTCGGGCCTGAGCCTCGGACAGCATCTCCGCGACCATCGACAGCGCGAGGACGGGCGCGCTCTTCACGCCCTTGATGAGGCCCGCCGGGCTGCGGATGCGTGCAATCGCCGCCCCGCTCATACCGTATGCGTGCAGAACCTCCACACGCTGCCGGTGCGCGCGCTTGCTGCCGACGGCCGCGAGAAAGAAATGCGGCGCATCGAGAAGCTGCGTCAGCAGCGGAATTTCGAGGTCATGGTCGTGGAAGGACAGGAGGACGCCGGTCCATGGGTCGGTGCGCAATATGGGCGGCGCGCCGCTCATGCCGTGCAGCGCGACCCCCTCCGGCACGAGACGGGCGGCCAGTTCGCTCTCGGGCGTGTGAAACTCGACATCGAGGCCCGCGTCGAGCGCCATGCGCGCGGTGCACAGCGCGATTGGCCCCGCGCCGATCACGAGGCAGCGCACGGCCGGGCGGTAAACGCGGGTGAAAATCGTGCCGTCGCGTGCCGTGGCTCGGTCGTCCTTACCTTCGCCGAGGGCGATCAAGCGCGATGTCCCGCCTTCGAGGTCGGTTTGCCATGCGAAGGGCAGGCGCCGCTGCGCGAGTGCGTTCGCCTCATGCAGGACGGCACCGGGCACTGACTGGTCGATGAAGAGTTCGATGCCGCTTCCGCAGGGCAGTCGGATGTCGAAATAGGGCGAGCCCGCGCCATAGCGGACGATGCGGTTGCGGCCCTCGGCGATGGCGCGCTGCGCCTCGACCACGAGCGCCTGCTCCAGGCACCCGCCCGAGATGTATCCGGCCCACCCGCCGCGTTCGGTCACGGCCATCTGCGCGCCCAGGGGGCGCGGCGCGGCGCCGTCGATCTGGATGACGGTGACGAGGGCCACGCGCTCGCCCTGCGCCTGCCATGAGGCGAGCTGGGGCAGGACGAACTCCGCGAAGGCGGTGTTGGCGGCGGGCAGCCGCGGGCAGGCGAGCGCGGCTTCCGCGGCGGCTTCGGCTGATGTTTCGATCAGGGTGGTCGGCATGAGGACTAAAATCGGCGCAAAGAGGCTGCGGCGCAAGCGTTGCGCGCCGCGGAGCGGACGCCGCCATGATTTTGAACGCGCCGGGTTATTCGGCGGGCGCGGGTTTCGGGCCGGCGGCCGTGCCGGGTTCGGTGTCGTGCCGCTTTTTGCCGAACAGCCCGCGGATGACGACATAGAACACCGGCGTGAAGATCAGCCCGAAGGCGGTCACGCCGAGCATGCCGTAGAACACCGCCGTGCCGAGCGCCACGCGCATCTCCGAGCCCGCGCCCGTCGCGATGTAGAGCGGCACCACGCCGAGCGTGAACGCGAAGGACGTCATCAGGATGGGGCGCAGGCGAAGGCGGCACGCCTCCACGGCGGCGTCGAAGCGGTTGCGGCCCTGCTCTTCGAGCTGCACCGCGAACTCGACGATGAGGATCGCGTTCTTCGCGGCGAGGCCCACAAGCACGACGAAGCCGATCTGTGTGAGAATGTTCACGTCCAGCCCGTGCGACCAGACCCCCAGGATAGCCGACAGGAGGCACATCGGCACGATGAGGATGATGGCGAGCGGCAGGCTCCAGCTTTCATATTGGGCAGCGAGCGCGAGGAACACGAACAGCACGGCGAGCGCGAAGATGAAGATCGCCTGCCCGCTTGCGCCCTTCTCCTGATAGGAAAGGTCGGTCCATTCGAAGCCGATCCCATCCGGCAGGGTGCGCGCGGCAAGCTCCTCCATGATGCGGATGCCTTCGCCCGAACTGATGCCCGGCGCGGTAGCGCCCTGGAGCTCGATGGCCGGGTAAAGATTGTAGCGCGGCACGCGATAGGGGCCCGAGATATCGCGGAAGGTGACGAGCGAGCCGAGCGGCACGATGGAGCCGGAAGCGCTGCGGACTTTAAGCTGCGCGATGTCGTCCTTCGAGATGCGATAGGGGGCGTCGGCCTGAGCCGTGACACGGTAGGTGCGGCCGAAGGCGTTGAAATCGTTCACATAGGCCGAGCCGAGATAGATGCGCAGCGTCTCGAAGATATTCTCGATGGGGACATCGAGGATCTGCGCGCGGACGCGGTCCACATCCACGAAGATCTGCGGGGTGTTGATGTTGAAGGTCGTGAAGACGCGCGCGAGGCCGGGCGTCTGGTTGGCGGCGCGCATCAGCTCGTAGGTCGCCTGGGTGAGCGTCTGAAGGCCGCGTCCGCGCCGGTCCTGGATGTACATGTTGAAGCCGCCGCCCGTGCCGACGCCTCGCAGCGATGGCGGCGCGATCACGAAGATGCCCGCTTCCTGGATCTGCGAGAGCTTGCCCTGCAACTGCCCGACGAGCACGTCGGCGGACAGGCCGAGCGGCACGCGCTCCTCGAACGGCTCCATCACGGCGAAAATGGCGCCGACATTCGGCGCGTTGGTGCGCGTCGCGCCGGAGAAGCCGGCGAACGTGGCGGTATGCGCGAAGCCCGGCGTTTCGAGTATGGTCTGCTCCGCCCGCTCGATGACCTCGGTGGTGCGGTTCAGCGAGGCGCCGGACGGCAGGTCGAAGGCCACGATGAGATAGCCCTGGTCCTGCTGCGGCACGAAGCCCTGTGGCACGCTCACGAACAGATAGCCCGCCGCGCCGATAAGCCCCGCATAGATCAGCAGCATGACGGGAGAGATGCGGATGACGAACCGCACAAGGCCGGCATAGCCGCGGCTCAGCCACTCGAACACCCGGTTGAAGCCGGCGAAGAAGGCGTCGGCCCAGCGCACGGGGTTGAGGAAGGAGCGGCTCTTGCGCTTCTCTTCCATCTCGTGATGGGGGCGCAGCAGAATGGCGCACAGCGCGGGGCTCAGCGTGAGCGAATTGAACGCGGAGATGATGGTCGCGGCCGCGATGGTCAGCGCGAACTGCCGGTAGAACTGCCCGGTGATGCCTTCGAGGAACGCGGTCGGGATGAACACGGCGGAAAGCACCAGCGCGATCGAGATGAGCGCGACGCCCACCTCGTCCATCGTGGCGAAAGCCGCCTCCTTCGGGCTCAGCCCCTCCTGCAATTTGCGCTCGACGTTTTCGACCACCACGATGGCGTCGTCCACGACGATGCCGACCGCCAGCACCAGCCCGAACAGCGTCAGGTTGTTGATGGAGAAGCCGAATGCCGCCATCACGAAGAACGTGCCGATGAGCGAGACCGGGATCGCGACGATGGGAATGATGGTCGCACGCCAGGTCTGGAGGAAGACGAGCACCACGATCACGACGAGGATGACCGCCTCGAAGATGGTCTTGATCAATTCCTCGATGGACTTCGCGATGAACTCGGTCGGGTTGTAGATGATCCGGTATTCAAGGCCCTTCGGAAACTGCTGGGACAACTCCTTCATGGTCGCCTGAACGGCGGTCGCCACTTCCAGCGCGTTCGCGCCCGGCGTTTGCGAGATGGCGAGCACGACGGCCGGCTTGCCGTCGAGATAGCCGTTCGTGAGATAGTCGAGCGCGCCGAGTTCCACGCGGGCGACGTCGCGCAGGCGCGTGAAGCGGCCGTCCGCGCCGGTTTTCACGACGATCTCGCCGAACTCCTCCGGCTGGGCGAGGCGGCCGCGCAATTGCAGGCTCGTCTGGAACGCCTGATCGTTGCTGATCGGCGGCTGGGCCAGCGCGCCGCCCGCCACCTGGATGTTCTGCTGCTGGAGCGCGCCGATAACCTCGCTCGCGGTCATGCCGAGGGATGCGATCTTGTCCGGGTCGAGCCAGACGCGCATCGAATATTCGCGCAGGCCGAACAGGTTGATGCTGCCGACGCCCTTCACGCGGGCCATCACGTCACGCACCTGGAGGAGGGCGTAGTTCGAGATGTAGAGCTGATCGAAGGTATTGTCCGGCGAGATCATGTGCACGACCATCAGGAGGTCGGGCGAGTTCTTGCGCACCGTGACGCCCGTGCGCCGCACCTCTTCCGGCAGGCGCGGTTCGGCGACCGCGACGCGGTTCTGCACGAGCACCTGGGCCTGATCGAGGTCCGTGCCGAGTTCGAACGTCACCGTGATCGAGACGCGGCCATCTGCGGTCGATTGCGAGGACATGTAGATCATGTCCTCCACGCCGTTGATCTCCTGCTCCAGCACGGTCGCGACGGTATCGGCCACGATCTGCGCGTTTGCGCCGGGATAGGTCGCGCTCACCACAACGGTCGGGGGCGCGACCTCGGGGAACTGCGCGACCGGCAGCCGGAAATAGGCCAGCGCGCCCACGATCACGATGAAGATCGAGAGAACCGCCGCGAAGATGGGCCGCCGGATGAAGGTGTGGCTGAATCTCATGGCAGGGCGGCCGCTCTTACGTTAGGGTCGATCTTGGTCTTCTCAGGCGTCACCTTGATGCCGGGCCGCGCGCGCTGGAGCCCTTTGACGATGACCCAGTCGGTGAGTTCGATACCGGAACGGATGACGCGCAGCCCGTCGATGAGCGGCCCGAGCACCACGGTCTTCGGCGAGACGGTGCCGTCTTCGGCCACGACATAGACGAACCGGTTCGACTGGTCGGTGGCGATCGCCTCGTCGGGCAGCATCGTCGCCTTATACTCGCCGCTGCCGACGAGGCGGATGCGGGCGAACAGCCCCGGCTGGAAAATCTGCTGCGGATTGTCGAAGATGGCCCGCCCGCGCAGGGTGCCCGTCCTCTCGTCGATGCGGTTGTCCACGAAGTTCATCCTGCCGCGATAGGGGAAGCCGGCTTCGTCCTGAAGGCCGAGGAACACCGGGTTCGGAGTATCGCGGGAGCTGGGGCGCGCGCCGAGCGCGTCGAGGCGCACATATTTCAGGTAATCGGCCTCGCTCACGTCGAAGTAGAAGTAGATCGGGTCGGTCGTCACGATGGTGGTGAGCAACGTGCCGCTACCCGAGCCGCCGGTGATGTAATTGCCCTCGCTGACGAGCTTGCGGCCGATGCGTCCGGTCACGGGAGCCTTGATGGAGGTGAACTCGACATCGAGTTCCGCCGATCTGACGCTCGCTTCGGCGGAACGCACCGCCGCTTCAGCCTCGCGCTGAGCCTGGAGCCGCTGATCGAAGACCTGCTCGGAAATCGTCTGGTTCTTCAGAAGCGGTCGGGCGCGCTCCACGTCCTTCACCGCGAATTCCGCGCGCACCTGCGCGGCCACGAGGTTGGCGCGCTCGCGCTCTAAAACGCGCTCGAAAGGCCGGGGATCGATCACAAAAAGCGGATCGTCCTTTTTGACGAGTGCGCCGTCCGTGAACTTGACCTCCTCCAGCACGCCTGAAATCCGCGCGCGCACTTCCACCGTATCCACTGCGTCGAACCGCCCGGTGTATTCGTCCCATTCCGTGACGACCTTCTCGATCGGGTTGGCGACCGTGACGGCGGGAGGAGGCGGGGCGGCGTGCTGCTTCGGCTCGTTCTGTCCGCATGAGATGAGAAAAAGGGACGCCATGAGCGCCGCGCCGAGACGCAGCGGGAACCGGCCGAGTGTGCTGATTGTCATGAAAAGAGGTCTCTCGCGGTGTCCTGACCGGGCCACCTGAAGGACGCACGGCCGTGGGGGGTACAGACTGGATAAGGTTACACGCTTCATTCAATAGATACAGCACAGGCACATTGCGGAGCAAGTCACAGCAGCCATGCGAATGAGAGCTTTTTCTTTCAAAGGCATATCCCCACTTCCGGCGATAAAATGGGCGGCCGGGGCAAAGGCTTGCCTCGCATCACGCCTCTTGCCGCAAAATCCCGGTTTCGAAACATAGGCTTACCTCACAGATGGAGACGATATGGACACCCGGGTCCGGGAGCTTGACCGTTCTGTCGATGCGCTGTTCCAGCCCTTCGATCTCGGCGGTTTAGCTCTTCCTCACAGAATCGTGATGGCGCCGCTCACGCGTTCCCGGGCAGGCCAGCCGGGCAACATCCCGGTGGACATGAACGTCACCTATTACGAGCAGCGCGCTTCCGCCGCCCTCATCATCACCGAGGCGACGCAGATCTCGCCGCAAGGCCAGGGCTATGCGTGGACCCCCGGCATCCACTCGGCGGAGCAGATCGCGGGCTGGACGAGGGTCGTCGAGCGCGTCCACGCCCGCGGCGGACGCATCGCGATGCAGCTCTGGCATGTGGGCCGGATTTCCCATCCCAGCCTGCAACCCGGCGGCGCTTTGCCGGTCGCACCCTCCGCCATCAAACCGGCAGGCAAGGCTTTCGTGGCAGGCCCTGACGGCAGCGGCGCATTCGTGCCCTTCGAGACCCCTCGCGCGCTCGGCACGGACGAGGTCAGCCGCATCGTGGCGGACTACGCGGCAGCCGCCCGGAATGCGAAGGCGGCGGGCTTCGACGCGGTCGAGATCCACGGCGCGAACGGCTATCTGATCGACCAGTTCCTGTGCTCGAAGACGAACCTGCGCACCGATCGCTACGGCGGAGCCGTCGAAAACCGCGCGCGCCTCCTGTTCGAGGTGATCGAAGCCGTCGCCACGGTCTGGCCGCGCGAACGCATCGGCCTGCGCCTGTCCCCGCTCGGCAGCTTCAACGACATCGCCGACGCGAACCCGGAGGAGACGTTCGGCTATGTCTTCGAGAGACTGAACGAGACGGGCATCGGCTATCTGCACCTGCCGCGTCCCGATACGGCGGGCGGTCCGGATGTCGATGAGGTGCCCGCGCGCGACATGGCGATGCTGCGTATGGGCCGCCGGCTCTGGCGGGGGCCGCTGATGCTCGCGGGCGGCTTCACGGGGAAAATCGCGGCACGCTGGATTGCGGAAGGACGAATGGACCTTGCGGTGTTCGGCCGGAAGTTCATCGCGAACCCGGACCTGCCGGAGCGCCTCCGCCTTGGCGCGCCCTTGAACGCGCCTCAGCGCGAGACGTTCTATGGCGGGGATGAGCGCGGCTATATCGACTATCCGGCGCTTGCCGCGTGATCTGGAAGAGGCCGCCCCGGCAAGGGCGGCCCTGTCGTCCTTACTGCGCGGAGGCGGACTTGGTGCTATACTTCACCGAGCAGCCATAGGCGCGCGTCACGGCGGGCTCCACCGGCTTGCCGGCCTTCATGTTGGCGAGCGCGAGCTTCACATAATTGGTCGCACCCGCGATGTCGGCCTTGTCGGCTGTGGGCTTGTCGTCGATGCCGCCCATATAGACGAGCGTGCCTTCGCCGTTGATGATGTACATGTGCGGCGTGGTGCGCGCATCGTAGGCGCGGCCGACGACGCCCGTTTCATCGAAGAGAACCGCGGTCGGGGCGGCCCCGCGCTCTTTCGTGAGCTGGTTGGCTTTTTCGCCGCTGACATGGCCCTGCTCGCCCGGCGCTGATGAAATAACGGACAGCCAGACCACGCCATCACCCGTGGCGTCCTTCTGAAGCTGCTGCATGTTGCCGGTGTAGTGCTTCTTCACGTAAGGGCAGTCGTGGTTTGTCCATTCGAGCACGACGGTCTTGCCGCGGAAGTCGCCGAGAGTGTGGGTCTTTCCGTTGGAGTCGACGGCGGTGAACGCCGGTGCCGGCTTGCCGACTTCGGGCTTGGCATAAGCGGTTGCGGTCATGAGCGCTCCTGTCAAGGCGAGTGTGGCTGCGCGAAACAGCATGTCAGGCTCCTTTGGTTGCCAGAGGTTTTATCGCCGACAGAGACGCGATCTCATCGAGAACGATCGACTCCGTCAGGATCTGGGGGAGGACGCGGGGCTCCTGCCCCCCGCCGGGATAGAAGAGATAGAGTGGCACGCCCGCCCGGCCGAAGCGCGTCAGGACTTCCGTGATTTCCGGGTTCTGGCGGGTCCAGTCGCCCTTGAGATAGACGATCCTGCCCTTCTCGAAGGCTGTTGCGACTTCATCGGAATGCAGCGCCACGCGCTCGTTCACCTTGCAGGTGATGCACCAGGCGGCCGTGAAGTTGATGAAGACGGGCCGACCCTCGTCGATCAGCGCACCGAGCCGCGCGGCGGTGAACGGTTCCGATCTCGGCCCGGATGTCTCGGCCGCCGCCGCTGTCGGTCCGGCCCGATCGCCCGCAACAGGGGTCAGCGAGAAGGCGAAGACAAGCGTGGCGATCGCCACGGCAGGCCCGGCGATCCGCGCCGCTGCGCCGGACATCGCTGTGCGGCCCCAGAGCCACGCGGCGAAGCCGACCCCGGTGAGCGCCACGACGGCCGCCATCACGCCGTCGCTGCCTGCCTGAATGCTCAGAACCCAGACGAGCCAGCCCGCCGTCGCGTAGAGCGGGAAGGCCAGAACCTGCTTGAACGTCTCCATCCACGCTCCCGGCTTCGGCAGGATGCGCTGGAAGGCGGGGCTGACCGCGAGCAGCAAAACGGGGAAGGAGAAACCCGCGGCGAGCGCCAGAAACACGGTGATGAGGGTCGCGGGCGGCTGCGTCACGGCATATCCGACCGCCGCGCCCATGAAGGGGGCGGTGCAGGGCGTCGCCGCGACGGCCGCGAGCACGCCGGTGAAGAAATACCCCGCGCTGCCGGGCTTGCGCGCGAGGCCGTCACCGAACGCCATGAGGCTGCCGCCCACCGTGAACACGCCGGACAGGCTCAAACCCAGCAGGAAGAACAGCGCGGCGAGCCCCAGCACGAATTCCGGCGACTGGAACTGGAAACCCCAGCCGAGCGCCTGTCCCGTCTCGCGCAGAAAGAGGATGGCGCCGGCAAAAAGCGTGAAGCTCGCGAGCACCCCACCGAGATACCAAAAGCCCTGCCGCGCGTGAGTGCCCGCGGACCGCGCATCGGCGAAGGACAGCGCCTTCAGCGCGAGCACCGGGAACACGCAGGGCATCAGGTTGAGGATGAGGCCGCCGAGAAAAGCGAACGCCGCCGCAGTGAAAAGCGAAAGCCCCGCGAAAGTCGCAGGCCCGCTCCCGGCGGCCGTTCCCTGTCCCGCAGCCCCGGCATCGCTGCCGCCCGAGCCCCCCGCTTGCGTCGGGGATGGCGACAAGTCCGCGCCTTTTCCGGCTGGCACACCGCCGCCGCCGTTGAGCCGCGCCGAAAGCTCGAACGCCTGCCGCTGCTCGGCGCCGTTCACGTCTTCGGTGAGAACCAGCACGCCTTTCAACGCATCCGGCGTGGATTTCGCTTCGCCGCGCACCATGGCGAGGTCGAGGCGGTCGCCGGAGACCTTGAATTCCTGCGGTGCGGGGTTGGAGATGTGCCCCCAGTCGAAGGGGAAGAAGCGCGCGGATTTCACGCGCGACAGGTCGAACCCTTCAAGCGTCGCGGACAGGGCGAGCTTTTCCGGGCCCGCCACGGAATATTGCGCTTCGCCCGGCAGCGGGATGGGCAGCGCGCGGCGCGTGCGCTCGATTGCGGCTGCGCCTGCGGGGGGGTGTCCCGCGCTTTCACCGCCGAAGGTGAGGCTGACATCGGCCTCCTCCGGGATACAGATATCCTTGCAGACGAGGTAGCGCACCTTGCCGGATATGGTCGCGCCGCCGGCAGGCAGGGTATCGGGCACTTTCAAATCGGCGAGGAGCAGGACCGTGCCCTCATAGCCGTAGCTCATCAGGGGGCCCGTCGGCACGGCGAGCGGCGCGGGCCATTGCAGAGGCCCCGCCTCGAAACCGGCAGGGAGAGACCATTCGACGGTGGTCGCCTCGCCGGAATCGCCGGGGTTGATCCAATAGGTATGCCAGCCGGGGTCGATGGTCTGGCGAATGGCGAGGGTGACCGTCCCGCCGGGAGGCAGTTCCTTCCGGTCCGCGAGGAGATCGACCTGAGCGTGCTTCTTCGGCCCGAGACGAGGTTCAACGGCGTGCGCCGACATACCGGACCAGGAAAACGCCAGAACAGCCAGCAGCCCGAGGGTGTGCCATCGCATATGATGCTCCGCTGTTGCAGTGAGGACGCAGACGCCGCGACCCGTGCGGCGTTTTCCGGTTGGGATATGACACTGAAAGGATTGAGATCAAGATGGAGCGGCAGTGCGGCACCGGGCGTTTCGGGCCGCTCTCACGCGCATGTGATCGTCCGTGAAAACCAAAAGGTGAGGGGAGCCAGCCCGCCAAAACGCTGGCCTTAGCCCAATTTCAAGCTCGCGCTCGATGCGAGCTTGCGCGAGGCCGTGTTTACAGCTACTGATATATCAGTGGTTGCTCATGGGAGCGCAGTATCTCTAGTTATTAAGACGGACTTGTTGCCCAGGTCCAGCCCGTCTACAAAAGACAAAGAACGTGAGGAACGCCGAAACGCCGGACCAACCGGCCTAAAACCCAGTTCGGGTCGTCGAGGGTTTGCATTGTCGAACAGTCCTGCCACTGTCTCTTTGTCCGTTGTTGACAGTCCGAAGCCATCTTCCCACTCGGAGCAGAGCGTAGCCCCCGACGACTCCACGACGGACTATCTTCTCAGCGTTCAGGATCTCCACGTGCACTTTCACACCTCTCGCGGCATCGTGCGCGCGGTGGAGGGCATCTCTTATGATGTGAAGCCGGGTGAAGTGCTCGCTGTGGTCGGCGAGTCAGGCTGCGGAAAGTCGGTCTCCTCCCTCGCGGTGATGCGGCTTTTGCCCAAGACCACAAGCCGCATCGTCAACGGCAAAATCTTCTTCCAGGGGCGCGACCTCCTGCAACTCTCCGACGAAGAACTGCGCCAGATCCGCGGCAGCGAGATCGCGATGATCTTCCAGGAGCCGATGACCTCGCTCAACCCCGTGCTGAGCATCGGCTACCAGCTCGCCGAACCCATGCTGATCCATATGGGGATCGACGAAAAGGCGGCGCGCGCGCGCTCCGTCGAACTCCTGACGATGGTGGGCATCACCGACCCGGAGCGCCGCCTCGATCAATACCCGCATCAGCTTTCGGGCGGCATGCGCCAGCGCGTCATGATCGCCATCGGTCTGGCCTGCGAGCCGAAGCTGATCATCGCGGACGAGCCGACGACGGCGCTCGACGTGACGATCCAGGCCCAGATCCTTGAACTTCTCAAAGATCTGTCGGAACGGCTCAACATCGCGGTCGTCATCATCACGCATAATCTGGGCATCGTGGCGCGCTATGCGCACCGGGTGAATGTGATGTATGCTGCGAAGGTCGTGGAGCGCGGCACGGCGGACAAGGTTTTCCTCGAAAGCCAGCACCCTTACACCGTGGGGCTGATGAACTCCATCCCGCGGCTCGACCTGCCGCGCACCGCGCGCCTTCCCACCATCGAGGGACTGCCGCCCGATCTGCGGAACCCGCCGGAGGGCTGCCGCTTCCGGCCGAGATGCGCCCTCAGCACGGACATCTGCAAGATCGAGCCGCCGCTCAAGAAGACGAGCGAGGGGCATTGGGCGGCCTGCCATCACTCCGAGCGCGTAGGCGATCACCTTGCCACGCTGCGGATGCCCGGACAGGCCGCCGGCGATGCGCCATCCGGTCCGGACAACGCCGCGACGGCGCTCGACATCAAGAACCTCAAGAAGGTGTTCACGGTCAGCCTCGGCTTCTCGCTGCGAGGCGGCAGCATTGCTAAGGTGCGCGCCGTCGATGACGTGAGCTTCACGATCCCGACAGGCGAGACGCTCGGACTCGTCGGCGAATCCGGTTGCGGCAAGACGACGGTCGCGCGCACGATCCTGCGCCTTGAGGAGCCGACGAGCGGCGAAATTGTCTTCGAAGGCGAGAACATCGCACAGGCGGATCACAAGGCGCTGCTGCCCGTCCGCCGGCGGATGCAGGTCATCTTCCAGGACCCGTTCTCGTCGCTGAACCCGCGCATGACCGTGGGCAAGATCATCTCCGAGCCGCTGCACGTGCACAAGCTTGTTCAGTCCGAAGAAGAAGCGGCGGCCCGCGTGGCGGAATTGCTGTCGCAGGTCGGGCTGCACGGGTTCATGGCGGAGCGCTATCCCCACGAAATGTCGGGCGGACAGCGCCAGCGCGTGGGCATCGCGCGGGCGCTCGCCATGCGGCCGAAATTCATCGTGTGCGACGAGCCGGTCTCCGCGCTCGATGTGTCGATCCAGGGCCAGATCCTGAATCTCCTGCACGACCTCAAGCACGATTACAACCTCACCTACCTCTTCATCGCGCACGACCTGGCCGTCGTCCGGCACATCTCGGACCGCATCATGGTGATGTATCTCGGCCGCGTCATGGAATGGGCGCCGCGCGACGCCCTCTACGAGAAGCCGCTCCATCCCTACACCCAGGCGCTACTCGATGCGGCGCCCGTTCCCGATCCGCTGATCGAACGCGCGAGAAAGCCGCGTGCCCTGAAAGGCGAAATCCCCTCTCCGCTGCGCCCCCCACCGGGTTGCGTGTTCAACACCCGTTGCCCGCTGGCGAGCGGGGAATGCTTTGAAGTCGTTCCGGCTCTTCGTGACATCGAGCCAAGCCATTTCGTTGCGTGCCATAAGGTATAGTAAATAAAAAACAAAATATCAAAATCTTAAAACTGTCGTTCATCAGGGAGGAACCATGAAAAAGACGATAACAGGGCTGTTGACGCTGGCTTTCGCAAGCTTCTGCGGCGCAGCGGCGGCAGAAACGCCGACCAAAGGCGGTACGCTAATCTATGGCATCAGCGCGGAGGCGCCGACCTTCGACTGCGGCGGCTCCGATACGTTCGCCGTTCTTCACACGGTCGCGCCGTTTTATTCGCTTCTCGTGAAGGTCGATCTCGCCAATTATCCGAACATCGTCGGCGATCTCGCAAAGTCCTGGACGATCTCCGATGACGGGCTGACCTACACCTTCGAAATCCACGACGGCGTGACGTTCCACGACGGCTCGCCCCTCACGTCCGAGGACATCAAGGCGTCCTACGACCGCTACCGCCAGCCGCCGGAGGGCGTGCCGTCCTTCCGCAAGGCGCAGCTTTCCGACATCGCGGTCATCGAGACGCCTTCGCCGACCACGGTCGTCTTCAAGCTGAAAGCGCCCAACCCGGCGATGCTGCTGACGCTGGCAAGCCCGAACGGCTGCATCTATTCCGCGAAGAAGCTGGCGGAAGACCCGCGCTTCCCCATCCAGAACATCATGGGGTCCGGCCCCTTCAAGTTTGTCGAGAACGTCAAGGGCAGCCACACGGCGGGCGTCCGCTTCGAGAACTATTTCCGAAAGGACCGGCCTTATCTCGATGGCTTCCGCGCGGTTCAGTTTAGCCAGTCCGCCGCCATGGTGAACGCGATCCAGGGCGGGCAGATCCTGGGCGAGTTCCGCACGGTGAGCCCCGCCGACCGCGACCGGCTAGCCGCTGCGATGGGCGACAACGTGAAATTCTACGAAAGCGACTGGAGCACCAGCCTCGTCCTCGTCTTCAACGGCGCCAAGCCGCCGTTTAACGACGTGCGCGTGCGTCAGGCGCTCTCCATGGCCATCGACCGCCAGGCGGGAAGCCAGGGCCTGCGCAAGACGGCCGTGCTGCGCAATGTCGGCGGCATCATGCGTCCCGGCGCTCCATTCTCGACAGACCCGGCCGAACTGGCCAAATTCCCGGGCTTCGGGCCGAACGGAAAGGCCGACAAGGAAGCCGCCAAGAAGCTCCTGAAGGAAGCGGGCGTCGAAAACCTGAAATTCTCGCTCATCAACCGCACGACGAACCAGCCCTACACGGCGGCGGGCGTCTTCCTCATCGACCAGTGGCGCCAGATCGGCGTGGAGGTCGAGCACAAGCAGCTCGAAACGGCTCCATACCGTCAGGCCGTGCGCGACAAGCAGTTCGATGTCGTGCTCGACTTCATCAACGCCGTGCCGGAAGACCCGTCCATCAACCTGACGCGCTATGTTTCCGGCTCGCCGGACAACCCGGCAACGGGCGAGGACAAGGAATTCGACGCGCTGTTCGAAAAGCAGAAGCGCGAGACGGACCCCGCCAAGCGCGCGGCTCTTGTGCAGCAGATGAACAAACGTGTGATCGAGCAGGCTCACCAGGTCCCGTTCATCTGGTGGTACCGCACGGTCGCGCTGAACTCGCGCGTCAAGGGCTGGACCATGTCGGCGAGCCACCTGTTCGGGCAGGATCTCGGCGACGTCTGGCTCGCGCCCGAGAAATAGGGGCGCTGCCCGACGCTACGGTCCGGCCTTGACGCAAGCAGAGTGACGCCATGCTACGCTATCTCGTGAAACGCATTCTCTACGCGATCCCGACGATCGCGGGCGTGGCGATCCTCGTCTTCTTCATGCTGCGCGTCGTGCCGGGCGACATCGTCGAGCTGAAGCTGCGTGGCGACGGCGGCAATGTCAGCCTCGAAATGATCGAGGCCGAGCGGGAAAGGCTCGGCCTCAATAAACCGCTCTACGAGCAGTTTGCCGACTGGATGGTCGGGCTCGCCACCTTCGATCTCGGCAAGTCGATGTGGACCGACCTGCCCGTCTCGGACGAGATCGGCACGCGTCTCGGGCTGACGCTTCAGGTGGCCGTCATGGCGACCATCATCGCCGTGCTCATGGCGCTGCCGCTGGGAATCGCCTCGGCGCTCTACAAGGATACGCTGATCGACCATTCGATCCGCATGGTGACGATCGCGGGGCTCGCCGTGCCGTCCTTCTGGCTCGGCATGATCATCATCCTGATCCTGCTGTCGACGCTGAACTGGCTGCCGCCGGTCACTTATACGCCGTTCTACGTCGACCCCTGGGCGAATATCTCGCAGCTCATCTGGCCGGCTCTCGCGATCGGCTTCCGCTATTCGGCCGTGCTGACCCGCATGATCCGCTCCTCCATCATCGAGGTCATGCAGGAAGATTATATCCGCACGGCGCGCGCCAAAGGCGTGGCGGAGCGGCGCGTCGTCGGCCATCACGCGCTGAGGAACGCCCTGCTGCCGTTCATCACCGTGCTGGGCCTGGAGTTCGCCTTTCTCATCGGCGGCCTCGTCGTCACCGAGCAGGTCTTCAACCTGAACGGCGTGGGGCGCCTCTTCGTGCAGGCCGTGACGCGCAGCGACTACACCCTCACGCAGGGCATCGTGATGCTCATCGCTGTGATCTTCATCGTCACGAATCTCGTCGTCGATCTCCTCTACGCGGCGATTGACCCGCGCATCCGGTATGGAGCACGCTGATGGTCAGCATCGGAGCCCCGGACACCCTCGCGCCCGCCAAGCCCCGCAAGCCGTCCGTGCTGCTCGCCTTCTCCAAGGCGCAGCCGGTGGCGGCCTTCGCGCTCTTCCTCATCTTCCTTCTGACGCTGTGCAGCTTCCTCGCAGAGGTCATCGCGCCTTACGATCCCTACTCGATCGACTTCGGCGCGCTGCTCATGCCTCCCAGCGCGGAGCATTGGTTCGGCACCGACAATTTCGGCCGCGACGTCTTTACCCGCGTGCTCTACGGCGCGCGCACCGCTCTCACGATCGGCATCCTGTCGTCCGCGCTCGGCTGCCTGATCGGCGGAGCCATCGGCCTCATCTCCGCCTATTACGGCGGCCGCTTCGATTTCATCATCCAGCGCTTCATCGACGTGCTGCTGTCATTCCCGATCATCGTGCTCGCCGTGGTGGTCGTTGCGATGCTTGGCCGCTATCCGGTGCTGGGCGTGGACATCAACCTCGTCGTCGCCATCGCCATCCCGATCATCCCGAAGGTGGCGCGCGTGGTGCGCTCGTCCGCGCTCGCGGTGCGCGAAATGCCCTATGTGGACGCGGCGCGCGCGGCGGGCTACAGCAGCGGCCGCATCATCTTCCGGCATATGGCGCCCAACGTCTTCGCGCCGTTCATCATCATGTTCGCGGCCTTCGTCGCGCAGGCGATCCTGCTCGAAGCGTCGCTGTCCTTTCTCGGCCTCGGCGTCACCGAACCCACGCCGGCCTGGGGCCTGATGCTGTCCGGCAGCGCGGCCGATTTCTACCGCGAGGCGCCGTGGATGATCGTGTTCCCCGGCCTTGCCATCTCGATCACGGTTTTCGCCTTCAACCTGTTCGGCGACGGCCTGCGCGATTACCTCGATCCGAAATTCAAGCTGTGAGACGATGCTGGCGGGCGGCCGGACCTGGGACACGCTGAAACGCGACCGCGATGTGCGCCTCGCCGCGGCGGCGCATCTCGCGATCGGCAAAATCGTGGAGGCGGATAACGCCACGGCCCTGTTCGAGGCCGTTCTCCGCCCCGGCGATCGCGTCTGCATCGAGGGTAACAACCAGAAGCACGCGGATTTCCTCGCACGCGCTCTCGCCGCCGCCGACCCGGCGCGCGTGAACGGCCTGCATATTGTGCAGTCGAACCTCGCGCTGCCGCCCCATCTCGACGTGTTCGAGCGCGGCATCGCGGCGAGGCTCGACTTCTGCTACTCGGGCCCGCAGGGCGTGCGCATGGCCGGGCTCGTCAAGTCGGGCCAGATCGAACTCGGCGCGATCCACACCTATCTCGAACTCTACAGCCGCTATTTCATGGACCTCGCCCCGCGCGTGAGCCTCGTCGCGGCCGACGCAGCCGATGCGGAAGGCAACCTCTATACCGGGCCGAACACGGAAGACACGCCGCCTATCGCCGAGGCGACCGCCTTCAAGAACGGCATCCTCATCGCGCAGGTCAACCGGATCGAGCAAACGCTCCCGCGCGTCGATGTGCCGGGCGGCTGGGTGAATTTCGTCGTGCCGGCGCCGAAGCCGTACTACATCGAGCCGATCTTCACCCGCGACCCGGCCGCCATCACCGAAATCCAGATCCTGATGGCCATGATGGTCATCAAGGGCATCTACGAGCCCTACGGCATCGCGCGCCTCAATCACGGCATCGGCTTCGACACCGCCGCCATCGAACTCATTCTTCCGACCTTCGCGGAGGAACTCGGCCTGCGCGGCAAAATCTGCCGCTTCATGAGCGTCAATCCGTGCCCGACGCTGATCCCGGCGATCGAATCCGGCTTCGTCGAGAGCATCCATTGCGCGGGCTCGGAGGTCGGCATGGAGGATTATGTCGCCGCGCGGCCGGATGTGTTCTTCACCGGCCCCGACGGGTCGATGCGCTCGAACCGCGCCTATTGCCAGCTCGCGGGGCATTACGCCGATCTGTTCATCGGCTCCACGTTGCAGATCGACCTCGAAGGCAACAGTTCGACCGCCACGCTGAACCGCATCGCGGGCTTCGGCGGCGCGCCCAATTTCGGCTCGGATTCGCGCGGGCGGCGGCACGCCAGCCCCGGCTGGCTGCGGGCGGGGCGGG